>JBBQHZ010000155.1:0-9441 GCA_038324445.1 Rhodobacterales bacterium | reverse complement strand
GGCGGCGCACGCGGGCTGATCATGCAGGGGACGATCCGCTACACCGGCACGGCACCCACCTCTGTGCTGGTGCTGGGCGATGGCGGCACCATCCGCAACGCCGAGAAGCTCTACACGGGGCTGAACGTCATCCGGCAGACCATCTCCGACTGGTCCTCCGAGGCGGACATCGGCATCACCGTGCGCAACGTCGATGCTTCGCAGATCGAGCTGCGGCGGGTGGAAGGCTTCACCATCGGCATGCGCACGCTCGGCGATGGCCGCGGCGTCGAGGACAGCACCTTCACGCTCGGGCGCATCGTCAACAACCGCATCGGCCTGGATATCTGGTGCGCGACGGCCACGGCCTGGAACACCTCGATCCGCTACTACGGCGGGCACTTCGCCCAGGCGACGGGTGTGAACGCCGCGCAGGACCGGTTTGGCGTGCGCTTCGGCAATGAGGCCGGTGCCTATTCCAACCACAACCGGCACGTCTTTGACGCGCCGAACTTCGAGCTGCGCCAGGCCGGCAGCAACATCGCCATCCCCTTCCTGAACCAGACCTCCGGCTCCGCCATCATCGCGCGCAACATGCGCATGGAGGCCTGCTCGCCCCTGGCGGCGCGGCACACGGCCGGGGCGCAGGATTGCGAGTACGATATCGCCTGGACCAACACCTACCTCGTCGGCATCGACTACACGGCGACCGCGAACCGCTGCGGCAATGCGGTGATCAACCGGCACCGGGCACCGGCGTCGCGGTTCCAGCGCTTCCTGGCCGGGGTGCCGAACACCCGCGCGGCGGCGTTCCGCCAGTCGGCGACCGAGGTCGGCGTGGAGGGGCTGATCACCATCGCCACCTCGACCACCACGGCGACCTTCATGGCGGATTTCTGCTTCAACGGGCTGACCGACCTGACGCCGACCGATCGTGCGGTGACGCTGGCGGCGAACCGCGGGCTGGGGTGGATGCTCGATACCTCCCAGGCCAAGGAGTTCGCGCTGGCGCATTGGCTGACGAGCGGGGCGTCGGGCGGCCGGCTCTTCGTTCGGGTGTTCGATGGGGCGGGGAATGTCCGCGAGGACATCGCGGGCGACGTGCTGGCCTCCATCACCACCATGCAGTGGAACGGCCCGGCCAAGGGCTGGAATGCCGGCGCGCCGATGGATGATGCGAACTTCAATCGCCGGCAGACCATCCGCGTGGGGGCGTCGGTGGCCTATGCGCAGGTGGGGGTGATCGGCTTCGATGGGCCGATCGACCTTCAGTCGCTGCGGCTCTACGGGCTGCCGGAAGCGGCGCCGGCTGTGCTGAATGGCACGCCGTTGTTGACGGGGGCGCTGTTCGGCTCGGGGCGGCGGGAGTTCGCGGCAGAGGTGTCCTGGGACCTGCCGAGCCTGGCGCCGGGGGCGACGTCGCTGATCGACGTCACGGTGAACGGAGCACGTGCGGGCGACCTGGCGCAAGCGTCGCTGGTGTCGTCGACGCGGTTCATCGAGCTCGATGCCGCGGTGTGGTCGAACAACACGGTGCGGGTGATGGCGCGGAACATCTCGGGAGCAACGTTTGATCTGGCAGCGGCGACGCTGTCGGTGGGGGTCGTGAAGCGAACGGTGGCCTAGCCTGCCAGTCGATGTGGCTCAGCGTGCTCGGCAGGGCCACCTGAGCCGGGTACCGCAAGCGCGAAAAGCGCCTGCAGGAACAGCCTACCGATACAGGAGCCTGCGGACTGGCCAGGATTGGAGGCCCGGAGCCGACTGGATCCATGAATTTTTCGGCTTCTGCGCTAGTTATTCGGTGTTGTGTTAAGGCCCGGGCCTGTGTCAACGTCTCATTTCGGTCAATCACCAGGAGGAAACTGCAGTGGTATTGAAGCAGCTAAGCCCTTGGCTACCCCATCGCGACCGGAACAATGGACCTGAAATGATTGTGCTGCATGCGACGGCAGGCAGCACAGCAGCTTCTAGCATTGATCATCTCCGAAGTGTTGGGCTGAGCTACCATTTCATCATCGCACGTGACGACAAAGACACATCAAAGTCAGAGAATGCGACCGGCAGGCCGCCTATCGTTTTCCACTGTGTGCCAGTTATGGATCAGGCTTTCCACGTCGGCTCAACAATACCTGCTCCATCAGGGCACCAGATAAATAAAGCCTCAATTGGCATCAGTCTCGCAAACATCCAACGCAAGACAAATCCAGAGCCATATCCTACTCAGCAAATCGACGCTCTAGACGAATTGATCAAGTTTATTTTGCAACAAGCGCCATCAATCAGGTTGTTAACTACGCATGCCGTCGTGCAGCCTTGGAACCGCGCCGATCCTCTCGGGATAGATGGTCAGGCCGTCGCTATTCGGCACGGACTAACCTTCTTTCGTCCGACTGCTCAGCAGATCAAGGATCACAAACCCAAGTAACTGTCGGGAAAGATAGCTGTTAACTGATTAACGCCTGAATAGTTATCCCTAAAATCTGATAAATCTCGTAGCTATTTCTGACAATTGATGGATGACGTCGTAATAATAGAATATATCTGATTTTTCTTTGGGTACCGCAGAGGCATGATAGTCGCTAGACATTGACGCCGAGTCTATCCGCTTTGATTTGATCAATCTCTGACCTTGGGAGCCTTACTGCCAGCGTCTTCGCCATGGGGTCAGCGTGACCAGTCCTATCCAGAAAGCAACGGTGTTCACCAACTGCATCACAACGACGCCCGCCAAAAGCCCGAATACTGCAAACCTGGGAGTCGTCCGCATTTCAGAGCGGAACGCCATTGCCGCGGCGATGCGTATCAGGCCGGCGGCGAGGGCAACCAGCATCGCGACGGCGGCGATCGACGGGAATGGCCCCAGTGTCAGCATTATTGGCCCCCACAGCGCAAGCACGTGGCCGACTAGATTCAGCAGCGTGGAACACGCGAAAACCATACCAACCCCAGGTTTGGTTGCGTGGTAACGGGCAGCCTGCACATGGCCCCAGATCCAGCGCCGTCTCTGTCGCACCAATGCACCGAGACTGGCGGGTACCTGCGTGGACGCCATGGCATCCCGGGTGGCAGCGACTTGCCATCCCTTTCGCTGCAAGGCCAAAGTGGCGTCGGTATCCTCGGCCATCGTGCGGTCCTTGAAACCGCCGATCCCGTCCAGTGCGGCCCGGCGCCAAAAGGATGCTGCGCCCGGCACTGTGAACACCAGACCCAGCCTGGACAGCGCCTGACGCTCGAAATCCAGCATGAACGCGTATTCGGCAGCTTGCATGCCGGCAAGTGCGCCGCCGGGTGCCGCCGTCAGCATCACCGCCATTGCGCCAAGGTGCGGCTCTGTGAAGGCCGCGATGCCACGGTGAAAGCCGGGCGCGGCCAGTACTGTATCCGCATCCACCGTGACGATGACCTCGGTGTGCAAGATCGCGAGACCGCTATGCAGTGCCGCCACCTTGCCGAGATTGGCTGGATGCCTCACCAGACTTGCCCCATGCCGCGCGCAGACCATCGCTAACGCATGGGCCTGCGTGGGGCAGGAGCCGTCATCGACTACCACTGCGGGCAATCCAAGTGCCCTGGCGGCGGCCAAGGTTTCCCCCATTTCCAGAAGCGCGTGGCCAGCGTTCCAGGCAGGGATCACAAGTCCCGCAGACGGCATGGGCCCCTGAGCGGAGCGACGCCCCTGTCGTCGCCATCCGGTTAAAAGGCAGACGGTGGTGATGACGCCGCCAAGCGCGTGCAGCACCGCCAGAGCCGCGAAGACGCCCGTCATCAAGGTCAGGCGATCAGCGTGCCGGCAGCGGCGCGACCCTCCAGCGCCGCACCGAGAAACCCAGCCCAACCGGACCAGTGGCGGCGTAGCAGTCATTCAGGGTGAACATGCGGTCAAAGGGGGACGGCGCCGCCATCCCGGCGGGGTCGCCCTCGCGTTCCACCCAGCGGAAAAAGCCGGCGGCCTGCAAGCCCTGCTTGTCACAGATTGGTCGCGGCCAAGCGTCAACTGGTATCGGGAATTCGGCTGCATCGACACGGCCCAGACTGTATTGAAAGCGGCTGCAACCGCTTTCCGAATTGCCATCGGCCTCACAGACGTTCTTCTGATCCCAGATCGCCACCAGCAGATGAGTGAACCCGGTGGCGCCGGCGGCGTCGAAGCTGAGTTCGCGTAACGCCGGGCCGGCGGTGAACGTGATCGAAGGTAGATGCAGCGTGTCGCCCGGTGCTAGCTCAGCTGAAGGGAGCGGCGCGACGCGGCCCCGAAGGCCCGACGGCATTCGATACAATGTAGCCCCGATATGCAGCGGGCCATCGGGATAGGGCACTGCCCGCGCCGCAGGGCCACAGGTGACCGGAAGAATCAGGCGCGTTTCCTGAAGTCTGGCGGGCCCGAGGGCGCAACTGGTCGTCGCGTGCGCGGAACCGACCGATACGATCAGTGCAGCCAGGATCAACAGACCTTTCACGTTTGGCACTCCCTTTGCGGCAACCCACCTTGGGGCACGTTTGATGGAAGCATGCGGAGTGCCTCCCGCTGTTCCAGCCGGTAACGGGCCCGCAACAGCGTTACGGTCTCCGCCGAAGCAGAGGGCCGGTATTCGCCGAGCTTGCGTCTTTCGGCGAAGATCGCGCAGATCAGAGTGTGGTCATCAGTGGCTGCCGGGTCCAGGCCGCTCCAGGCGCGCCGCACCTGGGGCGTAGAAACACCTTCCTGCACCACGACGGACCATAGCACGGCCTGCAAAGCGACGCTGCGGGTGTCCGCTGCGAAGGCTGCCGGCGGGGCCGGTCCAGGAGTTAGGGCTCGCCCCAGGGCAGCAAGGAATCGCCGGTAGCGACGCTCCTCGATCCAAGCGACCTGGAGGTGGTCGAATTGTCGGTCACGGGACAGTGACCGCCATTCGACTTGAAAAGCTGCCGTCCCCTCCGCTGCTGCGGTCGCACCGCCAGCCTCGCGCAGGTTGCTGGCGAATCTGGGTTCCGGGATTTGGATGAAATCGATGAAGTCAGCCATCTCATTGCCAGGGATCCGAAAGACTCCGAAGTAGGTGCCGCCGCTGCCTTCCCGCGCCATGCCGCTCTCGCCGACTGTCTCGAACCGACGGGACAGTGCGGTGAAATCCCTCCCTGGCGGCAGTTCATCGCCCAGGAAGGCCAGGACACGGCGCGCCGCGTCAATCGTCTCCTCCGCCTGAAATCTCTGACGCCGCATAGCCGTGACGTCTTCCGTCAACACTTGGCGAGAGGCTTCGACGTCCCTCAAACTACGCTCCGCCGCCGCCGCAGCCGACTGCGCATCCAGGATCGCGGCACGTTGTTGGGCTAGCAGCGCCTGGGTGTTCAGCACCGCGGCGGTTATCGTGGTGCCAAGTTCAGTCGCCTTGCCAATTCCATCCATCTGGGCCGCCCGTAGCCGTTCCATCGAGTCGGCGTTTTCGCGCACTATCTGGTTCAGCCGAGCGATTTCTGCGGCATTTTTTTCGAGTGCTTCGGTACGAGCAATATTGACCTGCGCCAGCTTGTCATTGTTCGCAATAACCACCTGTTGGATCGCGTATAGGATGATGACGAGAAACACCGCATATGGTGCAGCTCCACCGAGCATCCGGAGTATTTCGACCGCCGCGTCATAAACTGTGCGACCATGTGGTGGTGGCTGCGTTTCGCTCATCGAGCCGAGTCTCCTCATGCTTATTCATATAAGTACAGCGAATCGATCGCCCGGAGTGCGTATCTACAGTTCAGACCCACTGCGGCAGTCGGATATCACCGCCAACCGCCTATGGTGCGAACAACGGCATCAGCCAGCGGGTTCTTAGCGGTTGGGCCGGTAGGCGGCCACGTCCTGCAGCGCGCCTTCTACGAAGATTGGGCCGGAGCAGACTAATTGCGCACCGGGCTGGGCCGGCGGATGGCCGGCAATGATGAGTAGGAAGGTGCCCTTGCCCTCCGGCGGAATGTCGGCTTCGGTCCCAACACCCGCATAGGCGATGCGATTGTTGCCCCCGCTCGTTGGCGCCAAATTCACGAGATAGCCGAGCACTACCTCCTGATCCTGGATCGCTTCCTGCAGAGCTGCGAGGCTGCGATCGCCGGGCGAGGTACGGAATACCGGCATGCTGGCCTCCTTAGGATCCGCGCGCCTGCGCCAGTGACGCAGAAAACCGGTTAAGCTTCACCGCATCTGTCCGCGCATCGTCCAGCAGGTCGCGAAGCCGCTGATTGACCTCCGGATCGGGAAGCGCAGCCACGCCAGGCACACCGAGCGCCACCGCCATGCGCCGCCGCTGCTGTGGCGTCATGGCGGTGAGTTCCATCGAAAGGCGGCGTACGTCGGGGCGCAAGATAGCCAGGGTCGGACCGGCAGGACGGTCAGGCGTGCGCACCACCGAATTCACCACCTGTGGCTGCGTCGCTATGGCGGTTGCAGCAGCGCCGGAGGCGAATTGCGTCGTGATCTGCAGATCGGCCCGCACCGGGTTGGCCGGGTCAATGGTGCCGAAGCGCAGCACCTGAAATCCGGAGAACATGTTTACTGCCTGGCCTGACGGCCGGGCATTCGGCTCCTGCCCCTCTTCAGCGACCGGCGGAACAAGTGTGCCGACGACGCGATTTAAGCCGAAATTCACCTCGATCGGCGGCCGGGCGGCAGCATCAGCGCGGATCGCCAGGTTCACCCCATCGCGCTCGGCGAAGACGAGGGTGCGAGAACATGCGCCGAGCCCGGACAAGGCCAGCAACCCGATCAGGCGGAGGCATGTCTGGTGCGTGATCATTGTGCCCCCGTCCCGCCGCTGCCGGACTGGGGCGGCGCGCTGAAGCAGTCGAAGAAATTGCGCGTCGCACCAGGATTCTGCGCGAGATTCGCGGCGAAGGTCTGCGCTGCGGCGCCGGTCGCCATGGATTCGGTGTAGCGACGGATCGTGATGCCCTCGACCCTGAGGTCGGAGCAGACCAGCGCCGCCATCGCATCCCGGCCGGGAGGTGGCACGGGATCGCCCGCCGCCGCCGCGAGCGTAGTGCTGCGCGGCACGATGGCGGCGAAGGTCCGGTCGTAGCCAATGAGCAGCGACCCGGTGGTCTGCTCTGGATTGACCTGAGCGTTGATGCCGATGACGGTCCGCGCCCCAAGGGAAAGTTGTCGCGGCTCGCAGGCCGGAAGGGCGAGGAGGGCGAAGCCCGCCGCAATTAGCGTCCGCCGCATTCGGCCCCCTCCGTGCAAATTCGCAACTCGCTTTCCTCCGGCGTCCCCGGCACCAGCACCATGTGACGCAACACCGACGCACCAGCCGGCACGCGAGCCAGAATCGCGTCCTCAGAGAAGCCCAGCATAACGCCGACCCTGCCAGGATTAAGCGCAAGGTCGAAGCCAATGATGCGCCGCAGCTGTGCCACGGGCCGCGCTCCCGACAGCACGGCGCCAGGACCGTATCGACCCGGCGCCGGCGAATCAGTGTCCAGCGGCGCGATCGCCAGGGTGCGGGTATAACCGATGGAGAGGCCTGCATCCTCAGCGGCGCTGCGCAGCGATACGCCCGGCACATGCGTCACCACAACCACTGCGCCCCTGGCGTGGACGACCTCGGACCAAGCGAGTCCGGCACCATCCAAAGCGCAGCCGGATACGACGAGCAGGGTGCCGACCATTGCGGTGGGTACCAAAGGTCGCCTTGAGCGGCAGCCTGCCCGGTCATGAATAGCGCATCCTCCGTGTTCCTAGGCGCGAATCTGCAAACACCTTGACCCAATATCCAAGAAATTTATTCGAATTCATAGAAAACATTTACTGAATAAGTGAGTTACTTATAGTCTCAAGATCAAATTCTTTCCATTTATTATTGCCTGCCGTCGGAGAGACGAATAGGCTGCTCATTCGAGGAGGAGAAGCACGCTCCGGAATTCGCGTTCGGATAAATCCAGATTTTTACAGGGCGTGTTGCCGCCACGCAGTAGCAAATCACCGTCATCACTGATCAGCAGAACACGCACTCCGCCTGCGTCAACGAGCATCGCCTCGGGGCGGAAGCGGTCAAGGCCGCGGAGCAGTTCAGCGACACCTCGTACTGGGACTGGCCGATCGCCCCGATGACCTGACCAGCGATACAGATCGAATTCGGCGCCACCGTCTCCGTTCGGGCCCGCGATGATCAGGTAATTCCCGCGGGCTGGCACGTACTCGATGCTGCGGATGCCGCGCCCGCCCAGATCCAGCGTGAACGGTGCCCCAATCCGCGGTGCAGTTCCCATCTCAACAACCTCGGCGGCGTTTTCAAGCAACACGAGGATCGCCTGGCCGCCGACAAGCGGGTTACGCATCCCGATCAACAAGGAGCGACCGTCGCTGCCGGCGGCTAACCCTTCAATGTTAATGCCATCTTTTTCCGGCGCGAGGTCGGGAGCCGACGGGCCATCACCGATTGCGGCTGCGAGACCGGGGCTGACGGCCCGCAGCGCGGGGGCTAGATCGCGGTGCGTGCCGATGGGCACCACAGTTACGACACCGTCGCCATCGCGGCGCAGTTCGGTGGCGAAAAATTGCCGGCGCTCTTCCCGTATTCGGCCGTTGCTATTACGCCCGTGCGAACCGATCCAATAGACACGGTCACCGATCCGGGCGGAGCCCTCAAGGTCGGCTTCGCGATTTGACGTGATGCCGAGGTGGCTGTTCAGAGCACCCCCTACAATTCGAGGCTGCACCGTGGCCAGACGTGGCGGCGAAGCGTCTAAGGCGACAGAGTAAATCCGTAGTTCATTATCTTCATCGTTGGCGAGTACAAAGGTGCCGAAAGCCTCGGATGCTGAAACGCCGATCGCTGCCGAGGCGTCGCAGGTGCCTGGATGGCGAAGCGGCGGCCCAGATAGTCGAACCTGTGCAGACGCCGGAAAAACGATGAGGCCAAGGATTAGACCAAGGGCTGACTTCGTGATCTTCATACCAGCACCCTAAGACCATGGAATTTATGCAAGACTGCAACGGATGAATGCCGCTTTACAAGCGCAAATTGCGACGGAGTACGTTATGTTTCGCGCCGTGCCGGGAAGCCCGATCGGCGAGGTGGTGTGTATTCGCTTGAAGTTGTGTCTGGCGCAGGATACCCGCCGCGGCCAACCCAGAGACCGCTTGTACCGAGTCGCACCTCCTCCGCCAGTTCCCATACGAGCCGTGCTCTCAGCCTGACCAAGCGCCACGCTGAGTGGCAGGTTTCCTGGGGTTTTCGGGGCAAACCTGTTGACTGGCCCGGCGCGGAGACGGCCGAAAATCGCTCTCCAGAGGTCAGTTCTCTCCGGACCTCCTGACTTGGACGTTTTAGTACGGAAGTCGTAAGTGAATGTAATTTAACGAAAATTCGTGCCGTGCGGTTCCGTGCTTCGCACCCCGCGCCTGCTCAGGCAGCGTTGCCCCGTTTCGAACCAAGGCGTTGATTTCGTAGCCTTATCTTGATCTCCGTTAAGGAGACTTCGTCGTCGGTG
>JBBQHZ010000154.1:0-9479 GCA_038324445.1 Rhodobacterales bacterium | reverse complement strand
GCGATGGGTGATTTGCCACAGGCCCACCCGGACCCGTGACAATCCCCGGCCCCGTGCGTAGAAGGGCCGCGAAATCCGCACGTCACGAAGGCATTTGTTCCATGACAACCCTGGTATTCGGCCACACCTCTCCCGACACCGACTCCACCGGCTCGCCCCTCATCTGGGCGTGGTATCTCACCACCATCAAGGGAACCGAGGCCGAGGCCGTGCTGCTGGGGGAACCCAACACCGAGGCTGCCTTCATGTTGACGCGCTGGGACCTGTCCAAGCCCCGCATCATCGACGGCGTCGCCGCCGGCCAGAAGGTGGTGATCGTCGACACCAACAACCCGGCCGAGCTGCCTGCCGACATCAATGCCGCCGACATCGTCGGCATCATCGACCACCACAAGCTGGTGGGCGGCCTCGAGACGAAAGGCCCCATCGATATCCGGATCGAGCCTCTGGCTTGCACGGCCACCCTCATGCACAAGATGATCGGTGCCGATCTGGCGCAGGCGCCCGCGTCCATCAAGGGCGCCATGCTGACCTGCATCTTGTCGGACACGCTGGAATTCCGCTCGCCGACCACAACCGACGAAGACCGCGACATTGCCGAGGCGCTGGCGGGGGAGTTGGGCATCAACATCCCGTCCTATGCCGCCGAAATGTTTGCGGCGAAATCCGACGTCTCGTCCTTCTCGGATGCCGAGTTGTTGCGGATGGACAGCAAGACCTACGAAATCGGCGGCAAGACGTTCCGCGTCTCGGTCCTCGAAACCACGTCGCCCGACACGATTCTGTCGCGCAAGGTCAGCCTGATGGCGGCCATGGGCCCGGTTGCGCAAGAGGATGGCGCCGATCAAGTGCTGTTGTTCGTCGTCGATATCCTCAACGAGGAAGCCACGCTTCTGGTGCCCAACGATCTGGTCCGCAGGGTCGCCGAGAAGAGCTTTGCCACCATCGTCGGCGATGCGGATGCCGTGGTGCTGCCGGGCATCATGAGCCGCAAGAAGCAGATCATTCCGAATCTCGCAATCTGACGCTTGCAACGACGTGTCGATCTCGGGAAAGTTTCGCCAAACATTCTTGACCGGAGCTTTCCCCATGCGCCTTTTCGTCGCCGCCGCTCTGTTTGCCGTGACAACGCTGCCAGCCGCGGCCCAATCCTACTACCCATCGCCCGATGATGAAGTCAGCGCGGAATCCAGCGGACTGACGATCGCGTCGGCAAGTGACGGTGCCAGCCATCCCCTGCCTTTCGGCACCGGCTTTCAGGACACCATGCACATGCTGGTGTTGATCTTCGGCCCCGAAGTCAGTGTCGCCTTCCCGCAGGAATGCGGCGCCGGGCCTTTGGTATCGGCGACTATTCCGGGGCAGATCAACCTGATTTTCCAGGACGACAGGTTCGCCGGCTGGATGCTGTCCAACGACGCGGGCCTCAGCACGTCAACCGGCCTCGGCGTCGGCAGCCCGACCGATGCGGTCGGCCCGGTGGCTTTTGTCGACTATGGCATGGGCCAGGAATTCGATGCGGGCGGCATCTTCGGTCTGCTGACCGAGGAGGGCCGCGCCGTCGAGGCGATCTGGGCCGGGACCAGCTGCATCTTTCGCTGACCCGCGACGCTCGGGGGTGGCCCCTTCGGCCTCTTTGGCCTAAGGCTGCCGCGACACCGAAAGGACCCGAGCCATGACCCGCATCGTCGATACCCTTGCCGAAATCTCAGACCTCTACGATGCGGTGTTCTGCGATCTTTGGGGCTGTGTGCATGACGGAATTACCGCCTTTCCCGAGGCGGTCGAGGCGTTGCGCGCCTTCAAGTCGCGCGGTGGCACGGTGCTGCTGTTGACCAACGCGCCGCGCCCCCGCGCCAGCGTCGCGGCCCAACTCGACCGCATCGGCGTGCCGCGCGATTGTTGGGACATGATCGCAACTTCGGGTGATTCCGCCCGCGCCGCGATGCTGACCGGCGCCGTCGGCACCCGCGTCTGGCATATCGGCGAGGCCCATGACGCCCCGTTTTTCGAGCCGATGGAGTTGGTGGATAATGCGGTCGAGATCACCCGCGTGCCTCTGGAAGAGGCCGAAGGCATCGTGTGCACGGGTCCGTTCGATCCCCATGCCGACCCCGCCACGTTGCGCCCGCAGTTCCTGCTGGCCAAGTCGCGGCGGCTGAAACTTCTCTGCGCCAACCCTGATATCGTGGTCGATCGCGGCGACAGCCGGGAATGGTGCGCCGGCGCCCTGGCACAGCTTTACACCGAGATGGGGGGCGAAAGCCTCTATTTCGGCAAGCCGCACCCGCCGATCTACGACCTTGCGCGGCGGCGGTTGATCCAGATGGGCAAAGGCACGTCCGACGACCGGATTCTGGCCATCGGCGACGGGATCCTTACCGATGTTCCCGGCGGCGTGGGCGAGAACATCGACACTTTGTTCATCACCGGCGGGCTGGCGCGGGCGGAAACCGGGACGGATGTGCAGCCTGACCCGTCGAAACTGGCGCGGTTTCTGACCGAGGCACAGTTGGAGCCGACCTACTCGATCGGCATGTTGCGGTAACGTTCGCGCAACATAGTTGCGACACAAGAAGGATTTTTCATCTTTTATTACTTACCGCATTGCAGAATGTCCTCTTGATGCCGTATTGAGGGGCGCATGGAGGACAAGGAAATGCTCGACAACATCTCGTACGGCACCATCGTCATCGAAGATCTGGAGATCGGGATGACGCGGTCGCTTCGGAAAGTCGTGACCGACCGCGATATCGAGTTGTTTGCCGAGGTCTCGACCGACCGCAACCCGGTGCATCTGGACGAGCAATATGCCCGCGACACCATCTTCGAAGGTCGCATCGCCCACGGCATGCTGACGGCGGGCCTGATTTCGGCCGTCATCGGCGAGCAATTGCCGGGACATGGGACGGTTTACCTCGGCCAGACCCTTAAATTCATGGCGCCAGTGCGTCCGGGTGACATGGTGGAAGCAACGGTCGAGGTGTTGGAAATCGACTATTCCCGCCGCCGCGTGCAGTTGAAAACCGAAGCGCGGGTGGGTGAAATCGTTGTGTTGAAGGGTGAGGCGACGGTGCTGGCGCCGTCCGGCAAGTTCGACTGACCCGCCCGACGCGCGTGGCCTTGCCCTTTCCCCGCGCTGTCGCCTAAGTGCCGTCCATGAGAATTCTGCGCGATTATCAATATGCCCAGGCACGTGATCGGGGTGCGTCGGTTGCCATCGGCAATTTCGACGGCGTCCACCGGGGGCATCAGCATGTCCTGCGGCTGGCCAAACGGCTGGATGCTGCCTTGGGTGTGGTGACCTTCGAGCCGCATCCCCGCGCCTTCTTTGCCCCCGATGCGCCTGCCTTCCGGCTGATGAACTCACAGGCGCGGACCCACCGGCTGGCCAAGTTGGGCGTTGATTTGCTTGCAGAATTACCTTTCGACGCGCGCCTGTCGCAGCTGTCGGCCGAGGATTTTGTCCGCAAGGTTCTGGTTGAGGGCCTCGGCATCAGCCACGCCGTCGTGGGCGCGGATTTCGCGTTCGGCCGGGGGCGAAGCGGCAATGCGGACAGCTTGCGGGAGATGGGGGCAACGTTCGGGTTTGACGTGACGGTCGCCGAATTGCTGGAGGGCGACGATGGCGCCGTGTCGTCGACCGCGATCCGGGCGGCCTTGACGGAGGGGCGGCCGGGCGATGCGGCGGCGATGCTGGGGCATTGGCATCGCATCGAAGGCCCTGTTTTACATGGAGAAAAGCGCGGGCGGGAATTGGGGTATCCGACCGCGAACATGGAGTTGGAGGGGCTGCATGTGCCCAAACCGGGCGTCTATGCGGTGACGGTAGAAGTGCGCGACGGGCCCCATGCGGGCACCTATGGCGGTGTGGCGAACCTGGGGTTCCGACCGATGTTCGAGCGGGCAACGCCGAACCTTGAATCCTATCTCTTTGATTTTAAAGGTGATCTTTACGGGGCGCAGCTTTCTGTGGGCCTTGTGGCCTATCTGCGGGGTGAGGCGAAATTCGACAGTCTGGCGGGGCTTATCGTTCAGATGGATGCCGATTCCGTCGCCGCAAGGGCGGCGTTGCGCGGATGAGGGATCAGTTCTGGGCCAAGGTTCCGATGGCGAAAATGACCGCCGAAGAATGGGAAGCGCTGTGCGACGGCTGCGGAAAATGTTGCCTCAACAAGCTGGAAGATGAGGAAACTCAAGAGGTTGTGCTGACGCGGGTGGCGTGTCGGTTGCTCGATGACCAGTCCTGCCGCTGCGGCCAATACGCCATCCGCAAGCAGTTGGTGCCCGATTGCATCCAACTCAAGCCGTCGACCATGAAGGATGTGGCCTATTTCATGCCGCAGACCTGCGCCTATCGGTTGATCCATGAGGGTAAGCCCTTGAAATATTGGCATCCCTTGATCTCGGGTGATCCCGAAAGCGTGCACAAGGCGGGCGCCTCCATGCGCGGAATCAGCGTGCCGGAATTCGAAGTGCCCGAAGAGGAATGGGAAGACTACATCATCGAAGAGCCGGGCATCTAGGCCCGGAACGCGCCCGAAAATACGCCCGAATGGAATAATCCCATTCGGGGTGTGTTGCCGGGTGTTTGGGTCGATAGGCGCGCGCGGATCATCCCAAATGGCAGCAATGCGCCGAGGGTTGCCGCCTCGGCCCCGGTTGCGCCCTACCCGATACGCGCTGTCAGCCCCGCGCCTCGCCGATCAGGCGCAGGATGTCGCGGGCGGCTGACGGGATGTGGGTGCCTGGACCGAAGATCGCCTTGACGCCGGCGGCTTTCAGGAACTCGTAATCCTGCTGCGGGATGACGCCGCCGCAGATCACGATGATGTCGCCCGCCCCCATCGCGGCCAGCGCGTCGATCAGTTTGGGCGCAAGCGTCTTGTGACCTGCCGCCTGCGACGAGATGCCGATGACATGCACGTCGTTGTCGATAGCGTCTTGAGCCGCCTCCTCCGGGGTCTGGAACAGCGGGCCCACATCGACGTCAAAGCCGATATCGGCGAAGGCGGTGGCGATGACCTTGGCGCCGCGGTCGTGGCCGTCCTGTCCCATCTTGACCACCAGCATGCGCGGGCGGCGGCCCTCGGTTTCGGCAAACGCCTCTACCTCGGCCTGAATGGCGGCGAAATCCTCGTCGCCCTCGTAGGCCGAGCCATAGACGCCTGCGAGGGTCTTTACCTCGGCGCGGTGGCGGCCAAACACTTTCTCCATCGCCATGCTGATCTCCCCGACGCTTGCCCGCGCGCGGGCGGCTTCCACAGCGGCGGCCAGAAGGTTGCCACCGTCGCGCGCGGTCCGTTCCACTTCCACCAAGGCCGCATCGCACACGACGCTGTCGCGGGTGGCGCGGATACGCTCCAGCCGCGCGATCTGCGACGCGCGGACCGAGACGTTGTCGATATCGCGGATATCGAGCGTGTCCTCCGCGTCCTTTCGGTATTTGTTGACGCCGACGATGACCTCCTGCCCGCGGTCGATCATGGCCTGACGGCGGGCGGCGGATTCCTCGATGCGGAGTTTCGGCAGACCCGACGCCACGGCCTTGGTCATGCCGCCCATCTCGGCCACCTCGTCCATCAGGGCGGTGGCCTTTTCGATCAGCTCGTTGGTCAGGGATTCGATGTAGTAGGAGCCTGCGAGGGGATCGACGACCTTCGTGACACCGGTTTCCTCCTGCAGGATCAACTGTGTATTGCGCGCGATGCGGGCGGAAAACTCGGTGGGCAGTGCCATGGCTTCGTCGAAGCTGTTGGTGTGCAGCGACTGCGTGCCGCCCAGAACCGCGCTCATCGCCTCGAACGCGGTGCGCACGATGTTGTTGTAGGGGTCCTGTTCCTGCAGGCTGACGCCCGATGTCTGGCAATGGGTGCGCAGCATCTTGGAGCGTTCGTCCCTAGCGCCTTCCTCGGTCATCACCCGGTGCCAGAGCGTGCGGGCCGCACGCAGCTTGGCGATTTCCATGAAGAAATTCATGCCGATGGCGAAGAAGAACGACAGCCGCCCGGCGAAGGTGTCGATATCCATGCCGGCATCCTTGGCGGCGCGGACATATTCGCGGCCGTCCGCGATGGTGTAGGCCAGTTCCTGCACAAGGTTCGCGCCCGCCTCCTGCATGTGGTAGCCGGAGATCGAGATGGAGTTGAATTTCGGCATGTTGTCAGAGGTATAGCTGATGATGTCCGACACGATCCGCATCGAGGGCTGGGGCGGATAGATGTAGGTGTTGCGAACCATGAACTCCTTCAGGATGTCGTTCTGGATGGTGCCCGACAGCAGCGCCTTGTCATGCCCCTGCTCTTCGCCCGCGACAATGAAGGAGGCCAGAACCGGGATCACCGCGCCGTTCATCGTCATCGACACGCTGACCTGATCGAGGGGGATGCCATCGAACAGGATTTTCATGTCCTCGACACTGTCGATGGCGACACCGGCCTTGCCGACATCGCCCTCCACGCGGGGATGGTCGCTGTCATAACCGCGATGGGTGGCGAGATCGAACGCGACCGAGACGCCTTGCTGCCCTGCCGCCAGCGCCTTGCGGTAGAAGGCGTTGGACTCCTCGGCGGTGGAAAAGCCCGCGTATTGCCGGATCGTCCACGGCCTGCCGGCATACATCGTGGCCTTGACGCCGCGCGTGAACGGCGCGGCACCGGGCAGCGAGTTCATGTGCGCCAGCCCTTCCACATCCGCCGCCGTGTAGAGCGGCTTGACGTCGATGCCTTCCAGCGTCGCCCAGGTCAGCGTGTCGGGATCGCGCCCGCGCAGGTCCTGCGTGGCCAGCTCACGCCAGGTATCGGGTTTCTCCGCCATGATCAGTTCCTCTTCCATCAGCTGTCTGCTCTGCCGTCTCGTTTGAAATCTGGACGGCAGGAGCATCGATAAAGTCCGCAAGGCCCCCGGCACCGGCGGCAAGCCAGGCGAGGTCTTCGGCATATTGGGCGTTCAGCGCCTCGGCCTCATGCGCGGTGAAGGGCATGAACTGGCCGTCGGGCCAGTGGAATTCCTGCGGGTCGATGCCGAATTCCGCCATCTGCTGGCGGAGTTTGTCGGCCGACGGGCGGGCGTTCTGGCGTATGTCAGAGGCGGGCGGCGTGGCGATGCCGCACAGGTCGTGCAGGATGCGGTCGGGCTGGTGGCCCAAGGCCTCGTAGGTCCAGACCATGACGGTGGCATCGGGCAGGACGCGGGCGATTTCCTCGATGATATGACGCCAGCGGCGGGGCTGGGTGACAAGGTGTTCGCGCAGATTGACCCGCGGCAGCGGGCCGCCGCGCGACAGGCGGAACGCCATGGCCGAGGTCCACCAATCGACATAGGAGCGCACGCAGATGCCCACCGTCACGCGATGGCGTGCGAAGCCTTCCGCATGGGCCGAGATCCGGCGACCGGCATCGCGGTAGAGGATCGTATCCTCCAGCGTGGCGCGGAGCGAGCCCAGCATGTTCTCGTCGCTGATGATGAGGTGGGTGGCCCCGGTCTGGCGCACCGCGTCGGCGCGCATCGCGCAGCGCCCGTTGAAGCGGCGTCGTTGCCAAGCGAGGGCAGGTTCCAGCCCGCCGATCGCGCCCCTGAAGAGGCCGCCCCGGGTCACTTTCGGCCCCCAATAGACGCCACCACCCTCTGCCACGATGTCCCGATGGGTGGCCAAGTGGTGTTGCAAAGCGGTGGAGGCGGTGCGGTGGGCACCGATATGGATTATCACGTCCACGGGGCAGGCCTTTCGTTCAGCGACGGTCTTGTGCCGCTGATCGTGGGGGCCATTCGGTGAAGATAGGGTCAACATCGCGTCGAAGCTCTTCGCTTTCGGCGCGTGGCTGCCTATATCAGAAGGAACCGGAGGCCTTATGCGACCAATTTTCCTGATATTACTGGCGGCATTAGCTGCCCTTTCGCCCCTGACCGCGTCGGCCCAAAGCGCCGATGCCGCGACGATTGCCATCGCGGTCGACACCGAGTCGGAAGCGGAAGCCGTGTTGGAGCAAGAGGTTGTGGAGGAACAGGTTGTCGTCGATCCCCTCGAGCCCCGCAGCGCCGAGGGGCTGACCCTGGACGACTTCCTGTGGGTCGCGCGGCCCATCGTGGTGTTCGCCGACACCCCTGCCGATCCGCGCTTCATCGAGCAGATGGAGTTGTTGACCCAACGGCCGGAAGCCCTGCTGGAACGCAACGTCGTCATCATCGTCGATACCGACCCCGATGCCCGGTCCGCCATAAGACTTGCGCTGCGCCCACGCGGGTTCTCGATGGTGATCCTTGACGTTGACGGCACCATCGGCCTGCGCCGTCCGGGTCCGCGCGATGTGCGCGAGATCATCCGCGCCATCGACAACTTCCAGATGCGGCAAGAAGAGTTGCGGCAGGGCGAATAACCCGCCGCACCCGCACAGCCATTGCCGTCGCACGACGGAATGCAGGCCGGGTCAGCGATGCGGGGCGCGGGGGTCATCGTTCTATTCGAACTCCATGATGATGTCGTCGACGGCCAGGCTGTCGCCCGCCACCGCGTTGATCCTGGTGACTTTTCCGGTGCGTTCCGCACGCAGGATGTTCTCCATCTTCATCGCCTCGACGGTGCAGAGCGCCTGCCCCTCCTGCACCTCTTGCCCCTCCTCGACATTGATCTTCACCACCAGCCCGGGCATCGGGCATAGCAGCAGGCGCGACGTGTCGGGGGGCAGTTTCTCCAGCATCAGAAGGGCAAGCTCGGCCTGCCGGGGCGTGCGGACATGCACCTTCAGATCGGCGCCGCGGGTGCGCAGGCGGAAGCCGCCGGGCAGTTTGCCGACCTTCAGCACCAGCCCCTCGCCCCCCACCGTCAGGCGCGCCAGCTGGTCGCCCGGCGTCCAGAGCGAGGTGACGCGCAGCGCCTGCCCCGCGATATGGACGGTGGAGCCCTGCGGATCCGCCTCGATCACCGTGGTGTAGGATTGCCCCTGCAAGGTCACGACCCAATCGCTGCCCACGCGACGTTCGTGGTTGTCCATCCGGCTCGACACGCGGGTGCGGCGGATCTCGGCGACGCGGTGCATGGCGGCGCTGGCGGCGGCGATGCGGATCAGGTCTGCCTCGGGCAGGGCCACGCCGGAGAAGCCATCGGGAAATTCCTCGGCGATGAAGGCGGTGGTCATGTCGCCGGAGATGAATTTCGCATGGTCCATCACGGCGGACAGGAACGGCAGGTTGTGGCCGATCCCCTCTACCTCGAACCCGTCGAGGGCGTCGCGCATCGCCTGCAGTGCTGTGGCGCGGTCCGGCCCCCAGGTGCAGAGCTTGGCGATCATCGGATCGTAATACATGCTGATTTCGCCGCCCTCGTAGACGCCGGTATCATTGCGGACCGCCGTGGCACCGGGGGCGGCGTCGCCCTGCCATTTGCCGGTGGCCAGAAGCGGGCCCGCGGCCACCTCGGCAGGCGGGCGGTAGCGGGTGAGGCGGCCGATGGAGGGCAGGAAGTTGCGGTAGGGATCTTCGGC
>JBBQHZ010000153.1:0-9511 GCA_038324445.1 Rhodobacterales bacterium | reverse complement strand
TCCCATGTCCCTGTCAACCTATCTGCCCATCCTCTCGTGGGGACGGGATTATTCCCGTTCCGCGTTCTCCAACGATCTGGTGGCGGCTCTGATCGTGACGATCATGCTGATCCCGCAATCGCTGGCCTACGCCCTGCTGGCGGGGCTGCCGCCCGAGGCGGGGCTTTACGCCTCGATCGCGCCGATCATCCTCTACGCGATCTTCGGAACCAGCCGCGCGTTGGCCGTCGGGCCGGTTGCCGTGGTGTCCTTGATGACGGCCGCCGCGCTTAGCAGCATCGTCGAACAGGGCACGATCGGCTACGCGGTGGCGGCCCTGTCGCTGGCAGCCCTGTCGGGCGTCATCTTGCTGGCGATGGGACTGTTCCGCCTTGGTTTCGTGGCCAATTTCCTGTCGCATCCCGTCATAGCGGGTTTCATCACGGCATCGGGCATCCTGATCGCGGCAAGCCAGCTCAAGCACATTTTCGGTATTTCTGCCGAAGGCCACAATCTGATCGAACTGGTGGGATCGCTGATTGCGCACCTGTCCGAAACGAACTGGATCACGGCCCTGATCGGAGTGCTGGCGACTGGCTTCCTGTTCTGGGTCCGCAAGGGACTAAAGCCCTTCCTGCAAAAGCTGGGCTTTGCACCGGGCCTGATCGGCGTCGCCGTCAAGACCGGTCCGGTTGCGGTCGTGATTGTCACGACCCTGGCGGTGTGGGGTCTGGGCTTGGCCGAACGGGGCGTCAGGATTGTCGGGGATGTCCCGCAAAGCCTGCCCCCCCTGACGCTGCCGTCGTTCTCTCCCGCGTTGCTTTCCCAGCTTTTGCTGCCCGCCTTCCTGATCTCGATCGTGGGCTTCGTGGAATCGATTTCCGTGGCCCAGACCCTTGCGGCCAAGAAGCGTCAACGCATCGATCCCGATCAGGAGTTGATCGGCCTCGGCGCCGCGAACATCGCAGCCTCTCTGACCGGCGGCTTCCCGGTCACCGGCGGGTTCTCGCGCTCTGTGGTCAACTTCGATGCCGGGGCGGAAACCCCCGCCGCAGGTGCCTTTACCGCGGTTGGTCTGGCCATCGCGGCCTTGGCGCTGACACCCTTGATCTACTTCCTGCCCAACGCGACCCTTGCTGCCACCATCATCGTCGCCGTCATCAGCCTGGTCGATTTTTCCATCCTCAGGCGCAGCTGGATCTATTCCAAGGCAGATTTCTCCGCCGTTCTCGTCACGATCCTGATGACACTCGGGATCGGGGTCGAGGCGGGCATTTCAGCCGGTGTCGCGCTATCGATCCTGCTGCACCTTTACGCCTCGTCGAAACCGCATATCGCGGAGGTCGGGCAGGTTCCGGGGACCGAGCACTATCGCAACATCTTGCGCCACGACGTCCTCACCGAGCCCGGCATCGTCGCGCTGCGCGTCGATGAAAGTCTCTACTTCGCCAATGCGCGCTATCTTGAGGACAAGATCCACAACCGCGTCGCGGGGGATCCGAATATCCGGCACGTCGTGTTGCAATGCTCGGCGATCAACGAAATCGACCTCAGCGCGCTGGAATCGCTCGAGATGATCAACCTCAGGCTGAAGGAGATGGGTGTGAAACTTCACCTGTCCGAGGTGAAGGGGCCGGTCATGGATCGGCTGATGAAGGCCCATTTCCTCAAGGAACTGTCCGGCGGCGTCTACCTTTCTCAGTTCGATGCCATCACGCGGCTAAAGGCCGGGTCGGACTGACGGCTCATGGTCTTTGCCCTCCGCGTTGCGACGGGTGGTGGCCTTCGTGCGGATCGTCAGGTGCTTGGGGGCCTCGTCTTGAATATCGCCCGTTGCACAGTCAACGCTGGTCACGCCAGCGCGGGGAACTAGCGGATTGCCCGTTGCCCAAGCCGCCCAAACTTGCTATCGCCGCGCTGTCGCAGCGAAGCAGCGATTAGAAAGTCAGTAACGTCGGTTTGCCCCTATAGCTCAGCAGGTAGAGCATCTGATTTGTAATCAGAGGGTCCGCGGTTCGAGTCCGTGTGGGGGCACCATTTAAATCAACAACTTAGTGAATTTTCACCGCGATCGCGGGCCTTTTGGACGAGGCGCTTCAGCTGCTCCGCATCATCGGACTTGCCGTCGCGGGCCTGTTGCGCTGCAATCTGCAACGCAACCGAAAGAAACTGATCTTCGTCGCCCTCAATGTGCGAGTTGAGAAGGGCGAGTATCTGCCGTGTGGTCACAGTGCACGCCTCCCATTGCCTGAAGTGCCCTCAAAATCATAAAACGCACGAGCCTGCGGGCGGTTCGCCAATGGAAGAATTCTCTACCCGAACTGTGGATTCTGCGCCACGAAAAAGGCACCTCTGTGACGTCACGCCCTACCAAAACGGCGCGAACGCAACAGAACGCTGAGGGCACATCAACATGGTCCTGATCATCGATCCTGAAGCGCATCTCAACGAGGTCGCCGACATCAAGACCGGTGTTTTTCTTGATGTCAGGCGACACGATAAAATACCTCCGACCATCGCCGACAGGCATCCACGCGCCACGGACGGGCACATCTGCTATCTCGCCTTCGACCCGGAGCCTTGGGAAACGGTCAAACGGCAGGTTCGCCAAAAGGTTCGGCGGCAAGAACAACACCTTGTACGTGATGACCCGAGATTTCCCCACACCATGCAGGGAAATCTCAGCTTCGAAATCATGGGTGAAGTAATTCAAGTCGCTGCTACTTTCACGATGCCGGCCTTATGCTGCCTGTCCGCGATGCTCATATGGGTTTTCGCCTGACGGAGGACGACCGACGGGGCGTCCGGTCATGTCGAGGTGTGGTGGTTCGGCAAATGCCTTCAGGCCCTTCAAGTCTTTCAGGTGCATGCTGCGTGTCCATTTTGTCAGCCCGGCAAAACGCCAGATTGCGTTGAAAGGGCGCGGCAACTCGTTGACGAAGTGCATCATCACCTTTGTCTGGTGGGCATCAATGGCGCGGAGTTCGAATGTCAGACGCGGGCGGTGGGGCGGTCCCGGGCCAAACAGCACCAGCGCCACTTCCTGATCCTGTTTCAGACTCACCACTTCTTGATAGCCAACACGCTTACCCTTTGTAAAGAAAGCGGTCTTTGCCCCAATCTGTCCGTCCGGACCCTCCACGGTGCAGGTCGATTTGGTTTCCTGCGGCCAGGCCGACCATCGCATCAGGTGCTCCTGCAATCGGATATCGTCATAGACTTGGGCTGCCGGAGCGCCGATCGTGATTTCCTCGGTGTAACTCACGCGCGTCGGTGCCACAGCCGACAGCAGGGCGATGAAAAGGGCCAGGCCGACGAGGCCATAAAGCAAGAATTCCATGGGTTTCCTTTCAAAGCTGCGAGGGGCGCTTGGTTTTGATCGCGTCAGAGCGTAGCATATGCATCAAGTAACTTGATAATCAAGATACATTGAGGCCGAAGAGATGACACCCGCACAGCAATCGTCGCCCGCGCAATCTGAACTCGTTACAGCCTGCCGCAGGCTCTATCGCGCGATCGACCGGCTTGATGCCAAAGCCGCCAGCACAGCGGGTGTTTCGCGCAGTGATCTGCGGTGCCTGAACCTGCTGGCCGAAGCGCCTGCAAAGCCGGGTCACATTGCGTCAGAACTGCAATTGACGAGTGGCTCTGTCACGACGCTGCTGGACAGGCTGGAGCGCGCCGGGTTGGCGGAACGTGTCCGCGACCCGAATGACCGGCGTGGGGTGGTGGTCAAACCGACAAGGCTTCTGTTCGAAACGCTGGGGCCGGTCTACATCGCTGTCGCGCAGGAATTGGAACGGATCGCCGAAGGCTATGACCAGCCGGAGAGAGCCGCTGCTGTCAGACACCTGTCGGATGCATCATTGGCCTACGAAACTGCAACATAATTCAACAGTCTAGCAACTGATCGAGCCGAACGTGCCCACCACCCGCGAACTCGTCCTCGCCGCGCTGTATGCGCGACTGCAGCCGCTTGCCGCCCTCACCTTGCGCGAAGAGGTGCTGCCCGAACGGATCCCCACGGCCGGGCTGATCATCCTGCGTGACGGCCAGCCGGGCGAACCGGACGTGACGCTGTCGCCCCTGCGCTACCACTACCAGCACCGCGCCGACCTGGAGGTCGTCGTCCAGACCCCGAACGGCCGGGCCAACGCCTTTGACACCCTGATCGCCGCAATCGGCGTAGCGATTGAAGCCGACCGCACGCTGGGCGGCCTTTGCGACTGGGTCGAACCCGAAGCCCCGGCGTCGGTCGATCTGCCCGTCGAGGGCGCGGCGGCGCTGAAGGCGGCGGTCATCACCGTCGTGATGCACTACACCACCATAGGCCCGCTGGCCTGACCACCCCCACATAAAGGAGACCCCCATGGCACGTGCGCAAGGCGCGCGGGCGCAGATGGCGCTTGCGTATGAGACGGTTTACGGCACCCCGCCGGTCAGTGGGTTCCGGCTGATGCCCTTCGCCCGGACCACGCTCGGGTCGGAGCAGCCGCTGCTGGAATCCGAACTGCTGGGCTATGGCCGCGATCCGCTGGCCCCGATTAAGGACGCGGTCACTGCCGATGGCGAGGTGGTGATCCCCATCGACGTCGAGGCCTTCGGGTTCTGGCTGAAGGCAGCGTTTGGCCAGCCGGTCACCAGCGGCACCACGCCCAAAACACACACCTTCCAGTCGGGCAACTGGACCTTGCCAAGCATGGCGATTGAAACCGCAATGCCCGAGGTGCCGCGTTTTGCCATGTATTCCGGCTGCGTGCTGGATCAGCTGACTTGGCAGATGCAGCGGTCTGGCCTGCTGACCGCTACCGCCCGGCTTGTGGCCCAAGGCGAAACCATCGCGGCCGCGACAGCCGCAGGCACGCCGACCGCGCTGAGCCTGCAGCGCTTCGGCCATTTCAACGGCACGGTGAAACGCAACGGCAGCAGCTTGGGCAACGTGGTGTCGGCCGAGATCACCTATTCCAACAACCTCGACCGGATCGAAACCATCCGCGGCGACGGCCGGATCGATGGCGCCGATCCCGCCATGGCGGCCCTGTCGGGCCGGATTGAGGTGCGGTTTTCCGACACGGCGCTGATCACCCAAGCCATCGACGGCACGCCTTGCGAGTTGGAATTCGTCTACAGCCTTGGCGCGAACGCCAGTTTCACCTTCACGGCGCATGCTGTGTATCTGCCGATCCCGCGCATCGAGATCGCGGGCCCGCAAGGCGTGCAGGCCAGCTTCGACTGGCAGGCCGCCCGCGCCACCAGCCCGGCGCGCATGTGCACGGCCGTCCTTACCAACACACTCACAGGATACTGATCATGATCCGTCTGAACCTGACCATTTCACCCGAATGGCTGGAATTGGCTTCCGGACTGCGCCTGCTCGTCGGACCCCTTACCACCGCGCTGATGGTTTCGGCCCGCGCCGATCCAGCCATAGAAGCCATGCCCGAAACGTCCACGACCGAAGAGTTGGCCCTCGCCATGGCAAAAGCAGTCGCCCGGCGCGCCGTGCTGGATTGGGAGGGTGTGGGGGATGACGCGGGCAATCTGTTGCCCGTTACACCCAAAGGCATCGACGCCCTTCTGGAAATCTGGCCGGTCTTTGAGGCCTTCCAGACGCAATACGTCGCACGCGGCCTGATCCTGGACGCGGAAAAAAACGTCTCCGCGCTCTCGCCGACTGGTCCTTCGGTGGGGGCGATCGTTACTGCAGCGCCTGCCCAGGGCCGTGCCCGGACTGCCCCAAAATACTGAACCGGCCGCAAACACAGGAAGGCTGGCAGGTCTGGGATCTGGTCGGCCGCCTTGGTGGCCAGCTGCGTGTGATTCCCGGCGCTGTGCTGGGCTGGGACATGGGTGCTGCCATTGCACTGGCCCAAGCACTTGGCATCGACACCCTGATCGCAGCCGAACTGCTGCCCGAAATCGAGGCCGTGATGGTCCGCAAAGTAAACGAACAGATGGAAGGAAGCCGTGATGGTTGAAAAACGCGTCTCCGTCCGCCTCGTCGCCGAGGGCGGCCGCCAAGTGCGCGCCGAGCTGGAGGGCGTGGGTGAGGCAGGCGCGCGCGGCTTCGGGCGTCTGTCCTCCGAGATGGACCTGGCGAACACGCGCGTCGCTGCCTTTGCCCGCCGCGCCACGCTTGCTGCAGCGGCGGCCACTGCGGCGCTGGTGGCGGCAGGCGGAGCGATGGTCCTCTCAGGCCTGCAGACGGTGGATGCGCAGGCAAAACTGGCACAATCACTGGGCACGACAGTTGCCTCGATCCAGACGCTGGAGCGCGCGGGTGAACTGGCCGGTGTGTCGATGTCCGGGATCGAGCAGGCCACGAAGGATCTGACGCGGCGGTTGAGCCAGGCGGCTGCCGGAACGGGACCCGCCGCCGATGCACTTGATCGGCTGGGGCTTTCCGCCTCCGACCTGATCGCTTTGCCGCTGGACCAGCGTGTCGGGGCGATCAACGCCGCTATCGCGGAATTCGTACCTGCGGCTGAGCGCGCCGCCGTTGCGGGGCAGCTTTTCGGCGAGGAAGGCTCCATAGCAATGTCGCGCATCGACACGGCGACACTGCGGCAGGCGACAGAGGATGTACTTGCCTTTGGCGTCGTCGTCTCGGAGCAGGACGCTGATCAGATCGAGCGGACGAACGATGCGCTTTCGCGATTGGGCCTGATCTGGCGCGGTGTGTCGAACCAGCTGGCGGTCGCGGCGGCTCCGGCCTTGGAAGCAGTCGCAAATGCGCTGGCAGCAATGGCCCGCACGACCGGCCCGGTCGGCATCGCGATCACGGCGCTGTTCGACAACATCGGACGCCTCACCACCTACGCCGCGACCTTTGCGGGCCTCATGGCCGGGCGCTGGGTTGCCGGAATGGCCGCTGCTGCCCTCTCGGTGCGCGGGCTCGTGACGGCTCTTGTCTTTCTGCGCGGGGCGCTCATCCGAACCGGCATTGGCGCGCTTATCGTCGGTGCGGGCGAGTTGGTCTATCAGTTCACACGGCTGATGGCCGGTGCCGGTGGCTTTGGTAACGCCATGGGTTTGCTCTCTGACCTTGCCTCCGAGGTGTGGGGACGCATCGGCCTCACGCTGGACGCAGCACTGGCGCGGATGGCGGCAGGCTGGGAGGGGATGAAAGCCACAGCGCTGACTGCGCTCGACGGGGCCGTCACAGGAGTCTTCAGCTTTGGTGACCGGTCGGTGGCAGTGTTTCAGGGCGCATTCGATGCGATGAAGGCGATCTGGGGGCAGTTGCCCAGTGCCATTGGCGACTTTGCGTTTCAGGCGGCGAACGGGCTGATCAGCGGGGTTGAATCGATGCTGAACGGTGTCGTCACCCGGATCAATGGGTTCATTACGACGCTGAACGCCGCACTGGACCTGCTCCCCGAATGGGCGACCGGCGAAGGTGGGGTGCGGATCGGCACGCTTGATCCGGTGACGCTCGGCGGGATCGACAACCCTTTCGCGGGTGCGGCTGAAGCAGCCGGTGCTGCTGCAGCTGATGCGTTCTCTGCGGCACTGGGGCGGACTTACGTCGATACGCCTGATCTGGGACTTGGTGCGGCAGCCGACGATGCCAGCGCCCGGGCCGACGGCTACCGCGAGGCAGCAGGCATGCTGGCGGATGCTGCGGGCCGTCCCTTGGCGAGTTGGCAGGCGCTGCGCGATGCGATGACCAGCACCGGGATCGAGGCGGAAACAGCCCTCGCTGGTGCTGCCACCTCGGCGGATGCGCTTGGTCTCGAACTCGATGACACGGCCGCCGCCGCCGGTGGTGCTGGTGCCGCCGCACGCGCAGCCGGGGCAGCAGCCGCCGAGGGTGCGGAACAGGCGGCTACCGGCTGGGGCGCTGTCACGGCTGCCCTTGCTGACTACGCGGCCAAGGCCCGCGATATCGGGGGTGATATCGGCCAGACGCTGGTCGGGGCGTTCCAAAGTGCCGAGAACGCCGTGGGCGACTTCGTCAAAACCGGCAAGCTGGACTTCAGCAGCCTCGTCACTTCGATGATCGCTGATCTGGCCAAATTGGCCGCGCGGCGCTTCATCCTCGGCCCCATCGCCGATGCTTTGTCGGGCGCGTTTGGCGGCGCGGGCGGATTGTTTGCAAACATCCTGCATTCCGGCGGCACGGTTGGTATCGCAGGTAGCAGCCGGATGGTGCCCGCCATGGCTTTCGCCGGTGCCCCGCGCATGCATTCTGGTGGTTGGGCCGGGCTGAAGCCCGACGAAGTGCCCGCAATCTTGCAACGTGGCGAGCGGGTTCTGTCCCGCCGCGAAGCGGCTGGTTACGGCCAAGGGCAATACTCCGCCCCGACGGTCAACGTCACGATCATGTCCCGCGATGCCGAAAGCTTCCGGCAATCCCGCTCGCAGGTTGCTGCCGACATCGCGCGTGCCGTCTCCCTCGGCAGGAGGGGCATGTGATGGCCTTCCACGAGGTGCGCTTCCCCGACAACATCAGCCGGGGCGCGCGGGGCGGTCCGGAACGGCGCACACAAATTGTCGAGATGGCCAGCGGCGACGAGGAACGCAACGCCAGCTGGGCCAACAGCCGTCGCCGCTATGATGTGGTCTATGGCATCCGGCGTACTGACGATCTGGCGGCGGTCGTTGCCTTCTTTGAGGCCCGCAACGGCCGCCTGCACGGCTTCCGGTTCAAGGATTGGGCCGACTACAAATCCACCCTGCCGTCGCAGGCAATCACCGCGACGGACCAGCAGGTTGGCACCGGGAACGGCAGTCTGCAAACCTTCCAGCTGTCGAAACGCTACATCTCCGGCGCGCAGACATGGGCGCGGGCCATCACCAAGCCCGTCGTTGGAACCGTCCGCGTCGCGCTGGGCATGGCAGAGCAGCTGTCGGGCTGGAGCGTGGACACGACGACTGGCGTCGTCACCTTCACCACCGCCCCGGCCAATGGCGTCATCATCCGCGCCAGTTTCGAATTCGATGTCCCTGTGCGCTTCGACAGCGACACACTCGACGTCACCCTCGACTTCGAACGGCTGGGATCGATCACCTCGATCCCCCTGCTGGAGATCCGCCGATGAAAACCCTCTCGCCCGCGCTGCAGTCCCATCTCGATGATGGCACCACCACCTTGTCATGGTGCTGGCGGATTTCGCGCAGTGATGGCGTAGCGCTGGGCTTCACTGATCATGATCGCGCGCTGACTTTCGACGGCACCGCGTTTGAACCGGAGAGCGGATTTGCCGCGTCAGAAATCCGCGCTGGCTCCGATCTCGCGGTCGATGCGCAGGATGCGACCGGCGTTCTAACCTCCGACCGGATCACGGAAACCGACATTCTCGACGGCCGCTGGGACAATGCGGAGGTGGAGTTGTGGCGAGTGAACTGGGCAGACACCAGCCAGCGCGTGCTTTTGCGCCGGGGTGCCGTAGGGCAAATCCGCCGTGGCCGCATGGCCTTCGTGGCCGAGGTCCGGTCGTTGGCGCATGTTCTGGGTCAGACGGTTGGGCGGACGTTTCAGGCGGGGTGCGATGCCCACTTGGGCGACGCGCGCTGCGGGATCGATCTG
>JBBQHZ010000152.1:0-9602 GCA_038324445.1 Rhodobacterales bacterium | reverse complement strand
ATCGCGCCAATGAGGAGAGGGCCGCGCATGTCGTTGAACCTTGCCAATACTCTGGCCAATTTTTGCCATATTTTCTAGAACTTGTCGTAAATGAGGCCGGGCACCTCGGAAGTCAAACGACATTAGGTTAATTTCCCGGATTTTCAGGGGAAGGGTTAACGCTTCCCGGCCCGAACGGCCTCCCTGATGCCCCGATTTCGACAAATTCTGTCCCCCGCTCTGACGCCAGGCACGCCGCTCCGCTTGCGTCATCCTGCGAGGCCCGAAAACCGACAATTCCCGGCGCAAGCTGACCGCCACCGCCCATATCTTTATGGTGCGCGCCGGCCTCGCCTTCACGCCGATCCCCAACGGCACCTTCCTCGACGGCATTCACCCGCCAGCGCCACATCGCCAACCGGCGCGCCGATGGCGTGGAGGTGGTCCAAACGGTGCTGACCTTTGCCGATTCCCGTCCGGCAGACGACGTGTTCATGACCGGCAACCTCACCAAGGTGACGCCGGTGCCGGAGTTTGACGGCATGTCGTGGCAGCACAGGCCGGTGACGATACGCGCGCGCCGGCTATACTTTGCCAGCCATTCCGGGATTGGGCGGCGTCGGCGGCCTGACCAGCCGGACCTCGGACGGAGCAATGCTGGCAAATTTCTTGGCGGAATTCTGCTTTTCACAGACCGCATCTCCGCAACTGATGCGCGCTTGAACTGACATACCGCCAGAAACAGACGACGCACTTCCTTCAGCAAAATATCACGTCGTCTACATTCTGCGTGATGATCTAAATGCTTCTCGAGTGGAACGAAAAATACATCAATGGTTGGGCGCGATCCTGGTCTGCCTTCTCATGGAAGCTGTGGTGCAGCTTTAGGTTGTATCACCCCTGCTTGTCCGGCGAAGAGCCAGACCGAATGACGGCCGTCTTGGCGATATCGGCATTGGTTTGACCTCCGATGTTGGTGTGCGAAACAGTCGGGCTGATCCTTGCAGTTCGGCGCAAGAAGCCTTGAAACGACTGCGTCGATCCGCCCGCTCCATTCAACGCTAGACACGCCCCGACGCCTCCGTCATCCTGCGAGGCCGGAAAAGGGACAATTCCATGCGCAAGTTTCTGGTCGTGCTAGACGACACCCGAGAATGCCTCAACGCCATGCGGTTCGCCGCCATGCGCGCGCACAATACCGGCGGCGGGGTCGAGATCCTGTCGATCATCTCGCCCGACGAATTCAACCACTGGATCGGCGTGGGCGACATCATGCGCGCCGAGGCCCGCGAACGGATCGAGGCGCATTTCAACGTCTTCGCCAAGTGGATGAAGGACAAGCAGCAGATCGACCCGACGCTGGTGATCCGCGAGGGCGAGATGGTCGACCAGATCCTCGCCCATATCGCGGAGGGGCCCGAAATCGGGGTTCTGGTGCTGGGGGCCAGTTCGGGCAAGGGCGGCCCCGGCCCGCTGGTTAGTTCGATGATCAAGCAGGCCGGCAACCTGCCGGTCCCCATGACCATCGTGCCGGTGGAGTTGAGCAAGGAACAACTCGAAGTCATCACCTGACGCCCCCAACCCTTCACCCCCACTCTGATCCCCCCCCAGCCCCCCATGGAGTTCGCCCCGAAGCCGCGTTAGATCATCGCCAGCGCAGCATGAAGGGCAAGCTCATGACCAACCCTCGCATCGTCATCCTCGGCGGCGGCTTCGGCGGCCTCTACACCGCGCGCGCTCTGCGGCGCGAGTTCGGTGACGCGGCCCGGATTGAACTGGTCACCGCCGAGAACTACTTCGTGTTCCAGCCGTTGCTGCCCGAGGTCGGCGCAGGGTCCGTCACGCCGATCCATGCCACCTCGCCCTACCGCTTCCTGCTCAAGGGAGTGACGATCCGCAAGGCTTCCGTCGACAGCGTCGATTTCGCCACCAGAACCGTGACCGTCTTTCAGGGCGTGCAACGCCGCCCGACCGAAATTCCCTATGATCACCTCGTCGTGGCGCTGGGTCAGGTCGTCGACCTCTCGCGCACGCCGGGCCTCACCGACCACGCCCTGACGATGAAATCGCTGGAGGATGCAAGGCGCCTCCGCGGCCACGTGATCGAGCGTCTGGAACATGCCGACGTCACCAACCTGCCCGACGTCAAGCGCGGCGCGCTGACCTTCACCGTCATCGGCGGTGGCTTTTCGGGGATCGAGACAGTGGGCGAGATGGCCGAACTGATCGACCGCTCGCTGAAATACTACCCCAATGTAAAGCGCTCCGAGATTCGCATCATCGTGCTGGAATTCGCCGACAAGATCCTTGCCGAAATGCCCGAGAAGCTGCGCGCCTATGCCGCTCGGCAACTGGAAAAGCGCGGGATCGAGATCCGGCTGAACACCGGCATCTCGCACGCCACCGGCACTCAGATCACCACCACGGCGGGCGACGTCATCGATTGCCGGACCGTGGTGGCCACTATCGGCAACGCGCCCGCGCCCGTCGTGCGGCGGATGGACCTGCCGCTGACACAAGGCCGCATCGCGGTCGCCCGCGACCTGTCGGTGCCGGGGCGGGCCAACGTCTGGTCGCTGGGCGACTGCGCGCTGATCCCGATGAAGGACAACGCAACCGAGCGCACCGATTTCGCGCCACCCACCGCGCAATTCGCAGTGCGCGAGGCCGCGCAACTGGCCGCCAACATCAAGCGCGCCGCATCATCCTCCCCCACCCGGCCGTTCCAGTACAAATCCAAGGGCGCGATGGCGTCCCTCGGGGCCAAACGCGGCATTGCCGACGTGATGGGCGTGCAGCTGACCGGCTTTCTGGCGTGGCTTCTGTGGCGGGCCTATTACGTGGCCTTCCTGCCGGGCTTGCCTGCAAAGGTCTGGGTGCTCAGCCATTGGGTGCTTGACTGGGTCACGCCGCGCAGCCTTGTGAACCTCACCTCCCACACGCCGCCCGCCACGCGGCAGGTGCATTACCGCGCGGGCGACCGCATCTACGAGATTGGCAACCGCGCCGACGGGTTCTACACCGTCATCTCGGGCACCGTCGAAATCACCACCGACACCCCCCTTCCCGGCCAGAAGCCGCTGCGCCAGATCGGCCCCGGCGGTCATTTCGGCGAGCGGATGCTGCTCGGGGACACCCGCCGCGTCGCCTCGGCGCGCGCGACGACGGATACGGTGGTGCTGGTGATGGACCGCGACCAGTTCCTCAGCCTTGCGGGCGCCATCCCGCCCTTCCGCCAGTATTTCGCCGATCACATGGCGCGCGAGGGGCTGGACTGGCTGCCCGAGCTGACGCCGCCGTCCGGGCCTACCGGCTCCGCCAGCTAGATTGGAATCATTCCAGTTGTCTTGACTTTGAGCGGGGCCGATCGCATATCTGAGTGAACCAGTAAGGATAGCCCCCATGTTCATCCAGACCGAATCCACGCCGAACCCCGCGACCCTGAAATTCCTGCCGGGTCAGACCGTGCTGGAAGTCGGCACCGCTGATTTCCCGACGGTCGAGGCATCCACGAAATCGCCCCTCGCCTCCCGCATCTTCGCGGTAAACGGCGTCACCGGTGTGTTCTTCGGCATCGATTTCGTCACCGTGACCAAATCCGAAGCGGTGGAATGGGACCATGTGAAGCCCGCCATTCTGGGCGCGATCATGGAGCATTACCAATCCGGCGCGTCGGTCATGGACGGCGATCACAAGCCCTCCAGCGGCCATGCCGAGCATTCGGGCGAGGATGGAGAGATCGTGGGCCAGATCAAGTCCCTGCTCGACACCCGCGTGCGGCCTGCCGTGGCGCAGGACGGCGGCGACATCACGTTCCACGGCTTCGACCGGGGCGTCGTCTATCTGCACATGCAGGGCGCCTGTGCCGGTTGCCCGTCCTCTACCCTGACGCTCAAGATGGGGATCGAGAACCTTCTGCGGCACTACATTCCCGAAGTGACGGAAGTGCGCCCCGTTAACGTCTGAACGGGCAACGTCTGAACGGGCAACGTCTGACCCGCGCCCCGACACCGCACACCGTCACCGGACTTGCCATCGACCGGACCGGGGCGTTAAGCCCCGGCCCATGTCCGCAGAGCCCCTCATCCTCGCCTTCGATACCTCCGGCCCTCGGTGCGCCACTGCCTTGATGCAGGGCGACCGAGTGCTTGCCACCCGGTTCGAGGAACGCGCCAAGGGACAGGCCGAACGCCTGATGCCGTTGATCGAGGCGACACTGGCCGAGGCGGGCCTGGCCCCCGGCGCGCTCGACGCCATCGCGGTGGGTGTCGGCCCCGGCAACTTCACCGGCATCCGCATTTCCGTTTCCGCCGCGCGCGGGCTGGCGCTGGCGCTGGGCATACCCGCCATCGGCGTGACAAGTTTCGAGGCGATGCGCGGGCCGTCCTCGCACCGCGACCCCGCGCCGCAACTCGTCACGCTGGAGGGGCCGCGCGGCGGCCTCTATGTGCAACATTTCCTGAACGGTCAGGCGAATCGCCCGGCGCACTACCTGCCCGATCTGCGCGCTCCGGACCTTGCGGCGTTGGGGCTTACCGCAGACACCCCGATCCTTGGCCCCCATGCCGACATCCTGTCGGCCCTGTTCCCGCCCGCCGATACCGCCAACGGCCCTCCCTGGAAACGCTCGGACCTGCCCCGCCACGATCTGGCCGCCATCCTCGCCCGCATTGCGGCCGACAAGCTGGCGGCGGGCGTCCCGCTGCCCCGCCCCGCCCCGCACTACGTGAAACCCGCCGACGCCGCCCCCTCTCGCGATAGCGGCCCGGTGCTGCTGTGACACCCGCCCACATGGCCGCGCTCCACGCGGCAGGATTTGCGCGCTGCTGGACCGAGGCCGAGATCGCGGCGCTTCTATCCCGCCCGACCACCCTCTGCGTCACATCCGACGCGGGCTTTGCCCTCCTCCAGATCATCCCGCCCGAGGCCGAGATCCTCACCATCGCCATCGCCCACGACGCGCGCGGCAGGGGGCATGGCCGGGCCCTCCTCGGGCAAGCCCTCCTCGCAGCATCGGCCAAAGGCTGCGACACCGTGTTTCTCGAGGTCGATGCCCGCAACGCCCCGGCCCTCGCCCTCTACCGCAGGGCGGGCTTCACGCAGACCGGCCTGCGGCCCTCCTATTACGCCCACCCCGATGGCAACCGCAGCGATGCGCTGACCATGACGCTTGTGGGGACCCTCGCCAGGACCAATGCCGGCTCTGCCCAATCCGGGGGCACCTGACGCAAAGACAGGCAAAGGCTTTGCCGCGGCCACCAGAATCCGGTTGACCCTCCGCGCGCGCTTTGCCCTTATTCGTCCTGAGGATTCCGTTGCCACATGGGTGCCACACGGGTGCCACACGGGATTTCAGCGCTTGGGGATGCAGGCCACCATAAGGCCACACGCGCCCCGCAACCAACCGGGAGACGACCAAATGACCTTGATGAAAACCCTACTTGGCGCCGCGGCAACGCTTGCCATCACCGCCACCGGCGTGCTGGCCGATCCGGCCGTCATCTTCGATCTGGGCGGCAAGTTCGACCGCTCGTTCAACGAATCCGCATTCAACGGCGCCGAGCGTTGGGCCGACGAGACCGGCGGCACCTACCGCGAGATCGAGTTGCAGAACGACGCCCAGCGCGAACAGGCACTGCGCCGTCTGGCCGAGGCCGGCTCCAACCCGATCGTCATGGCGGGCTTCGCCTTCGGCTCGGTCCTGGAAGTGATCGCACCCGATTACCCGGATACCACCTTCGTCATCATCGACGCCGTCGTGGAACAGCCCAACGTCCAGTCGATCATCTTCTCCGAGCATGAAGGTTCCTACCTTGTCGGCATGCTGGCCGGCATGGCGTCCGAGACCGGCACCGTGTCCTTCGTCGGCGGCATGGACATCCCGCTGATCTCGCGCTTCGCCTGCGGCTATGCCCAGGGCGCCGTCGCGGCCAACCCCGACATCACCGTCATCGCCAACATGACCGGCACCACGCCCTCCGCCTGGAACGACCCCGTTCGTGGCGGCGAGTTGACCCGTGGCCAGATCGGCCAGGGATCGGACGTGGTCTTTGCGGCCGCGGGCGGCACCGGCCTCGGCGTTCTGCAGACGGCGGCGGACGAGGGCATTCTGGCCATCGGCGTCGACGCGAACCAGAACTACCTGCACCCCGGTATGGTCCTGACCTCGATGCTCAAGCGCGTCGATGTGGCCGTCTACAACGCCTTCTTGGCGGGTGATGCGGTCGAACCCGGCATCGTCACCCTTGGCCTGGCCGAGGAAGGCGTGGGCTACGCGCTGGACGAGTTCAATGCCGAACTGGTGACCCCGGAAATGATCGCCGCCGTGGATGCCGCGCGCGACCAGATCATCGCGGGCGAGATTGCTGTGCACAACTTCACCGAAGACGGCGCCTGCCCCGTCGCGATGCAGTAATCGCGCCGTCCGGGCCCCGGGCTCGGCGCACATGATGAACGGGCCGCACCATCCTCGGTCGCGGCCCGTTCCATATCCGGACCAGAGGATGCCCATGACAGCCCCCGCGCCTGTGACAGCCCCCGAGCCTGTGCCTGCTATCGAACTCAAAGGCATCTCTAAGGCCTTCGGCCCGGTTCAGGCCAACAAGAACATCTCGATTTCAGTCGCCAAAGGCACCATCCACGGCATCGTGGGCGAAAACGGCGCGGGCAAATCGACGCTGATGTCGATCCTCTACGGCTACTACAAGGCCGACGCGGGCGAGATCTTCATCAACGGCAAGCAGACCGCGATCCCCGACAGCCAGGCCGCGATCCGCGCTGGCATCGGCATGGTCCACCAGCATTTCAAGCTGGTCGAGAACTTCACCGTCGTGGAGAACGTCATCCTCGGCGCAGAAGACGGCGCGTTGCTCAAGCCCTCGCTCGCCAAGGCCCGCCGCACCCTGACCGAGCTTGCCGCCGAATACGGCCTCGACGTGAATCCCGATGCGGTGGTCGAGGAGCTCAGCGTCGGCCATCAGCAGCGGGTCGAGATCCTCAAGCAACTCTACCGCCACGCCGATATCCTGATCCTGGACGAGCCAACGGGCGTGCTGACCCCGTCCGAGGCGGACCAGTTGTTCCGCATCCTTGGCCGCCTGAAGGAAGAGGGCAAGACCATCATCCTCATCACCCACAAGCTGCGCGAAATCATGGAGGTGACGGATACCGTATCCGTCATGCGGCGCGGTGAAATGACGGCCACCGTCAAGACATCCGAAACCTCCCCCGCCGGTCTGGCCGAACTGATGGTCGGTCGCAAAGTCTTGCTGGAGGTCGCCAAAGGCCCCGCCAATCCCGGTGCCATCGTGCTCGAGGTCGAAAACCTCCGCGTCGTCGACGGCTCGGGCGTTGAACGCCTGAAATCCATCTCCTTCCAGATCCGAGCCGGTGAAATCCTCGGCATCGCGGGGGTGGCGGGCAACGGCCAGTCGGAATTGCTCGAGGTGCTGGGCGGCATGATCCCCGCCCGCTCCGGCGTGGTCAAGCTGCACGGCCAGCCCATCGACATCACCGGCCGCGAAAGCGACGGCCAGTCCCGCCGCCGCCGCGGCATCGGCCATGTGCCCGAGGATCGTCAGGTCGAGGGCCTCATCATGCCCTACGAGGCATGGGAAAACGTCGCCTTCGGCTACCACAACGATCCGCGCTACCAGTCGGGCCTGCTGATGAACAACGCCGCCATCAAGGCCGATTGCGCTGAGAAGATGGCTCGCTACGACGTGCGCCCCCCCAACCCGCGCCTGCCCGCCCGCAATTTTTCCGGCGGCAACCAGCAAAAGATCGTGGTCGCCCGCGAAATGGACCGCCAGCCCGATCTGCTGCTCGTGGGCCAACCGACACGCGGCGTCGACATCGGCGCCATCGAGTTCATCCACAAGCAGATCATCGCGCTCCGCGACGCGGGCAAGGCCGTGCTGCTGGTCAGCGTCGAGCTTGACGAAATCCTCGGGCTGTCCGACCGCATCGCGGTGATGTTCGACGGCAAGATCAGCGGCGAACGCCTGCCCGACCAGACCGACGAGCGTGACCTCGGCCTGCTGATGGCCGGTGTTACCGACGCGAGGGGGGCCGCGTAAATGGACAAGATGCCGAAATGGGCCGACGTCATCCTGATCCCGCTGTTCAGCGTGATCCTTGCCCTGCTGGCGTCGGGCGCGGTCGTGGCCTTCATCGGGGAATCCCCGGTCGAGGCCATGTCGATCATGATACGCGGCGCCTTTGGTAACGCCTATGGCTGGGGCTATACGCTGTTTTACACCACCAACTTCATCTTCACCGGCCTTGCGGTGGCCGTCGCCTTCCACGCCCGCCTCTTCAACATCGGGGGCGAGGGGCAGGCGGCGCTTGGCGGCCTCGGCGTCGCCCTGATGGCGCTTTACGTGCCCTGGCCGCATTGGTCGCTGGCGCTCCTTGGCTGCACCATCGCCGCCGCCCTTTTCGGCGCCGCGTGGGCCGCGATCCCGGCCTACCTGCAGGCCAAACGCGGCAGCCACATCGTCATCACCACGATCATGTTCAACTTCATCGCCGCCGCGCTCCTTGTCTACCTGCTGGTCAACGTGTTCCGCGTCGAAGGCTCCATGGCGCCGGAAACCGCCCGGTTCGCCGAAGCCACCCACCTGCCCAATGCCAGCCAATTCGCGAGCTTCCTCGGCTTCCGGTCCTCGACCCCTCTCAACGTCTCGTTCTTCGTCGCCATCTCGTCCTGTGTCGCGGTCTGGCTCCTGATCTGGCGCACAAGGCTCGGGTATGAGATCCGCGCCTTCGGCCATTCCGAAACCGCCGCCGTCTATGCCGGCATCAGCCCGGTCAGGATCACCATGATCGCCATGCTGATCTCGGGCGGGTTGTCGGGCATGATGGCCATCAACGGCGTGCAGGGCGAGGCCGAGCGGCTGGTCATCGATTCTGTGCAGGGCGCAGGCTTCGTCGGCATCGCCGTGGCGCTCATGGGCCGCTCCCACCCCGTCGGCGTGTTCCTTGCCGCGCTCTTGTTCGGCGCGCTTTATCAGGGCGGGGCGGAACTGGAATTCGAGATGCCCGCCGTCTCCCGCGAGATGATCGTCGTGATTCAGGCCCTCGTGATCCTCTTCACCGGCGCGCTCGACAACATGGTCCGGATGCCGATGGAGAAGCTCTTCATGGCGCTCCGCCCGAGGTCGCAATGACCCGGCCCGCCGCCCTCACCACCGACGACAGCGCCGATCCGGGCTTTGCCCGGACCTGCCCCCTGCCGGGTGCCGTCCACTCCGAGGACTTCACGGTCGGGGACGAACCTGTCGAGGTCCACACGCCCTCTGACGACCTGCCCCGCTCCGTGATCGAGGGGACGATGGCCGAAAACACATGCGATGGGACGTCACGCCTGCACCGGATCACCGGTTTCTGGCCAAACGCCAACCGTCTCGACTGCTCAGGCCCGACGAGCGCCCTCTATGGCATCGCGGCGCACCTCCGCCAGCATCGCCCCGATGCGGCGCGGAGCGACACGAACCGCTCCGTCAAACAGTCGAACCGTCATCCCGAAGCGCCAAACCTTTCTGCCCGCGCCCAACCCTTCCCGCTCCTGCTCGAAATCGCCTGATGGAAACGCTCCTCCCCTTCCTGCCCGGCTTTCTGGC
>JBBQHZ010000151.1:0-9893 GCA_038324445.1 Rhodobacterales bacterium | reverse complement strand
CCCCGGACCAACCGCGCGCCGCCCCCGGACCAACCACACGCACCCCCAGGACAGGTCCGCGCACCGCCCCCCCCCGGCCCCCTCTCACCTTTTCTTAAATACTCACGCGCCCCCACCAGCCCCAAGGTGCCCCCCAGCGGTCCGCGCGGCCTCTACTCCGCCGCCTGCACAAGCGCCGCCCGGCCCGCGTCGGTCAGGGCATAGACGCCGACGGCAACCTTCTCGAACCAGCCATAATGGTTGTTGCGCATGATCGCGGTGGCGCGCTTGACGCCGGTGGATTTCGCCACCTCCTCGCCCTTGGCATCGCCCGCCATCGCCAGGAACTCGGCGCAAAGGATCGCCTCCTGCCGGTAGGCCGTCACCCGCGCGCCGCGCAATCCGCCGAGGTTGGGGTCCCCCGCGCGCCGGGCGAATTCGCCCAGCATGGCACGGCGCCGCGGGGCGATCTTGCGGGGCATGTAGGGGCCGGGGTCGCAATGGACCTCGACCCCGCCGCTCGCCGGATGCACCGACAAAACGCCAAGGCCCAGCCGCCGAGCCAGCCGCACATTCTCACGCAGGGATTTGAGCCATGGCCTGCCGCCGCCGCGCGCGACGGCCACGTAGACGCAATCGCACACCGACAGCCGCGCGATGCCCTGATGAAACAGCGCCAGCGAGAAGCCACGCTTCAACTCCACCACCACCATGTCGCCGCCGTCGCGCAGGCCCCCGTCGCGCAAACCCCCGTCGCGCAAACCCCCGTCGCGCAAACCCACGACATCGGCCGGGCCGATCTCGCCTTTTACCTCATAGCCCTGCGCCTCCAGAAAGGCCTTCACGGGCGGATAGAGATCGGTTTCGCGCATCATGGCGCCACGCTACGCGCAAACATTGCTCGCGTGAATCCCCCTGTTTCGGGCGGTTCCGGGCCGGATTCCGCGCTTGACACCCCTCGCGCGCCTCCGTATCTCCCGCACAAGTTTTCGGACGTGGGGCCGCAGTCCCTCGCCCTTTTGGTTTCGGTCCGGCGGCGAACGCGCCGCGGACCCGACAGATAGATGAGAGGATATCCCATGTCGCGCATCTGCGAATTGACCGGCAAGGGCCCGATGTCGGGCAACAATGTCAGCCACGCCAACAACAAGACCCGTCGCCGGTTCCTGCCGAACCTGACCGAGGTCACGCTTGGCTCGGACATTCTGGATCGCCGCTTCAAGCTGCGCATCTCGAATGCGGCGCTGCGCTCGGTCGATCACCGCGGCGGTCTGGACGCGTTCATGGCGAAGGCCAAGGATGTGGAGCTGTCCGACAACGCGTTGAAGATCAAGAAAGAGATCACCAAGGCGCAGGCAGCAGCCGCCGCCACCGCCGCCTGATTTCTTTCCCACGGCATTCAAGCGCGCCGCCCCTCTGCCGCAAGGCAGACAAGCGCCCCGCCGGTGAGGTCCACCGAGCGGGGCGCTGTCGTTTTGGCTTGGACACCGACGGGCCGCGCGATTAAGCTCGCGCGCATGTTCCGCCGCCTCCTTCCCACAACCTTTCTGGCGCTCTGCCTCGTGCTGTCCAGCATCGCGTCGCTGGTGGCCGACACGCGCATGGCCGTGGCGGGCGAGACCTGCGGCGCGGGCAGTCCCTCGATCCTGCTCGATGCGGCGGGCCTGCCGGTGCTTGATGCCGACGGCGCCGCCGTCGAGGCGCCCGATTGCGCGTCCTGTCACCTGCTGGCGGGTTTTGCCCTGCCCTCCCTGTCCGGCCCTGCCGCCCCGCTGATCCCGGCGCGGGTGGGCTCAGTGCTCTCCCATCCTGTTCCTGTCGCGGTGTCCCTGCACATGGGCGGCCATGGTCGCGGTCCCCCGGCTACGGCCTGATCCGTCCAAGCCGTTCCAACCCGATCAACAGGATACCTCCGATGACCTTCAAGACCCTCCTTCTGGGTGCGGCTTTTGCAGTGCTCCCCGCCATCGCCTCGGCCCATATGGTGATCGAGACCGCCATCTCCCGCGCCAGCGCGCCCTTGGCGCAGACAGGCGCCGTCTACCTGACGCTCTACAATCATTCCGACGTGCCCGACCGCCTTGTGCGCATTGAGGGCGACGTGGCCGACCGGATCGAGATCCATACCCACATCCAGGACGCCGCCGGCGTCATGCGCATGGTCGAACTGGAGGACGGCATCACGATGGAAAGCGACGAGACCCGCATCCTTCAGCCCGGCGCCGATCACATCATGCTGCTTGGCCTGACCCGGCCGCTGGTGGAGGGCGAGACCTTCGATCTCCTGCTCTATTTCGACGTGGCCGTGCCGACGACGGTCACCGTTACCGTCGACAGCGCGGCGGTGGCGGCCCTGGCGGCTGGTCAGCAGGGCAGCGGTGACGCCATGGGCCATGGGGCCGGTCACGGCACCGATGGCTGACCGGACCCGCCCCTGATGGTCCAGTCCATCCTCGTCGTCTGCCTCGGCAATATCTGCCGGTCGCCCACCGCCGAGGCGGTGTTGCGCTCGCACCTGCCGAGGCTCCGGATCGACAGCGCGGGCACCGGCGACTGGCACGTTGGCAAGCCCCCCTACGGGCCTGCCATCGACGCCGCCCGCGCGCGGGGCCATGACCTCTCGGCCTTGCGCGCGCGGCAGGTGAAACCGGCGGACTTCAGGCGCTTCGATCTGATCCTGGCGATGGATGCGCAGAACCTGCGCTACCTGCGGGCGCTCGCGCCAGGCGCAGGCAACCTGCACCTTTTTCTGGAGCACAGCGGCGGCGGGAACGTGCCCGACCCCTACCTGACCCGCGACTTCGACGCGGCGCTCGACCTGATCGAGCAAGGCGCCGCCGCCTGGGCCGCCCGTCTGTCCTAGATCAGCCGGTGCAGCGCTGTTCGGCCAGGGCCGAGAAGACACCCCACGCCTGCCACATCGCCTCGTCGCTGGCGCGGTCCGACTGCCGCACATCCTGCGCGCGCTGCGGGTCATCGAACCATCGCGCGCCTTCGCGCATCTGGCTGTTGTTCAGCGTCGCATCCGCCGCAACCCCGATGCACGAACACACCGCGCGCGAGGGGTTCCTGTCGGACGCCAGACAGGCGCGCTCGATCGGATTGGCAAGGGCTGCGGTCGGCAGGGCCAGAAATGCGGCCGCAAGGGCGGGGTAAATCAGTTTCATCACTATAGCCTCGGGGTTATTCGGGTCTTTTGCCCGGTTCTGCTCTGGGACGGGTTATGCCAGATGCCCCGCTTGGCGGTCAATTCACGCTTTTGTCGGCGGCGAATGTGGCGCGTCTGGCGTGGCCTCAGTGTTGCCGCGCCTGCCCGATGAAGCAGATCACCCGCTCCTCGCCCAGCGCGCGCAGCGCTTCAAGGCGGTGATACCCCTCGATCAGCACATAGCGCTCGCCGTCCTTGCGCACCGGTCCCTCGCGCACCCGGATCGGCGTCTTCTGCCCATTCTCGAGGATATCATTGGCCAGCGCCGCCACCTTGTCGGCCTCCAGCGTCTTGGTGCGTTTGACGGGCACATAGACATCGGCAATGCGGAGCGGGATCGGGTTCATGTCAGCGCGCTCCGGGTTGGGTCGGGGGCAGCGTAGCACGCCTCCCCTCCGAGCGCGCGCGGTTTCCTTTGCCGCCAGATAACGCCGGAAGCTGGGTTCACTCTTCTGCGCTCAACCCACCCACAAAGCCGCGCCATCGTCGGGCCGCGGTGCGGCGATCCGACAGTCAAGGATGGCACTTCATGCCAGCCAAGCCCCTCTGCCCCTGCCCCACCCACAAAGCCGCGCCATCGTCGGGCCGCGGCGCGGCGATCCAACAGTCAAGAATGGCACTTTATGCCGGCCAAACCCCCCTGCCCTCGAAACAGAGCACCCAGCCTCCCCAAATCGCCGTGCCGGGGGGCGGCCCGACGATGGCGCGGCGGCCTGCGGCCTTGATTCCGCGCTGGAGTGCTTAGCCGAAGGCCGTCCGAACCCCGCCAATCTTTTCACTGAGGAGGACCGCCCCACCAATCGAAAAGACGGTCCACAAGATCAGCCAGCCATCTTGCCTTCTTGTCGGCCTTCATGCCCCGATCCATCCAGATCGAAATCGTCGTCATCCAATTTGTGAAGCGCGCCCGAACCGACTTGGGCGGGGTGGCCTCGGTCAAAATGCGCTCAACGTCACTTTCAATGATAGCCAGCGCTTCTTTGCTGACAAGCTCAGCTACCATCTCCGGCGCGCCTTCCGCCAAAGCACGGTCTTCATCAGTCACCCTTTGCGCAACCACGAGCGCAGCCATGCGGCCGCATCGGGCCTTTGCAACAGGATCAAGTTCGCAAAGCTCCTCTACCGCCCCCCACAATGAATTCTTCAAATTGATCAGCGAGGTATCTTCTGGATATATGTCGCCAATACGCTCATTTAAGCTCAGGCACGCCGCCCAAAATCCAGCCGCCAAAACTGAGTTCGACTTCTTGGTTGCAGCAAGTGTGAGAGCTATTTCAATGGCCTCAGGCGATGCTTCGTCGAAGCCGTTCGCTCCTGCACCCTCCAAGGCAACCCGATAAGCAATCTCGATTCGTGTACAAATAAATTCCGCCACTTCTTGAGGTGGCAGTTCATCTTGCTCCACCTCAAACACGTCTTCACCATCATTGCGGACCAAACGGGGAAGGACCTCGGTGCTAAAACCGAGTTCAATCCGCGCAATCTCCGCCGCCACCGCCTCCGGGCCGGCCCCCCAGATGTCTTCCGGGATCAGCGCCACCGCCTCCTGCAAGTCCCACGGCAGCGGATCACCTGCCATGGCGCGGGCATACCACTTGGCCCAAAAGGTCCAGGGGCCGCCAAGCGTAAGGGCGGAGCTTCCATTGGCAAGGTATCGAGCGTTCGCTTCGCCAAACTCAGACGGCACCGGATTGGCCGCCTGCGCCAAAGACCCGATAGCCCGCTCGGTATCGGCATAGGCGGCGGCTTTAGCGGGTACGTCGGCGGCGTATCTGAGGGCATCTGAAGCGCGATTGGCGGCGGCCTTGGCGGCGGAAATGACGGCATCGGCGGCGTCGGCGGGAATGACCGCGGCAGAACTGAGGTCATCAGCGGCGGCATTGGCGGCGGCTTGGGCGGCATCGTTGACGGCTGCGGCGGCGGAACGGACGGCATCTGCGGCGGAATTGGCAGCGGCGGCGGAATTGGTGGCGGCGGAACGAGCGGCAAAGCGGGCATAGGCGACGGAAAGGACGAAATTGGCGGCGGCGGCAGCGGCGGCGGCGGCGGCTCCTCTAACATCGGGGGTCGGTCGCACCGCCGCGACACCCGACGTCAGCACACAACGAATGGCCACAAACGCCACGCGATCTTCGCTCTTGGAGCGATTCAGGAGCATCGCCAACGGCAACACCCGCATCGCCGCGCGAAAGGCAATCGCAACGCAGGTCTCGCGGCTCTGCTTCTCAAGCCAATCCCGGAATTCCTTATCGTTCGTCACCGCCAAAGCCGCTCTCCTTCCCGGCCAGATTACCCATGCCCGCCGTCCCGACAACGGAAAACCTCCTTCACGGGGCTCCGCCCGTTCGCAACTTGAAGGGTCCACTGGATCCTTCATCGGGCGACAAGCGCCCGAACCGTTGCTCACCCCCTTCCCTCCCCCTCCACCACAGGCTACATCCCCTTGAAATCCTCGCATTCCAAGGCCGCCGCATGACCGACCTCAACCGCATCCGCAACTTCTCCATCGTGGCCCATATCGACCACGGCAAATCCACCCTCGCCGACCGTCTGATCCAGATGACCGGCACCGTGGCCGCGCGCGACATGCAGGAGCAGATGCTCGACAGCATGGATATCGAGCGCGAGCGGGGCATCACCATCAAGGCCAACACCGTCCGCATCGAGTATCCGGCCAAGGACGGCCATACCTATATCCTCAACCTCATCGACACCCCCGGCCATGTGGATTTCGCCTACGAGGTCAGCCGCTCCATGCAGGCGGTCGAGGGTTCGCTGCTGGTGGTGGACGCGTCGCAGGGGGTGGAGGCGCAGACGCTCGCCAATGTCTATCAGGCCATCGACGCGGGCCACGACATCGTGCCCGTCCTCAACAAGGTCGACCTTCCCGCCGCCGAGCCCGACCGCGTCCGCGAACAGATCGAGGATGTCATCGGGATTGAGGCGCATGATGCCGTCGAGATTTCCGCCAAGACCGGCTTCGGCATCCCCGAGGTGCTGGAAGCCATCGTCACCCGCCTGCCCGCGCCCCGTCAGGGCGACCGCGATGCGCCCCTCAAGGCGATGCTGGTGGACAGCAAATACGACAGCTACCTCGGCGTGATCGTCATCGTCCGCATCATCGACGGCGTCCTCAAGAAGGGCGACCGCATCCGCATGATGAAGACCGGCGGCATCTACGACGTCGACGACGTCGGCATCTACCGCCCCGCCATGACCTCCGCCGCCGAGCTTGGCCCGGGCGAGATCGGCTACCTCAACGCCTCCATCAAGCAGGTGCGCGATACCCGCGTCGGCGACACCATCACCCACGAACGCCGCCCCTGCCTGCAACCCCTCCCCGGCTTCAAACCCTCCATCCCCGTCGTCTTCTGCGGCCTCTTCCCCGTCGACGCCAACGACTTCAACGACCTGCGCGACGCGATGGAGAAACTCGCCCTCAACGACGCCTCGTTCTCGTTCGAGATGGAAACCTCCGCCGCCCTCGGCTTCGGCTTCCGCTGCGGCTTCCTCGGCCTTCTCCACCTCGAGGTCGTCCGTGACCGCCTCGAACGCGAATACGACATCGACCTCATCACCACCGCGCCCTCGGTCATCTACCACATCCACATGCGCGACGGCACCATGACGGAACTCCACAACCCAGCCGACATGCCCGACCTCACCCATGTCGACCATATCGAGGAGCCTCGCATCAAGGCCACCATCCTTGTGCCCGACGAGTATCTCGGCGACGTCCTCAAGCTCTGCCAGGATCGCCGGGGCGAGCAGTTGGACCTCACCTATGCCGGGTCGCGCGCCATGGTCGTCTACGACCTGCCCCTGAACGAGGTGGTGTTCGACTTCTACGACCGCCTCAAATCCGTCACCAAAGGCTATGCCAGCTTCGACTACCAGATGATCGGCTACCGCGAGGATTTCCTCGTCAAGATGCAGGTGCTGGTCAATGACGAGCCCGTCGACGCCCTCTCGATCATGGTCCACCGCGACCGCGCCGAGACGCGGGGCCGCGCCATGGTCGAGAAGTTGAAGGAGCTGATCCCCCGCCACATGTTCAAGATCCCGATCCAGGCCGCCATCGGCGGGCGGGTGATTGCGCGCGAGACGTTGAGCGCGATGCGCAAGGACGTGACGGCGAAGTGCTACGGCGGGGATGCGACGCGCAAGCGCAAGCTGCTGGACAAGCAGAAGGCCGGGAAGAAGAAGATGCGCCAGTTCGGGAAGGTGGAGATTCCGCAAAGCGCCTTCATTTCTGCACTCAAGATGGACGGCTAGACACGACAGGCCTTCATCGCGCAACCGGGAATTTCGAACGGTGGGCGAAAGCGACTTTTGCTTGCAAAAGTCTGCGGGCCCACACAGAAGTTAGGGCGTGGGACGGGCGCTATGGTGTTTGTTCATTTCTCATAAATGGATGGATAGAATTTGAGATTTCAGAGCCTCTACTATAAATTTTGGGATTCGCTTTACTCACTAATAAGAATCACTAGTGAGGCTTTCTGCTGGTCCAACATTGGCTCAATTGGAAAATCCTTCGTTGGCAGAATGACAGTAGCAATGCCTTTGATCGGCTATCTGATCATTTTCAACCCTGCATTTATAGATTTTTTTCAGAGTACGATTCCTGGTGGCGGGGTTGGAGCGCCGCAGTGGCTATCGATGCTTCACTCAATGCGGCTTAGTTTTCTCTACTTTGGATTACTTTTCATTGGGAGCGGCATGAGCCTTTATCTTTTGGCAGCACCAGACCAGATTAAGAAATTCCCGAGCGTCGCGGATTACATAGGTGAGATGGAGAAAGTTTGGTCTCCTGCACTCGTTTGGGATCGTTTCACGAATACCATTCGTAGGTCAGAAAATTATCCTGATGGAGTCGCTCCACATGCCGTTTATTGCGTAGGCGACCCGTCTTTCCCTGACCACACATCTTATTACTTGGACGAACTAATTTCATCCATTTTAAGGGAACAGAACGGTCTTTTGGCTTCTATTGAAACCAATGAATTCGAAACGCCGATAAGTTTAAGTAGAGAGTTGAAACATCTATCTGAAATTGCGAACGAGCAAGGATCACGAAGACGATTGCTAAAATCTGTGACAAGTGGCTCCACCGCAGATCAAGCAGCATGCGTAGCGTTAAGGCCAATTATTTCCGAGAAACGGAAGGAGGTTTTTTATCTGGAGCACAAATCCCTAGATTATGAGCGCTACTCGGTAAGAGTGTTTGTCGCAGCATTCTTCATAATAGGGATTTTGCTATTGCTTATCCCCACGTTTTCTACATCTTTATTGGTACTAAGGGCATCATAAACCATCTGCCAAATCATAGATTTGGCAGCGCCCGAACCGCCCCCACGGGGCGGGCGCTTCTCGCCCACCCCATCGGTTCGGGCGCGGCGCTCTCCATCATTGTTCCGATACACGCAACCCCGGCGGGATCGGGGGCGATCCCGCGTTCGGTCCTAAAACGGTCCACTGGACCGTTTCCTAGTCGGACCTCACCCCCCCGCCTGCCACCGAATATCCGCCATGTCCTCCTCCAGCTTCCGCCGCATCTCGTCCATCCGCCCCCAGACCGGCCTCTCCTCCCCGGCGCTGTCCCCGTCCCGGAACGCGTCGATCGTCTCTTCCCCGTGCAGGAACCCGCCCAGTTTCAGGTGCATGAAAGCCCTTAACACGTCGTTCATCCGCCCCTGATATCCCGGCCCGGCACTCTTGAAGAACTTCACCACGTCCTCGTCGAAGCGCACCGTCAGTTGCTTCTTCGCGCTTTCCCGCCGCGTGGAAATCTCATGCCAGTCCGCCGGGATGCGCCGCTGGGACATCAGGTGGTTCTGCAAATCCCATTCCAGCCGCTTCATCGCCTCGGCCATGTAGAAGTGATGCGCGCGCGCCTTGGGGGTGAGGGGTTTTGGGGTCGGCATCACGGGGCCTCCTGTGGCTGAAACGGGAGGGTCACTGTCCTGTGGCGCGGTTAAGGAAGTGTAACGCGGTGTAACGACAGGAAAACTACAGATTCACTACGCGATCACTCAGCCGAGAAACGCCGCGCAAGCCGCCCCGAACTCACGCGGTTTTTCGGCGTGGAGCCAGTGCCCCGCCCCCGGTATCTTGGCGAACCGCGCGTTCGGAAACAGCGCCTTGATGGCGGGCCGATGCGCGGGCAGCACATAGTCGGAAGCCCCCCCCGACAGCATCAGCACCGGGCCGTCAAAAGTGCCCGAGACGTCGGGAAATCCAAGGATATCAAGCATATCCGCCTCCAGCTGGTCGAGGTTCAGTTGCCATTTCCGGTGTTTTACATCAAGGGGTTGCAACAGGAACGCCCGCACGCCTGCATCCGCCACCACCCCCCGCAACTGCGCATCCGCCTCCGCGCGAGAGGTCACTTTCGACAGGTCCACCGAGCGCATCGCGTCGATCATCCCTTGCTGCGTATGCCCATATTTCACAGGCGAGATATCCGCCACCACCAGCCGCCGAACCAGATCAGGATGCCCCAGCGCCAGCACCATCGCAGCCTTCCCACCCATCGAGTGCCCGATTACATCCGCCTGCCCGAAGCCCCTGATAACGCTCGCCAAATCCTCCGCCATCGCCGGGTAATCATGCGGCGCATGCCACGGGCTTTGCCCATGGTTGCGCATGTCGACGGTCACAACGCGCCGAGTCTCGGAGATCCGTTTGGCAATGACGCCCCAGTTCC
>JBBQHZ010000150.1:0-10108 GCA_038324445.1 Rhodobacterales bacterium | reverse complement strand
GCGCGATTTCCGTCGGGGCCGATGCGGTGACGGTTGGGACCGCGCTGACCCGGCTGGAGGTCATGACCGGTTGGTTCCGCAATGCTGCCCTTCGAGCGAAGGGCTGAGCCGGTGTCGACACCCCGATCCGCGTTGAACGGCTTTGCGGTTGACCTTGGCGGCACCAAGATCGCGGCAGCGAAGATCGCGTCGGGCGAGGTCGTGGATCGTCGAGAGGGGCAAACCGACACCAACGCCAGCGCCGAGAAACAGGTGCGTGCGATGGCCGGCCTGCTGCAACTGCTCGGATATCGTGTCGGCGATGCCCTTGGGGTCGCCGTGGCCGGGCGGATCGATCGCGCGGGGTATTGGCATGCGGTGAACACCGAAACGCTGAGTTCGGTTGCCGGGGTCGATCTGGCCCGATTGGTCCGCACGTTGATCGGGCCCGGGACCACCAGCAACGATGCCGCCGCCGCTGCGTTCGCCGAGGCGCGGTTTGGCGCGGGGCAGGGGATCGGCAGTTTTGCATACCTGACCGTCTCTACCGGGATCGGGGGCGGATTGGTCATGGATGGGCAGCTTTTGACCAGCGCCAACGGTTTGGCGGGGCATGTGGGCTTTTCCTCAAGTCCAGATGCGCCGGATATCTGCGGCAGTGGCCGGCGCGGCACGGTGGAAAGCGTCGCCGGGGGGCGCGCGATGGCCGCGGCGGCACGGGCCGTTGGGCATGACGTGGATGCCCGCGCCGTGTGTCAGGCCGCGCTGGCGGGCGCGACATGGGCGGACGCGATCGTGGCGCGCTCTGCCGGGGCGGTTGCGCGCCTTGTCGCCGACCTCGCCTCAATCCTCGGACTGGAGGTCGTGGCGATCGGCGGCGGCATCGGCCTGTCCCCGGGCTATATGGAACGGGTGACACAGGCCCTTGCAGGGGAACCGCCCTTGTTCCGGGTTCCTGTCGCAGCGGCGATCCTCGGCGCAGATGCACCGCTTCTGGGTGCCTTGGCGATCAGAGAGAGGTTCCAACAATCCTGATCCCTGACGCCAATCGCACTTCGATCCAAAAACTATGCCTCAATTACCGGCAGACGATTAGGATTCTGCCCAAGTCGTAGGCTGAATCTTCGGCGGCCAAGGAAATTCGAGCGGGACTCATTGATCTGTAAGCGTCGGTGCAACCTCGTTGAGGGTCAGGACGACTAGGGTTCCGCCCAATCGACAGGGGGTCAGGTCCGAGAGTTGTCGCCGGCCAGCAGCAGCGGGCAAGGTACACGGCGGGCCAAAATCCCGGGAGGTTACTGCGCAGGTTTGACCCGCGCTTCGTCTTGCTACCCCTGCGGTCATTCCATTTTGACACATTGATGGAGACCGTATGATGAACAAGCTGACATTAGTGATCGCCCTCTCGATGCTGACCGCCACGGGAGCAACCGCTCAGGAGCGGACGGAATTCCGAGTGGCCTGGTCGATCTACGTGGGATGGATGCCTTGGGGGTATCTCGAAGACAGCGGCATCATGGACCGTTGGGCCGAGAGATACGGGATTGATATCGAGATCGTGCAGATCAACGATTATGTCGAATCGATCAACCAATACACAGCCGGTCAATTCGACGGCGTCGCGGCGACCAATATGGACATCCTCTCCATTCCGGCCGGCGGCGGTGTGGATACCACGGCGCTGATCGTGGGCGACTTCTCCAACGGAAACGATGCGATCATCCTCAAGGGCGAGGGCGATCTGACGAGCCTCGCGGGGATGCCCGTGAACTTGGTGGAGTTGTCGGTATCCCATTACCTGTTGGCCCGCGGGCTGGACAGCGTCGGCCTTTCGGAAGCGGATCTTGACGGGGTAATCAACACGTCGGATGCCGACATGATCGCGGCCTTTGCGACAGAAGACGTGCAGGCGGTGGTGACCTGGAACCCGTTGGTGGCCGAGATCCTCAGCGACCCCGCGGCAACGCTTCTGTTCGACAGTTCCGACATTCCTGGCGAGATCATCGACCTGATGGCGGTGAACACGGAAACGCTTGCCGCGAACCCCGACTTTGGCAGGGCGCTGGTTGGTGCGTGGTACGAGGTCATGGCGCTGATGGCCGCAGGCGATGAGGAGGTTTTGACCGCCATGGCCGAGGCGTCCGGAACCGATCTTGAGGGGTACAGGGCCCAACTGGCGGCGACCCAGATGTTCTATTCTCCCGCCGACGCGGTGGCGTTCACTTCCGGGACGGAGTTGCCCGATACGATGGTCAGCGTTGCAGAGTTCCTGTTTGACAACGGCATCCTTGGCGAAGGGGCGCCATCAGCCGATTTTGTTGGGATCGAGTATCCGGACGGCACTGTCATTGGAAACGAGGCGAACGTCACTTTCCGGTTTGACACGACCTTCATGCAAATGGCCGCCGACGGCGGGCGGTAGGGAAGGGGCCCACCGCAGGGACCTGTGCGGTGGGCAACCGATATGCGCCTCATAAACCTCAAACCTTCGCGCCCGCTGGCGGTCTTGTTGATGCTGTTGCCCTTCGCGATGGTGTTCGTGGCCTATGCGATCGGTTCCGACATCCGGCTGTCCGCCAACCCGCAAGACAAGCTTTTGCCTGCGCCCGGCACGGTCTGGGAAACGATGGTCCGTCTGGTTTCGGAGGGGGATCGCCGCTCGGGGCGGATCCTGTTTTGGCACGATACGTTGGCGAGCCTGAAGAGGCTTGGTCTTGGCATCGGGATTTCGGCGGCGATAGGGCTGGTCCTTGGTTTGCTGATCGGGCTGTTGCCGCTGTTCCGGAGTTTTCTCGCGCAATTTGTGGCGGTCTTGTCGATGATCCCGCCGTTGGCCCTCTTGCCGATCCTGTTCATCGTGTTTGGCCTTGGCGAGCTATCAAAGGTGGTGCTGATCGTTGTGGGCACATTGCCGTTCCTGATCCGCGATCTTAGCCAAAGGGTGATCGAATTGCCCGAAGAATTGCTGGTCAAGGCGCAGACCTTGGGTGCCTCAAGCTGGGTCATCGCAACGCGTATGGCGCTGCCGCAGGTGATGCCACGCCTGATCCAATCCGTGCGCCTGTCGCTCGGCCCCGCCTGGCTGTTCCTGATCGCGGCCGAGGCCATCGCCTCGGACCTTGGGCTGGGCTACCGGATCTTTCTGGTGCGCCGATACCTCGCCATGGATGTGATCTTCACCTACGTCATCTGGATAACCATCCTTGCCTTCCTGATCGACTGGAGCCTGCAGTGGGTCTCGCGGCGCCTCTATCCCTGGGCGCAGGAGGGATTATGAGCTTTGTCGTCGTCAGGGACGTATTCCAGAGTTACGGCACCCGTCCGATCATCGAACGGGTAAATATGGAGATCGAGGAGGGGGAATTCATCTCGATCGTCGGCGCGTCGGGCTGCGGTAAATCCACCTTCCTGCGACTGCTGCTGGCACAGGAGACGCCGACGCGGGGGACGATCAGCATTGCTGGATCTCCGCCCGCGAAAGAACCGGGTCTTGACCGGGGCGTGGTCTTCCAACGGTATTCCGTCTTTCCCCATATGACCGTCCGCGAAAACATCGTGGTGGGCGAAAGCTTTCGTCGCCGTTCGGGGCGTTTTTTCGGATCCGAGCGGAAGGCGGCTTTGAGCCGCGCCGATGTGGTTCTGGCGCGCTGTGGCCTTGATCACGCGGCCGACCAATATCCCGCAACCCTGTCGGGTGGGATGCAGCAGCGATTGGCCTTCGGGCAAGCCCTGACCGCACGACCACGGGTCTTGCTGCTTGATGAGCCGTTCGGTGCGCTTGATCCGGGCACACGGCTTTCCATGCGCGACTTCCTGACCGAATTGCGCGCCGAGACGGGCATGACCGTCTTTATGGTAACCCATGACCTTCCCGAGGCCTTCAAACTGGGCGACCGCGTCCTTGTGTTCGACAAGCCACGGTGGGACCCCCACGATCCGAACGCCTATGGTGCCACGATCACTTACGATTTCGATGCCCGCAACAACGGCATTCCGTTTCAGACCCTGCAGGAGGACACCCATGTATTCCACGCCCACTGATCGAAGCCGATCCCACCATCCCTGCGACCAGATGCGCACCCGCGTCCGCCATCATCACCCCGACCTGACCAAGCTGCGGGGCTGGCGGGCGATGCAGGCCGAGGAGGGTTTGCCCGAGACAGGTTGGGATCAGGAGAAGAGATGGGCCTTGCGCATGGGTCTGACGGGTTCTGACAGCCTCGAGGACAAGTCGATCCCGACTTTCGCGCGGGGCGAGCTACCCCATTACGCGGGCATCAACACATTCCTCAAGGCGCCCTATGCCGAGGACGTCACAGAGGTCAGTCATTATGATGCTACCGTGCTTGGCATCCCGTTTGATGGCGGCACGACCTATCGCGCCGGCACGCGGTTCGGGCCGCAGGGCCTGCGCAAGATCTCGGCGCTCTATACGCCCTACAACTATGAAATGGCGGTGGACCTGCGCGAACAGATGACGCTCTGCGATGCGGGCGATGTGTTCACGATCCCGGCGAATATCGAGAAGACGTTCGATCAGATCACCCGCGGCGTCAGCCATGTGGCCTCGTCGGGCAGCTTGCCGATCATGATCGGCGGCGATCATTCCATCGGCTTTCCCTGCGTGCGCGGGATCGCGCAATGCACCTCCAAGAAAATCGGGATCATCCACTTTGATCGCCACGCCGACATTCAGGAGAAAGACCTGGACGAGCGCATGCATACCACGCCGTGGTTTCATGCCACCAACATGCCCAATGTGCCCGCCAAGAACCTCGTGCAGATCGGCATCGGCGGCTGGCAGGTCCCACGCGATGCCGTAAAGGTCGCGCGCGAGCGGGAAACCAACATCATCACCATGGGCGACATGGAAAAGATGGGCATCGACAAGACCGTTGAAATGGCGCTCGAAATGGCTTGGGACGGAGTGGATATGGTCTACCTGTCGTTCGATATCGACAGCATAGACTGTGGCTTTGTTCCCGGCACTGGCTGGCCCGAACCCGGAGGCTTCCTGCCGCGCGAGGCCTTGGCACTAGTCAGCAAGGTCGCCGCGGAAGGCATCTGCGGCATGGAACTGGTCGAAGTTGCACCGCCCTACGATCAATCGGAGATCACCGCCCTGATGGGGACGCGGGTGATTGTGGATGTGTTGGGATCCCTTGTGTCGTCCGGCAAGCTGGGTGCTCACAGGCGGCACATGGACAAGCCGGTCGTGATCCCTCACGACGAATTCGAAGGAAAGCGGTGGTCCAATGCCACATGATATCGTGAACGGCCATATCGGCCATATCGGGCACAATCATTCCCATGATGGTGACCATCTGCACAGCCACATGCCCGATGCCGACCGCGCCGAGGAACTCAAGGTCCTGACCACTCAATTCATCGACGGATTCATGGATGCCAAGGACAAGATGTCCTATCTGCGGATAGCGGGGGTGCCGTTGGAGATCCCCGATCCTGACGGCGGGCCCACCATGAAACTTGTGGATGTCAGTCTGAATACCGAGTGGCAGGTCGGTACGGCGTCGCCATCTTTCGGATCACGGGAGCTGAGTTATTTGCCCTATCCTGGCACGATGGTGACCGAGCGCACAAATATGGGCTTCGTCTATGTCTCGCTCGACGCGAAACACACCGTCGACTTGCGCCACTTCCTGAAAAATCACTCTGCAGCATTGTAGGACGCTCACGAAATACGAGGACGCAATTGCCCGCCAGCTGAATGGCGTTCCCGCGCTAGCCAGTCACGAACCAAACTGTCTCCCTTGGTGCGTGCCCATCCTTGCAGAGCTGGATCGGATTCAGCTTCATGTCCGTATTACTTGCGGCATAGGCCGATGCCACTGCGGGGTCAGGCCAGCTGCCAGAATGCCGCGCAAACAGTCCGGACATGTGATCGCGCGCAGCAATGATCGAGATCAGTTCAAACAACCCCAGGGAAACGGAGCCGTCCGCAGAGCCGGCATCTGTCAACCAAGTCGGCTGGATCAAGCAATACGCAATGAACTGCGTAGTTCGGTGCGTGCTGGCCTATATCGTGCCTCCTCTGGCGCGTATCTGAGAGACGACAGCAAAGACTTCAATGCCATTGCCTTGTCGCTCATCAGCTTGGTGGAGGACGTGGTATCACTTACCATGCTGGCGTTCATTTGCGTGATCGTGTCCAGATGTGAGATCGCCCCATTCACCTCGCTCAGGGCTTGCGATTGCTCTCGTGAGGCGATCGCCACGCCGCCTGCAAGATCGGTGACTCGATCAAAACTCGTGACGATGACCGCAAGCAGGGATTCTGCCTTGCGCATTCGCTCGACACCTTCGCCCACATTTCGCGTGCTCAAGCCAATCAGATCCTTGATGGCATTCGCTGCGACAGAAGACTTGGTGGCCAGCGTGCGAACCTCGGAGGCGACGACAGCAAAGCCTCTGCCGGCATCGCCCGCACGGGCAGCTTCCACACCGGCGTTGAAGGCAAGGATATTGGTCTGAAAAGCAATATCGTCGATGAGCTTTGTGATCTGCGAAATCTCGTCAGACGACTTCTCGATCTTCTGCATTGCTTCAGCGGCACTCCCTACGACTTTCGCGCCTTCAAGAACCTCCCCACGGGCATCTTGCGTAATTGCGTTCGCCGCAGCGGTATTCGCCGCCGTGCTCGACACACTTTCAGTCAGCTCTTCCATTGCAGCTGCTGTTTCTTCAAGCGAGGCGGCCTGACTGGCTGTGCGCTGTGACAATTCTTCGGCAGACGCATCCACTTCACCGATCACCTGCAGCAGCGTATCCATCGACGTGGCCATGTTGCCCACAAGGGAACCCAGACGGGCGGTTGCCATATTGAACTTCACCCTTACCGGGTCGTAGCGCGTCGGATAATCGCTTTCATCTGGCCCAGGGATCACGTGCGCGAGATTGCCCTCAGCCAAGGCATCGATGGCATGGTTCAAACCATCGAATGCAATTCTCTGTTCCTCTCCCCAGACCGCGAAGGTGGTGTCGACAACACGTTCAATGTCCAAAGCAAAAGCCCGTGTCACGACGCTGACGATCTTTGTCGCCCGTGTGGAGTTTCGCCTGTTGAACTCCTTGGCCATCTTCACGAGCAAGATCTCGATCAAATGGGAAGACGCGCAGGCATAGGACGACAGGTAGGTTTCCAGCGGCAGGTTTATCCGCGCGTGAGTCCGTCCGATCCGATCGGTGGAGGCGAGATAAGCGGCGCCGAGGTCACCCGCCAACAACATCTCCCAATGTTTTTTCTGCGCGTTTCGAGCCGACTCCACACGTTTGGAGGAATCGAAGAACTTGTTGGCATTCGGATCCGCAAGCGCCCTGTCATAGAACGTCACAAGAACTGCATTCAGTTCTGGCGTGAGAAGGCGCCCAGCCTCTTTCAAGAGTTGGACATTCTCTCCAACCAACTGAAAACTCTCTAACTTGCTCTGAAAGTCGGGCATCATGATTTGTCCTGCTGTGTCGGATCTTGGAGGGTTTCATGAGCATAAGTTGCAGAAGCAAAGTTTTCCCTAAGGGGAGCTTTGGCTGAACAACATCTTCGATCAATTTGACCGGACTATTAGTTGATTTTCACGGGCGCTGACGGTGACGGGCCGGAAAGTGTGTCATCAAGCGCCGAAACAGGCAGGCTGCTGCCTCTGGCTCAGAAGCCTTCAACAAGTGCCGTCCCCTTCACAGCCGCGACAAGTTCAAGATCACCTGCATCACCGCACGGTGAGGGTTTCGCGCGGGAAAAGCGGCAAACGCACTGAAACGGTTGGGACTGGTTCGAATTCGTCTGAGACCGCCGCCTGAAGGGCTGTTGCCTCAGAAGTTACCGGGGTGTGCAGCGGAGTTCCTTTTTTGTCCTGCGGCTACCGGCCCTGAATGCTATGTCCATCCTATGGATATCGTTCTAGTGACCACGATCATCGCAACGCTTTTTCTCGTGATCGGCGCAGCCGAGCCTCTGGCCGATCGGCTCCGGCTGCCCATGAGCGTCATCCTCGCTCTTCTGGGCGTGCTGATTGGCGTCGGGGCGCTCTTTTTCCTGCGGACCGAGCTGACGGACGTCTTGAACCCGGTGGCGGAGGCCATCCTGGGCCTGCCGATCCGATCGAACGTCTTCCTCTATGTATTCCTTCCGACACTGCTCTTTCAGGCGACACTCGGCATGAATCTGCGCCGAATGCTTGATGACTGGGTTCCGATCATGGTCATGGCCATCGTGGCGGTTGTGGTGGCAACCTTCGCGGTGGGCTACGCGCTGTCCTGGGCCAGTGCCCTGCCGCTTGCTGCCTGTCTGCTGGTTGGAGCGATCGTTTCTACAACCGACCCTTCGGCCGTTGTGTCCATTTTCCGCTCCATATCGGCTCCGCGTCGGCTGGCCAGGATCATCGAGGGTGAGAGCCTGCTGAACGACGCAGCGGCCATCGCGCTTTTTGGGTTGTTCATGGGCTTCGTCATGTTGGGAGTGCCGGACCCAAACCTTGGTGAGGCACTCGCGCGCTTCCCGGTCCTTATCGCCGGTGGCGCGCTGACCGGATGGCTGGCGGCGCGGCTGTCAATCTGGGTCATGGGCGTCTTTGCCCGGCACGAGCGGGCGCAGATCTCGATCTCGGTCGCGTTGCCCTATCTGGCCTATATCGTGGCCGAGCAGAGCGTCGGCGCCTCTGGCGTGATCGCCGTGGTCGCCGCTGGCCTCACGCTGAACTTGATTGGCCCGGGGAGACTTGCGCCGCAGGCCTGGGCCAACATGCGCGAAGTCTGGGACCTCCTGGCCTATTGGTCCGGCGCGCTGATCTTTATTCTCGCCGCCCTCCTTATCCCCCGTCTTCTGGAGGAAGCGCGCCCCGGCGATTTCGTGCTTATCGTGGTCGTCGTGCTTGCTGCCATTGCCGCTCGGGCAGTGATCCTCTTCGGCCTCCTGCCACTCCTTACGGCACTGCGCGCCTCGCCACCGGTGGAGGGGCGCTTCCGGGCAGCGATCCTTTGGGGTGGCTTGCGGGGTGCAGTTACGCTCGCGCTGGCACTCGCCGTTACCGAAAGTGTTCGTGTGCCGATCGAAACCAAGCGCCTCGTTGGTATTCTGGCCACCGGCTTCACGCTCTTCACGTTGATCGTGCAGGGCACGACACTTCGCTGGGTCATCGCGCGATTGGGGCTGGACCGGCTTTCGCCGTTGGACGAGGCGCTTTCCCGCCAGGTCGTGGCGGTCTCGCTTCAGACGGTGCGCGAAGATCTCGCTACCAGCAACGAGAACTACGAACTGACGCGCGAGATCGTGCGCTCCGAGGCCAAGGATTTTGGCGAGCGGCTCGATCAGGCGGTGACGGCCGCAGAGGACATTCAGGATATCCTTGACCGCGATCGGATCACGCTGGGCCTGATCGCACTTGCCGGGCGCGAGCGCGACATGATCCTTGAGCGCATCCGCGAACGCACCGTATCCGCCCGCATGGCAGAGCAGGTGCTGTCGAACGCCGACCGCCTGATCGAGGGTGCGCGCACAAGTGGCCGCAGCGGTTACCAGCGGTCCGCGCGCCGCATCGTGGCCTACGGTCGCGGCTTCCAGGCGGCGGTGCTTCTCCAACGCCGGATCGGCATTTCGGCACCCTTGGCCAGGATGACGGCAGATCGGTTCGAGCTCTTGCTGTCCCAGCGGTTCATCCTGCGCGATCTTGGCGCCTTCATCGACGGGCGTATCCGCCGCATCCACGGACGCCGGGTGGCGGACCTGCTGCAAGAACTGCTCGCGCGGCGGATCGAAGCGCTCGAGACGGCGCTTGAAGGGTTGCGCCTGCAATATCCCGGCTACGCGGAGGAGTTGGAACGCCGATTCATCCGGCGCACGGCATTGCGGCTTGAGGAGAGGGAATATGAGGCCATGAGGGAAGACGGATTGATCGGTGCCGAAGTCCATTCCACCCTCGTGCTCGACATCAACCGGCGTCGCGCCGCCGCGGAGTTGCGTCCGCGCCTCGACATAGCGCTGCAGCGAATGGAACTCGTTCGGCAATTTCCTCTCTTTGCTGACCTCGACCACGCCACGCTTCGGCGCCTCGGACGGGCATTGCAGACACGCTACGCCAATGCGGGCGAGATCGTGATGCGAAAGGACAGCCCGGCA
>JBBQHZ010000149.1:0-10124 GCA_038324445.1 Rhodobacterales bacterium | reverse complement strand
ACCGTCCGGTTCCATCTGGGTGAAGATCCGGTCGACGTAGTCGCCATGAAGGTCGCAGGCGCGATGGGCAAGGGTGTCGAGGACAGCGCCATGTCGGTCTGGTCGATGCCCTCGGGCGCGATGGTGCAGAGCCACGAGAGTTTTACCCACGCCTTCGCCGGCACCGGGTTCGAGGCGCATGGCACCAAAGGCTCGATCATCGCGCGGGGCGTGATGACGCAACGGCCCGTAGGCGAGGTCTGGTTGCGCACAAACGCCGGGGAAGAGGCGTTAAGCTACGCGACCCACGGCCTCTATGACCGCGCGGTGAGTCTTTTCGTCAAAGCCTGCGCGGGCGAGGGGCAACCCTCGGCCGATGGCGTGGACGGGGTGAAATCGCTGGCGGTCGCCGCAGCTGTGGCCGAGGCCGCCGAGACGGGCCGCCGCGTTGCTGTGGATTATGGTGGGATCTGACATGGGCAAGGTGGTTTCAGGCGCGGATGCCGTTGCGCGGATCAAGGACGGGGCGGTTGTGACCGTCTCCAGCTCCTCTGCCCTCGGATGCCCCGACGCGGTGCTGAAGGCACTGGGCGAGCGGTTCGACCGCGAGGAGCATCCAAGGGGCCTGACCACGCTGCACCCCATTGCGGCGGGCGACATGTATGGCGTCAAGGGCGTGGACCACATCGCCAAGGACGGCCTTCTGGCGCGGATCATCGGCGGTTCCTACCCGTCGGGCCCGTCGTCGCTGCCGATGCCCGCGATCTGGCACATGATCGTCGAGGACCGCGTGGCGGCCTATAACGTGCCCTCGGGCATCCTGTTCGACATGCACCGCGACGTGGCCGCGCGCCGCCCCGGTGTGCTGACGCAGGTGGGGCTGGAGACGTTTGTGGACCCGATCCGCGAGGGATGCGCGATGAACGCCCTGGCCGAGGCCGCGCCGATCGTGTCCCGCGTGGCCTTCGCGGGCGACACCTGGCTGCATTTCCCCAACATCGTCCCCGATGTCTGCATCCTGCGCGCGACCACGGCGGACGAGAAGGGCAACCTGACCTATGAGCATGAGGGGGCCTATTTGGGCGGCCTCGACCAGGCGATTGCCACACGCAACCATGGCGGGCTGGTGATTGCGCAGGTCAAGCGCGTGACGGCGGCGGGCAGTTTGCGGCCCCATGACGTGCATGTGCCGGGGCATCTGGTGGACCTGATCGTGGTGGACCCGGACCAGAGGCAAACCACGGAAACGCTCTATGACCCGGCGATTTCGGGCGAGGTGATGCGGCCCTGGTCCAGCTTCGCGCTGGCGGAACACGGCGTCGAAAAGATCATCGCCCGTCGCGCAGCGATGGAGCTGAAGCGGGGCATGACGGCCAATCTGGGCTTCGGCATTTCCGCGATGGTGCCGCGCGTATTGCTGGAGGAAGGCGCGCAGGACGCGGTGACCTGGGCCATCGAGCAGGGCGCCGTGGGCGGCATGCCCCTGACCGGCTTCGCCTTCGGCTGCGCGTCGAATGCGGACGCCTTCATGCCCTCGCCACAGCAGTTCAGCTACTTTCAAGGCGGTGGCTTCGACGTGTCGTTCCTGTCCTTCATGGAGGTCGACGTGGACGGGAACGTCAACGTCTCGAAGCTGGGCAAGAAGCCCTACCTGACGGCGGGGTGCGGCGGCTTCGTGGACATCACGGCAAATGCGAAGAAGATCGTCTTCAGCGGCTATTTCGAGGCGGGGGCGGAGCTGGCCATCGCCGATGACGGTTTGCGCGTCACCAAGCCCGGCAAGTTCACTAAGATGGTCGAGGCGGTCGAGCATGTGACCTTTGCCGGACGCCGCGCAAGGGCGCGGGGGGCGGATGTGCTCTACATCACCGAGCGGTGCGCGATGCGGCTGGGCGACAAGGGCTTGGTCGCGGTCGAGATCATGCCGGGCATCGACCCGGCGCGCGACATCGTGGCGGCGTCCGAGGGACGCGTAACCGTGGCAACCGATGCCGTGACCTTGCCGCTGTCGCTGTTGGGAATTGCGCCGATGGGGTTGACCCTATGAGTGCGGTTCACGTGTCGATCGATGGCGCGATTGCGCGGATCACGCTCGACAATCCCGCGAAGCTCAACGCGCTGACGCCAGAGATGCTGAGGCAACTGGAGGATGCCTGCGCGACGCTGGAGCGATCCCCGCTGGTGCGGGCCGTCCTGCTGACCGCGGAGGGCGAGCGCGCCTTCTGCGCCGGGGCCGATATCATCGGGTGGGGGGCGCTCAGCCCCACCGATTTCGCCCGCCTCTGGGTGCGTGAAGGCCACCGGATATACGACCGTTTCGCGCGCCTGCCGATGCCGACCATCGCCGTGATCCACGCCCACGCCTTTGGCGGCGGGCTGGAACTGGCGGCCTGCGCGGACATCCGCGTCATGTCGCCCAATGCCACGCTTGCCCTGCCTGAGGCGCAGGTGGGCATCGTGCCGGGATGGGGCGGCAACACGCGCCTGATGCGGCTGTTGCCCGAGGCTGTGGTGAAGGAAATGGCGCTGTTCGGGCGGCGTCTGTCGGCAGAGCGCGCACAGGCGCTGGGCTTTGTGACCGAGATTTCGGACAACCCGCTGGCGACCGCGCTGGCGATTGCCAAGCACGCCATCGCAGCCTCGCCCCGCGCCCATGAGATTGCAAAATACCAGATCCACGCGGCCGTGGGCGAAGACAGGAACGCCATGATCGAAGCCTTGGGCGGCGGTATGGCGGGCGCGACCGAGGACCGGGACGAGGGCGTTTCGGCCTTCCGCGAAAAACGCTCACCAGATTTCCGGGGAACCTGAGACATGACCATGATGACGATCATCGCGTCCGCTGGGATCGCCTTGCCCGACGCCTTCGAGGCCCGACACCTGATCGGTGGTATCTGGTGCGACAGCGCCGATGGGGCGGTGTCCGAGCGTCACTCGCCCGCCCATGGCAGCCTTGTCAGCGTCGCGGCGAAGGGCGGCAAGGCCGAGGTGGAGGCCGCGATTGCCGCCGCGCGTGCCGCGTTCGACGCGGGCGATTGGGCGTTTTCCAGCGGCAAGGACCGCGCGGCGATCCTGCTGCGTGTGGCTGATCTTATAGAACAAAATATTGACCGGATCGCTTTGCTGGAGACATTGGAATCCGGCAAGCCGATCACTCCGGCCAAGGGCGAGATCTCTGGCGCCGCCGACCTCTGGCGCTATGCCGCCAGCCTTGCGCGGATGATCCATGGCGACAGCCACAACAGCCTGGGCGCGGACATGCTCGGCGTTGTGCTGAAGGAGCCGATTGGTGTTGTCTCGCTGATCTGCCCGTGGAATTTCCCGTTCCTGATCGTCAGCCAGAAACTGCCCTTTGCCCTCGCGGCGGGCTGCACGGCGGTGATCAAACCGTCCGAGATGACGCCGTCCACCACCTGTATTCTGGGTGAGTTGCTGATGCAGGCAGGCCTGCCTGCGGGCGTGGCGAATATCGTGCTGGGCTATGGCGACCCGGTGGGCGAGGCGCTGTCCACCGACGCGCGGGTGGATATGGTCAGCTTCACCGGCTCGACCGGGGTGGGCAAGCGTATTTCGGCGGCGGCGTCCGCGACCCTCAAGAAGGTGTCGCTGGAGCTTGGCGGCAAGAACCCGCAGGTGATCTTCCCGGACGCGGATCTGGATCAGGCTGCGGACGCCATCGCGTTTGGCGTCTATTTCAATGCGGGCGAGTGCTGCAATTCGGGAAGCCGGATCATCGTGCATGAGGACGTGGCCGAGGCATTGACCGCAAAGGTCGTGGCCCTTTCCCGCAAGATCCCCTTTGGCGATCCGCTGGACCCTGCCACGCAGGTTGGTGCGATCATCTCGCCCGAGCATCTGGCGAAGATCGACGGCTATGTGCAGGCAGCGGTCGCGGATGGGGCTGTGCTGGCGATCGGCGGCGCGGCGTTTCACGTCGACGGCGTTGGCCCGCAATTCTACCAGCCCACGGTTGTCACCAACCTGCGACCCGACATGGCGATTGCCCGCGACGAGGTGTTCGGCCCGGTGCTGGCCGTGCTGACCTTCCGCACCATGGATGAGGCGCTGCATCTGGCCAACAACGCTGCCTACGGACTGAGCGCAGGCGTCTGGAGCGCCGACATGTCCACCTGCCTGACCTTCGCGCGCCGGGTGCAGGCCGGGACCGTCTGGACCAACACCTGGATGGACGGGTTCCCGGAAATGCCGTTCGGCGGCGTCAAGCAGAGCGGGCAGGGGCGGGAACTGGGACGCTATGGGCTGGAGGAGTTTCTGGAGGTCAAGACAGTCCAGATGCGCATCGGCAAGACGCGCGCGCCCTGGGTGACGCAAGGGGCCGTTCAGGAATGATGCAGGCGGTCGAAATCGGGAAGCAGCAGATGGGTCAGGCCCTGCGGCGCCTCGCCCTTCATGCGGCGCATCAGCATGGTGGCCATCACATTGCCGGTCTGGCGCAGGTCCTCGAACACGGTGTCGATGCGCGGGCGGATATTGTCGAAGATCGGCGAGGCACGCTTGGCGAAGATGTCGGCATCGCAGCCCAGAACAGCGCCGCTATCGACCAGCGCCGACAGCGTGACCAGCGCGGTGACCTCGCCCACGCAGACATAGCCATCGGGCGGTTGGGCGCTGGAGCGGCTGTCGCGCAGCGCCTGCGCGATGGCCGCGGCGGGGCTGTCGAGGGTGACTCCGCTGACGATCTCGTAGTCGACCCCGGCCTCGCGCACCGCGCTGAGAAAGCCGTAGCGCAGGTGCTGAGTGAAGGTGAAGCGATCCTCGGGCAGGATCATGGACAGGCGCGTGCGGCCCTTGGCAACCAGACGCTGCACAGCGGCGCGGGCGAAGGCCTCATTGTCGAAATCGACATAGGGATGCGGCGTCGAGAACTCGGTTCTGCCGTGGCTGACGAAGGGAAAATCGGCCTCCAGCAACAGGCGGACGCGGGGATCGAAAGCCTCTGTCCGGGTGAACAGGATGCCATCGGCCAACTGGTTGCGCAGGATGTTGCGCACCGGGCCAAGGCGATCCTCGCCGACATGATCGGGCACGACGTTGACGGAATAGCCGGTGCCGCGAAACGCCTCGGTGATGCCGGACAGGAATTCGTGGGTGAAGCCCAGAAACTCGTGCTCGGTATTGAGCAGCAGGGTGACAACCTGGGTGCGCCCGGTGCGCAGGCGGCGCGCGGCACGGTCGGGCACGTAGCCCACGGTGGCGGCGGCTTCGGCCACCTTTGCGCGGGTCTTGGCCGCGATTCGCGGATCGTCGGCCAGCGCCCGGCTGACCGTCGCAACCGAGAAGCCCGTCACCTCGGCCAAGCTGCGCAAGGTCGGTTTGTCGCGGCTTTGCGCCGGGGAGGGATCGGTGAGGTCGCGGTTCATTGCCTCGGTTCGCCGAAAGGTTGCGTCACCGCCATATTGCGTCATAATTCAAACGTTTCAACAGGCGAAATGCGCTTGAGGAATTTTCTGCGTTGCGGAAAACACCAGCAATACATGCTGTTGTGCAGCGCGAAATACGAAGGGCGTTGATAAATTCTGGTTGACTTCAACCGGATTTATAACGTTTTAATTCTGTCAGTCCCGGTAAGGGATACGGTCATAAGGGAGGAATACGATGACCAAGTTCACGAAATTCTACATGGGCGCCGCGATTGTGGCGCTGTCGACCGGCATCGCCGCAGCCCAGGAGGTTGAGGTTCTGCATTGGTGGACATCCGGTGGCGAAGCTGCCGCGCTGAACGTCTTGCGCGAAGACCTGGCCGGTGGTGGCATCGGCTGGACCGACATGCCGGTTGCCGGTGGCGGTGGCTCGGACGCGATGACCGTCCTGCGCGCCCGCGTCACGGCAGGCGATCCCCCGACCGCTGTGCAGATGCTGGGTTTCGCGATCCAGGATTGGGCGGCTGAGGGCGCTTTGGCGAACCTCGACGCGCTGGCGGCCGAGCAGAACTGGGCCGAGGTCGTTCCGGCGGCTCTGCAGGCATTCTCCACCTATGACGGCCACTGGGTCGCGGCACCGGTCAACGTGCACTCGACCAACTGGGTCTGGGCAAACACCGCGCTGATGGCCGAGTTGGGCATCACCCAGCCGACCACGTGGGACGAGTTCGTGGCAGCGATGCAGACCGCGCAGGATGCGGGCTACACCGCGCTGGCCCATGGCGGTCAGGCTTGGCAGGACGCGACCATCTTCGACTCGATGGTGATGGGCGTTGGCGGCCCCGAGTTCTATCAGGCTGCCTTCATCGATCTGGACCCGGAAGCACTGGGTGGCGCGCAGATGGTCGAAGCTTTCGACCGCATGACCACCCTGCGCGGTTTCGTGGACGACAACTTCTCGGGTCGTGACTGGAACCTTGCCTCGGCCATGGTGATCAACGGCGAAGCGCTGTTCCAGATCATGGGTGACTGGGCAAAGGGTGAATTCGTCAACGCGGGTCAGACCGCTGGCGTCGAGTTCCAGTGCTTCCGCGTGCCCGGCACCGAAGGCAACGTCATGTTCAACTCCGACCAGTTCGCGATGTTCAACGTGGCGGATGAAACCGATCAGGCGTCCCAGCTTGCCATGGCCTCGGCCGTGATGAGCCCCGAGTTCCAGATCGCGTTCAACATCGTCAAGGGCTCGGCTCCGGCCCGGACCGACATCGACCCGTCGTCGTTCGACGCTTGCGGCCAGCAGGCCATCGCTGATCTGGCTGCGGCTGGTGAAGCAGGCACGCTGTTCGGCTCCATGGCCCATGGCCACGCCAACCCGCCGTCGGTTCAGAACGCGATGTATGACGTGATCACCGCCCACTTCAACGGCGAGTATGACAGCGCAACTGCCGCGGCCGAAATGGTCACCGCAGTCGAACTGGCACAGTAAGCACGTTCCTCCCCGGACCGGTCCCGCCATGGCGCGGGGCCGGTCCACTTCGCAGCGTCGCGCTGCTCGTCTCACCCGAGTGAAGGAGAGGCCCCATGGCCGCAACCGATCCCATGTTGTCGGACGGGGTGGATTTCCGCACCCGTTTGCAGAATTGGCTGCCCAAGATCGTCCTCGCGCCGTCCTTCGCGATCATGGTGATCTTCGTCTACGGCTTCATCGCCTTTACCGTCTATCTGAGCTTCACGGAAAGCCGGATGCTGCCGTTCAGGGATTCGGCAGGCAACGTGTCCTACGACCTGATCGGGTTCGATAACTACGACAGCCTGTTCCGGATCCGGGAATGGGATACGGCGATCACCAACCTCGCGATCTTCGCGTCGCTCTACATCGTCATCTGCACGCTCATCGGCCTGATGCTGGCGATCTTGCTGGACCAGAAGATCCGCGGCGAGGGCTTCCTGCGCCCGATCTTCCTCTATCCCATGGCGCTGTCGTTCATCGTGACGGGCACGGCGTGGAAATGGTTCCTCGATCCGGACATCGGGATCGAGAACACGATGCACCTGTGGGGTTGGGCGAGTTTCCAGTTCGACTGGATCAAGGACCGCGAGATGGCGATCTATACCATCGTCATTGCCGCCGTCTGGCAATCCTCGGGCTTCGTGATGGCGATGTTTCTGGCGGGATTGCGCGGGATCGACAACGAGATCCTGAAAGCGGCCCAGATGGATGGCGCGTCCACCTTCCAGCTGTATCGCCGGATCATCCTGCCGCAGCTGCGGCCTGCGTTTCTGAGCGCTTTCGTGATCCTCAGCCACCTTGCGATCAAGTCCTATGACCTTGTCATCGCCCTGACCGGCGGCGGGCCCGGCAATGCCACGGCGCTGCCCGCCACCTTCATGTATTCCTACACCTTCACGCGCAATCAGATGGGGATCGGCGCGGCGTCCGCCGTCATCATGCTGATGACCATCGCCGCGATCATGGTGCCCTACCTCTACGCCGAATTGCGGGAGAAGAAGTGATGGCAATCGCATCCGCCGACAACGCAATCCGGGCGTCGAACTTTACCCGGACCCTGATCTACCTCGTCCTGATCCTGTTCGCGTTGTTCTACCTGCTCCCGTTCGGGATCATGCTGGTGAACTCGCTCAAACCCTTGAGCGAAATCACCGGCGGCAACATGATCGCCCTGCCGCAGGAATGGACCATCGCGCCGTGGCTTTCGGCCTGGTCGACCGCCCAGATCGGCGTCCAGCCGACGGGTCTGCGGCCCTATTTCATCAACTCCATCGCGATGGCGGTGCCGGCTGTCGCCATATCCACCGTCGCGGGCGCACTGAACGGCTATGTGCTGACGAAATGGCACTTCAAGGGCGCCACGTGGATCTTCGGATTGCTGCTGTTCTCGTGCTTCATCCCGTTCCAGATCGTCCTGATCCCGATGGCACGGATTCTGGGGCTTCTGAACATCGCGGGCACGACTTACGGGCTTATCTTGGTCCATGTCGTTTATGGCATCGGGTTCTCGACCCTCTATTTCCGCAATTACTATGCCGCATTTCCGACCGAGCTGGTGCGCGCCGCCATGATCGACGGAGCCGGGTTCTTCCAGATATTCTGGCGGATAATGCTGCCGTCGTCCGGCCCGATCATCGCGGTCTGCTGCATCTGGCAATTCACCAACATCTGGAACGACTTCCTGTTCGGCGCGTCGTTCGCAAGCGGGGGGGCGGCACCGATGACGGTGGCGCTCAACAACCTCGTCAACTCCTCGACCGGGGTGCGGGAATACAACGTCCACTTCGCCGGGGCCATCATGGCCGCCGCGCCCACCCTTCTCGTCTACATCGTCGCAGGCCGCTATTTCGTGCGCGGCCTGATGGCCGGCTCTGTCAAAGGATAAGTCCCATGGGTTTTCTCGACATCAACAACGTCACCAAATCCTACGGCGCGGTGGAGGTCCTGCATAAGGTCGATATCCAGGTGCAGGAGGGCGAGTTTCTGGTGCTGGTCGGCCCATCGGGCTGCGGCAAGTCCACGCTTCTCAACATGATCGCGGGCCTGGAGGGGATATCCTCTGGCGAGATCTCGATCAAGGACCGGGTCGTCAACAACGTCGCGCCGTCAAAGCGCAACATCGCGATGGTGTTCCAAAGCTACGCTTTGTATCCGAACATGACGGTCGCCAAGAACATCACCTTCGGCCTTGAAATGCAGGGCACGCCCAAGCCCGAGCGCGACGCCGCGATGGCCTCCGTCGCCAAGCTGCTGCAGATCGAGAACCTGCTTGACCGCAAGCCTGGGCAATTGTCTGGCGGCCAGCGCCAGCGCGTCGCCATGGGCCGCGCCCTTGTGCGCAACCCCGATGTGTTCCTGTTCGACGAGCCGCTGTCGAACCTTGACGCGAAACTCCGCGTCGACATGCGCACCGAGATCAAGAAGCTGCACCAGAAGCTGGGCACAACCATCGTTTACGTCACCCATGACCAGATCGAGGCGATGACGCTGAGCACGCGGATCGCCGTGATGTATAACGGCTATGTACAGCAACTGGGCACGCCCAAGGAGATCTACGACAACCCCTCCAACCTCTTCGTGGCGACCTTCATGGGCTCGCCCGCGATGAATGTGCTGAACGCGAAACTGGTGGAACTGAACGGGGCGCTCCACGCGCAGATCACCGGCGCCGAGGGGCAGGCGGTGGAATTGCGGATCGAGAATGCCCCCGAGGCCTACCGCGCCTATGTCGGGCGCCCGGTCATGTTCGGCGTCCGGCCCGAGGCGATCACCGATCCCGAAGGGGCTGACCGCAATGCGCGCAATGTGCAGATGCTGACCAACACGGTCAGCGTGACGGAGCCTGCGGGGGCGGATACCTTTGTTTCCACCACCCTGTCGGGAAAGGACTGCATCGCGCGGATGCGGGCGGATGCCGATGTCCGCGCCGGGCAGCCCTTCGAGTTCGCAGTGAACATGGACAAGGCGGTCCTCTTCGACCCCAAGACCGAGAACCGGATTTCGTAACGCCTGATCCGGGCGTAGCCCTGCGTCCGGATTCATTTTTTGCTTGGAATTGGAACGATCCAATTCTAGAGGTTGGCGCATGAACGACGCGGATATCATCATCGTAGGCTCTGGCATGGGCGGCGCGACGCTGGCGGCGGGGCTGGTCGGATCGGGCCTGCGAGTGCTGATCCTCGAACGGGGGCAGGTCCTGCACGATTGCCCCGAGGCGCGCGACCCCGACGCGATCTTCGCGCGCGGTCACTTCC
>JBBQHZ010000148.1:0-10262 GCA_038324445.1 Rhodobacterales bacterium | reverse complement strand
GTTCGGGATCGATCAGGGCTTCAACATTCAGGTCACGCCGTTATGGCAGGGCATGGCGGAAATCGAGAACCTGATGGGCGTTTTCAATTCTACCTGCGCCGCCTCAGACCAGCCTCGGCCCAAGATCATGCTGCTGCACCACACCTATGTGGGGGCGGATGCCGATGATACGGCCTTGGCTGCGCAGGAACTGTCCAAATTCTAAAGCTTTTTTGGCGCCTGGTTCCAGAACAGGCGCCCGGTCAGCCAAGGCCTTATCGAGCCATTGAGCGACGAGGATCTGGCCGCCAACAAGATGATGGCCCCCGCGAACATGCGCCGTGATCTCACCATGGGGACCGCGCAGGAAGTGATCGACCAGATCAGGCGATACGAAGACCTGGGCTATGATGAATATTCATTCTGGATCGACAGCGGCATGAGTTCCGAGCGCAAGCGCGCCTCGCTGGCGCGCTTCATCGATGACGTGATGCCCGCTTTCACATGAGGACCGCCATGCCGCATTTCCAGTTGTTCTTCGATGGCGCCTTTACCGAGGGCGCGACCGGTCAGGTGATGTCCAGCCAGAACCCCGCGACGGGCGATGATTGGGCCACCTTCGCCTGTGCCGCCCCGCAGGACGTGGACCGCGCCATCGCCGCCGCCCGCCGGGCGCTGGAAGATCCGGCATGGCGCGACATGAGCCAGACGCAACGGGGCAAGCTGCTTTATCGGCTGGGAGATCTGATAGAAGAACATGCCGCAGATCTTGGGCGCATCGAGACGACGGACAGCGGCAAGCTGCTGGCGGAAACCGCTACCCAAACGCGCTATGTAAGCGATTATTACCGCTACTACGCAGGCCTTGCCGACAAGATCGAGGGCGCGGTGCTGCCCATCGACAAGCCGGACATGCATGTATTCACCCGCCGTGAACCCATTGGTGTGGTCGTGGCAATCGTGCCGTGGAATGCGCAAATGTTTCTGACGGCGACCAAGCTGGGGCCGGCGCTTGCGGCGGGATGTGCGGTGGTGCTGAAAGCCTCGGAAATCGCGCCTGCGCCGATGCTGGAATTCGCGCGGCTGATCGCCAGGGCAGGCTTTCCGCCCGGTGTCGTCTCGGTCCTCACTGGCGACGCCGAGAACTGCGCCATACCGCTCACGCGCCATCCGGATGTCGACCGCATCGCCTTTACCGGCGGGCCGGAAACCGCCCGCCATGTGGTGCGCAACTCGGCCGAGAATTTTGCGGTCACGTCGCTGGAACTGGGCGGAAAATCCCCGATCCTTGTGTTCGACGATGCCGATCTGGATGGCGCGGCCAACGGGATTGTCGCGGGCAATTTCGGCGCATCGGGGCAAGGCTGCGTGGCCGGTTCGCGCGGGTTGATCCACCGACCGGTGATGGAAGCGCTGATTGCAAGGATCGAGAAGATCGTGGCCGAGATTATCGTGGGCGATCCGTTGGAGGCCACCACGCATCTGGGGCCGCTCTGCACCAGCGACCAGATCAGGCGTATCGTCGCCACCTTGGCGGCGGCAAAGGCGCAAGGGGCAACCATCCGCTTCGGGGGCGCGCCCTTGGACCGGCCCGGCAATTACATGGTGCCAACGCTGGTCCAATGCGACGGCCATGCCATCGAGACGTTGCACGTCGAGATGTTCGGCCCGGTCATGTCGCTGGTCCCTTTCGATACCGAGGCAGAGGCCATCGCACTGGCCAACAGCACGCCCTTCGGGCTTGGATCGGGTGTGTTCACGCAAAACCTTGCCCGTGCGCACCGCGTCTCGGCGCGATTGAAGGCGGGGATCTGTTGGGTCAACACCTACCGCGCGATCTCTCCCATCGCGCCCTTTGGCGGCTACAACCACTCGGGCTATGGGCGCGAGGCGGGGGTGGATGCCATCCACGATTACACGCGGACCAAAACCACCTGGATCAACACCTCCGACAGCCCCATGGCGAACCCCTTTGTGATGCGCTAGGGTGCCGCATTTCGGCATGCGATCGGCCTGCTTCGAACGCGGAACAAGGCTGATCTGGGGAAGCCGCACCGCGCCATCTGTCGCTCAGCCCGGCTACTAAACGAGGCCCGACCTCCGGTCAGGCCTTTGCCAGCAAAGCGTCGATCTCGAACCGGGCGGGCATCGAGGGCGCCGTACCCGCGCGCGTCACCGAGATTGCCGCCGTTGCGGTGCCAAACCGGATCGCGTCCCGTGGCGCCATCCCCTCGGCCAAGGCGGCGGCGAAACCGCCGTTGAAGGCATCCCCTGCGCCCGTGGTTTCCAGCACCGGACCGGCGTGGAGGGCGGGGACATGCACCGCCGCGATCCCGTCGTGATAGAGGCAGCCGTTTTCGCCAAGGGTTATGATTGCGGCCTTAACACCGCGCCGCAAAAGCGCCTCGGCCGCGCGGGTGGCGTCGGCGACGTCGTGCACGGGAATGCCGGTCAGGGCTTCGGTCTCGCTCTCGTTGGGGGTCAGGTAATCGCACAGCGCCAACATGCGGTCGGACAACTCGGCCGCCGGGGCGGGATTGAGGATCGTGATGGCACCGCCCGCCCGCGCAAGGGCAAGAGCGTGTTCTGCCGCGTCGAGCGGCTGTTCCAGTTGCGTGACGAAAACCTTGGCGGCGCGGATCGTGTCGGCATGGGCGTCGATATCGGCGATACTGATCGTGGCGGCGACGCCGGGGCTTATGATGATGGCGTTGTTGCCGGTGGCTTCCTCGATGAAGATATAGGCCGCCCCGGTATAGCTGTCGGCATGTTGTGTCGCCAGAGAGGTCACGCCTGCTTTGGCCCAGGTCGCCAGCGCCATGTCGGCAAATGGGTCCGCACCCAGTTTGGTGATGAACCCGACATCGCCTCGCGCCATACCGGCCGCCACCGCCTGGTTCGAGCCCTTGCCGCCCGGTCCCAGCGCAAAGGACTTGCCCATGATGGTTTCGCCCATCTTCGGCTGCCGATCGGCGCGGTAGGCCGTGTCGGCGACAAATACGCCGAGAATGACGATCGCGTTGCTCATGCCTCTGGTCCGATCACGCCCTTGCGCAAGATGAAGCAGCCGTAGAACCGCCGCTCGCCGGTCTGGATTACCGCATAACTCTCGCGGGCTTGGTCGTAGAAGTCAAAACGCTCGACGCTGACCATCGGGCGCGACCGCCCTTCGGCAAGGTCGATCTGCGCCTGCACCTCGCGCTGCACCTCGGGGATGTCGTCGGGGGCATCGACCACCTGCATGCGGGCTGCAAAATCGTCGACGAAGGTATCAAGCGGGAACACCGAAAGGATGGCGTTCATCGCCTCGGCGCAGGTCAGGTTCTCCATCCGCAGCAATTCGCCGTAAATGGTATGGCGCGCGACGCTGTCGGCGGGGAAATTGGTGTCGGCAATCACCAACGTGTCGCCATGACCCATCGAGCGCAGGCAGTGCAGCACATCCGCGTTCAGGCGTGGGTCGATCCCCTTGAGCATGATTTGTCCCTCCCTTGTTCTGACGGTTCAGGCGGTTGACTCGGTCATCCGCGCACCTGTCGCGCCATCGAACAGATGGAGATGACCAATGTCGAGCGCCAGATGGACATGATCGCCCGGCTTCAGCGGATGGCGGTCGCGGAAGATTGCCGTAATCTCCTGCTGTTGAAACTGGAACACGACGTGGATCTCTGAACCCGTCGGCTCCACCACGCGCACCTTGACCGGCAATCCCGCGTCCGACAGGCTCAGGTGTTCGGGCCGGACGCCGAGGGTGATCTGCTGCCCTGTTACCAGACCGGACGGCGCGGGAGCGGTGACGATCAGATCGCCAAGCGCAAGGGTTGCGGAGCCTCCCACAATAGCGGTCACCACACCGTCGATCAGGTTCATGGAGGGCGATCCGATGAAGCTGGCGACAAAGCGGTTGTCCGGCCGGTCATAAAGTTCCAGCGGGCTGCCGATCTGTTCCACGTTGCCGCCGTTCAGCACGACGATCTTGTCGGCCATGGTCATGGCCTCGATCTGGTCATGGGTGACGTAGACGGTGGTGGTCTTGAGGCGCAGGTGCAGTTCACGGATTTCGGTGCGCATCTGCACGCGCAGCTTGGCGTCGAGGTTCGACAGCGGCTCGTCGAAGAGGAACACCTGCGGGTCGCGCACGATGGCACGGCCCATGGCGACGCGCTGGCGCTGGCCGCCCGACAAGGCGCGGGGGTAGCGGTCAAGGTAGGGGGTCAGGCCCAGGATCTCGGCAGCCTCGACGACGCGGCGCCTTACCTCGGCCTTGTCCATCTTGCGCAGTTTCAGGGCGAAACCCATGTTCGCCTCGACCGTCTTGTGCGGATATAGCGCGTAGGACTGGAACACCATCGCGATGTCGCGCTCATTCGGAGACAGGTGATTGACCCGTCGATCCCCGATCAGGATATCGCCCGAGGTAACCTCTTCCAGCCCCGCGATCATGCGCAGCAGGGTGGATTTTCCGCAACCCGACGGTCCGACCAGCACCACGAAATCCCCGTCCGCGATGGTGACGTCGATGCCATGGATCACTTCGAGGGCGCCGTAGTTCTTCTTCAGGTTTCTGACGGAAACTTCTGCCATGCCCCACCCGGTCTTGCTGATGTGTCAGACTTGGGTAGCCCAAGGTGGGGGCCGTGTCCACATCTGACCTGACTAGCATGTTAGATGCTTGACAGGTGCCGATGTTGCAGGGACAGTTGCCCAATATGATGCCGCGAGAGGATGCGCGGCGATCGTCGAGTTCCTTGCCTTAACCGTCAGAGCCGGAATGGCCGCCAACGTGCGGGGCAAGGCATCGCACCGGGAGGTGCGATCAACGTCAGGGAGGAATTGGAATGAAAGTCGATCTCTACAAGCGTCTTGCCGCGGCCAAGCTGAGCCGCCGGTCCATGCTGAGAGGGGCCGCCGGCGTCAGTGCGCTGGCTGCCTCCGGAAACCTGCTGCCGGGCATGGCCCGAGCGGATGCCCACGCGGACGTGCGGGCGCAAATCCTTGCCATTCCGGGCGTCGGAACCGGAAGCCCGACCGATGCCGATTGGCAGGCGGTGGGTGATCTGTGCCTTGGCTCCACCCGCGCGCGCTTTGCCGAGGGCGAGTTCGCCGGGGTCGAATTGACCTTCATGGGCCTGAACAACCAGAATCTGCACAACTTCCTGTTCCGGGGCTTCCTGCGCCCGTGGGAGCAATATACCGGCGCTTCGATCAACTGGATCGATCTGGCGCAGGCAGATTATAACGCGCGCCTGCAGCAGTCGATTGCTACCGGAACCGTCGATTTCGACCTGATCGAGATGGGTGCCCCGTTCGAGGGTGACACGGCCGGGCGCGGCCTGCTGGATCCGATGCCGGACTGGGTCAAGGAAGACATCGATATGGCTGACTACGTCGGCTACCTGCAGGAGCCCGTCGGCACCTGGGCGGGCGAGACATACCGGATTTCCATCGACGGCGATTGCCACAACTTCAACTATCGCACCGACTACTTCGACAACGAGGAATTTGCCGCCGCCTGGACCGCCGAGGGCCACGAAGGGGCATGGGAAGTGCCGACAACCTGGCAGAAGGTGCAAGAGGTCAGCCAGTTTCTGGCCGGCAAGGACGATCCCTTCACCGGGCTTCCGGCCCATGGATACCTGGATCCCCTGAAGGGATGGGGCGGCTTCGGCTTCTACTTCCTGGCCAGCCGCGCCACCGCCTATGCCAAGCACCCGGACGATCCGGCATGGCTGTTCGACCCCGAGGACATGACGCCCCGCGTCAACAACGCGGCCTGGGTTCGGGCGATTCAGGATGTCATGGACATCATGGACACGCAGCCCGCCGACCAGATCAACGCCGATCCCGGCACCACCGGGTTCCAGCAGTTTCTTGCCGGCACAGGATCGATGTTGAGCTGGTGGGGCGACATCGGCTCGTCTGCACGGACGTCGGACACGTCGGTTGTCGGTGATGTCACCGGCTTCTCGATCCTGCCGGGCTCGGACGACGTGTGGAACCATGGCACTCAGACCTGGGATACGCTGCCATCCGGCCCGAACTTCTCGCCCAACATGGCCTATATCGGCTGGGGCGTTTACGTGATGGCGCGCGCCACCGAAGGCGGTGATCTGAAGCGCATGGCGGCATGGTCGGCAGCAGCCCATCTGGGCGGACGTGACCTGTCGTTGTGGTGTGCGGCCTATCCGTCGGGCTTCCAGCCCTACCGCAACTCGCACTTCAACATCGACGAGTGGGAGGCAGCCGGATACGACCGGGCCTTCATCGAGGATTACCTTGGATCCGAGGCGGACAGCTACAACCACCCCAACGCCGCCATCGAACCCCGTATCCCCGGCATCTTCCAGTATTACTCGGTTGCCGAGGATGAGTTGGCCAAGATCTACGCCGGTGAATATGCCAGCGTGCAGGAAGGGGCCGATGCGATAGCCGCAGCGTGGGAGGCGATCACCGATCAGATCGGACGCGAAAGCCAGGTTGCGCTCTATCGCTCCTCGCTTGGCTTGGCCTGAGCCATCCGCATGACATCAGGGGCGGCGGGAAACCCTCGCCGCCCCGCTTCCTGACCGGGACAGTGAATGAGCCAGGACCGCCTTTATGTCGTGACCAACGACCAGATCACGCCCGGACGCAGGCGCGCCGGAAGCGTGTTGGTCTGGGGCTCCTTCGCGCTGTTGGTGGCGATGGCGGTCTGGCAGATCCTCGGTGGGTATGATCTGACGGCTGATTTCGCCAACTGGCGTCCGACACTCTACGCCTACCTCTTCTTCATCACCTGCTATTGCACCGCCTTGGTGGTCCGCCATGGCGAGCAGGGCAAGCGCCGCCTGTTCGTCGTGCCCGCCACCATCTTCGTGCTGTCGATGGTGTTCTTCCCGCTGGTCTTCGGCCTCAGCATCGCGTTCTCCGACTGGAACCTCAGTTCGGTCAGCGGACAGCAATTCAACGGCTTCGATAACATCCGGCAGATGTGGCAGGACGGCTTCTACTGGAACGCCCTGACCAACATGGTCTGGTATACGCTGGCGATTGCGGTGGAATACACCATCGCCTTCGGCCTTGCGCTGCTGCTCAACAGCCAGATCCGCGCGCGCAAATTCTTTCGCGTGGCGTTCCTGATGCCCCTGATGCTGTCGCCGGTGGCGGTGTCGTGGATGGTCGGAAAATCCATGCTCGAGGCGCGCTTTGGCCCCGTCGCGCGGCTGGCGCGGACCCTGGGTGTCGACGAGCCCAGCTTTTTCGGCGACCCCGAGACAGCCCGCGCCATGGTCATGATCATGGATGCCTGGACGTTCATCCCCTTCATGATGATCATGCTGCTGGCCGGGTTGCAGTCGATCCCCAAGGACATCCAGGAGGCCGCCCGCGTCGACGGCGCCACACCGTGGCAGAACTTCTGGGAGGTCACCTTTCCCCTGATGCTGCCGGTGTCGATCACGGCCATCATGATCCGCATCATCTTCAAGCTGAAGCTCGCCGACATCATCATCAACGTCACTTCCGGCGGTCCGGGAGGGGCGACGGATTCGGTCACCTCATTCATCTTCCGCGAATACCGTGACCGCTCGAACGTGGGCTACGGCACCATGCTGGCGATGGTCTATCTGGTATTCATCATCATCGGCTTCACGCTGTTCATGAAACTCGCCGCCCGCTGGATGCGGCCGAAATATTGAGGGGCGGATGAGCCAGCAGCAGATTTTCCACGACCACGAGGTCGATCTTGGCCACAAGGTAAAGTGGTATGCCAAGCGCGTGACGGTCTATGGCATCTTGTTGCTCTGGACGTTCATCTGCCTGTTTCCGATCTACTGGACCATCACCACATCGTTCAAACTGGCCCCCGACGTGATGCAGGGCAACATGATCCCCTTCTGGGACTATACGCCCGATTGGCGCGGATGGGAGTCGCTGGGCCTGTCACCCGACACCATCGGGGAATATTCCACCGTCCGGGCCGAGTTCCTGAAGCGGTTCCTCAATTCCACCCTTGTGGCGCTGTCGGCATCAAGCCTTGCGGTGGTTCTGGGCAGCCTTGCGGCCTACGGGCTCAGCCGGTTCGAATACCGCTTCGGGTATATGCGCAATGACGACATCAGCTTCTTCTTCCTCAGCCAGCTGATCCTGCCGCCCGTGGTTCTGGCCCTGCCGTTCCTGGTGCTTTACCGCGAGATCGACATGCTCGACAGCCGCATCGGGCTGATCCTGCTCTATACCCTCACGGTCCTGCCCATCGTCATCTGGATCATGCGGGACCAGTTCAGTTCCATCCCTGTCGAGTTGGAGGAGGCCGCGCTGGTGGACGGCCTGTCGATCTGGGGTGCGTTCCTGACGATCATCGTGCCGATTGCGCTGCCGGGCATGGTGGCGGCGTTCATTCTCAGCCTCGTGCTGACATGGAACGAGTATTTTTTCGCCGCCCTTCTGACATCGACCGACGCGACCACCTTGCCCGTCATGGTGGCCAGCCAGACCGGCAGCCAAGGCATCAACTGGTGGTCGATGGCGGCGTTGTCGACCGCGGCGATCTTTCCGCTGGTTGTCATCGGGATTGTGCTGGAACGCTACATCATCAAGGGCATGGCGGCGGGCGCGATCAAGTAGCGCCGGGCTCGCACGCTACCCAAGTTCGGCGGCGATGTCCTTGGTCTGCTCGTAAAGCCGCCTGAACAGCGGGTAGGCCTTGGCATAGGCCGGCACCGATTGCGCGGTGATGGTCCGGGCCACGGGGTTCCATGTGGCGATGTCGTCGATCCGAGCATCGCCCAGGGCGACCCGCGCAAGGAACGCGTCGCCGTAACTCGCCCCAACCGTCTTTTCCGGAACGATCTGGTCGAGGCCCGATGTGTCGGATGTCGCCTGCAACCACAGCGCGTTTTTCGTGCCCCCGCCCACGGCAAGCACCCGCGTCGGCGCGGCCCCTGCCGCGCGATAGGTCTCAACCACATGGCGCGTGCCAAAGGCGATGCCTTCGATCATCGCGCGAAACATGTGCGCACGAGTGTGCGTCAGGTTCAGGCCAAAGAAGGCACCCTTGGCGTGGGGATCGTGCAGCGGCGTGCGCTCGCCCGAGAAATAAGGCAGGAACAGCAGCCCCTCCGCCCCCGGCGCGATGGCGGCAGCCGCTGCCGCAAGTGTCGGGAAGGCCGTGTCACGGGGCAGTTCCGCCGCCATCTGGTCGCGAAACCAATGTGTCAGCGTGCCGGACGTGGCGAGCCCCGCCATCGACACATGCTGACCGGGGAACAGCCATGGCGCATACCAGAGCCGCGCATCGAGCACCCTTTCGGGCGTCAGCGTGATGACGAATATGGTGGAGCCATACATCATCATCATGTCGCCGGAGCCGGTGACCCCCACGCTCAGCGCCTCGGCTGCCGCATCGATCGTCCCCGCCGTCACCGGCGTGCCCACGGCAAGGCCTGTGGCGGCGGCGGCCGCTGCGGTGATATGGCCTGCGATTTCGGACGACCATAAAAGGCGCGGCAGCATTGATGGGAGGGCAATCTCCGGCGCCAGATCGAAGCACCAATCCTGCGTTGTCACGTCGTAGAGTGGCGAGAAATTGGCAGCCGTGTAGTGGTCGATGACATAGGCGTCCGTCAGGCGATGCACCAGAAAACTGGTGGCCGTCAGGATCATGGCGGTCTTGGCATAGATGTCCGGCCGGTGGGTCTTGAGCCACAGGATCTTCGGCCCGACAGATTGCGACGTCAACGCATTGCCGCAGCGGTGCAGGATCACCTCCGACCCGATCCGCTCGGTCAGGGCCTGCACCTCTGCCATCGCACGGGTATCGACACCGTAGAGGACACCGTTCATCAGCGGTGCACCATCGGCATCGACCGGCAACATGCACGGCCCGATGGCCGAGCAGGCAACCGCCTTGATCTGATCCGGCGCAATCCCCGAAGTTGCCAAAAGCTCTCGGGTGACGGCGACGAAATCACCCCACCAATCCTGTTCCGGCCGATGCTCGGCCCACCCGGGCTGCGGCACCAGCATCGTGTGCGCCGCCGTCGCCATGAGGACCACGTGGCCAGTGGCATCTACCAGCACACCCTTGGACTCGAAGGTTCCGATATCGACCCCGAGAGTATAGGTCATGCCCAACGGTCCAGCGGGAAATCCGGGCCGATCCGTTCCAGCCCCGCCACCAACAGGCGCGACAGGTCCTCAAGATCGCTGATCTGGCAGACCTCCAGCGAGGAATGGGAATAGCGCATCGGGAAGCCCAGATCGATCGCGGCGACGCCCTGGCCAACAAGTTGCACGTAGGACAG
>JBBQHZ010000147.1:0-10366 GCA_038324445.1 Rhodobacterales bacterium | reverse complement strand
GGGATCGATGGGATCGAACAACCGGATGGTGAACATGCGCCCCGCCGCGCGGGAATTCGTGACCGAGGTGTTGGCCGCCAACAACAACATCAACGACGAAAACCTCGTGTCCGTGTCGATCATTCCCTATAACGGCATGGTAAACAGCGGTGCCCTGATCGGCAGCGCCTTTGCCTTCGACGGCATTCAAACGATGTCCAACTGCCCGCGATTCCTGCCGGGTGACTTTCTCAGCACAGCGATCGACCCTACGGTACCGATCCGCCGCATTTCGCACTGGGACTATGACCGCAGGAACCAGGACCAGGCATTCACGTCGCCCTACTGCCCCACAAACCAGACCTCAGCCATCCTTCCATGGCAGCATACCGAGGCGCCGCTGCACGCCTCGATCAACTCGCTGGTCACGGGTGGCTGGACGGCCATCGACGTGGGCGTGCGGTGGGGTGTGGCCCTGCTGGATCCCGCAGCCGCCGCGGCTGTCGACACGCTGATTGCCTCCGGCAACGTGGATGGGGACTTCTCGGACCGCCCTGCGCCCTTCCGCGACGGCGATCCTGCAACGCTGCTGGATGACGAGACGATCAAGGTTCTGGTCATGATGACCGACGGCGAGAATACCAACCAGTACGACCTGCGCGACGCGTATCGCACGGGTTATTCGCCCATTTTCCTCAACACGTCGAACAACCGCTATTCGATCTGGTGGGCGGATCGCGGCCAGTTCTGGGTGCCTACCGGCTCGCCCCGGGATGCCGGGGGCAGCTGGCAAACTACTCCCGACGGTGGATGGGCGCTGTATGGCATGACCGCCGCCACATTTGCCACCAGCGGCCCGAACGCCCACAATCCGGCCACCGCTTCGGGGGGGCAGGTCTTGTCTTGGCCCTCGCTCTGGGCCGCCCATACTGCGCGTTACATCGCCGAGCAATGGCTGGCGCGTCCGTCAGCAGCATCGGGCCAGACGGCGTTCTACAACGCGGTCAGAAACGACTCCAGCTATCTGTTCGCAGGCGTGACCCAAGCCGACATCAACCTGCGCGCTGTCTGCGACGCGGCCCGAAACAACGGCATCATCGTGTTCGCCATCGGGTTCGAGGCGCCTTCGGGCGGCCAGGAAGTCATGCGCTACTGCGCGTCCTCCGATGCCCACTTCTACGACGTGGAAGGTCTGGAAATCAGCGAGGCCTTCGCCTCCATCGCCCGGACCATCAACCAGCTGAGGCTGATCCAATGAGCCATGGGCTGATCCAACGGCTACGGCGGTTCCGCGACGACGACAGCGCCACGGCGACGCTGGAACTCGTCATCGTGTTCCCCCTTCTGTTGATGGTGTTCGTCGCCTCCTTCGAATCGGCGATGATCCTGACGCGACAGATCCTGCTGGAACGCTCGCTGGACATGTCGGTGCGGGTTCTGCGCCTGACTCAGGGCGTGAACACCGACGCGGACGAGATTCGCGACACGATGTGCGCCAACACCAACATCTTGCCGAACTGCGAAGAACTTCTGACCATCGACCTGCAGATCGTCGACCGCGACACCTACACGATGCCGGACAACAACCAGATCTGCGCCGGGCGCGGCAACAACCTTGTCGTGGCCCCTGACAACGATTTCGATGTCGGCGTGGACAATGATTTCATGCTTATCCGCGCTTGCCTCATCGTTGACCCGATCCTGCCGCTCTCGGGCTTCGGGTTGAGCCTTGCCCGGGACGAATCCGGCGGCATGCACATGATGGCGACGACCATCTTCGTCAACGAACCGGATTGAGGAAGCTTCAGATGACGTCGATCCCCCGCAGATTGCAGCGCTTTTTCACCGAAACCTCGGCCGCGGTCGCGTTTGAGACGGTCATCATCTTCCCGATCCTGCTTTGGGCATGGATCGGCACTTTTGCGTTTTTCGATGCCTATCGGGTCTACAACACCTCGATCAAGGCGACGTTCACCGTCGCTGACTTGCTGTCGCGCCAGACGTCCACGGTCTATGGCTACGACATCGAGGGGATGGCCGAGATGCTGCGGGCGATGATCCGCGATACCGACGGGGTCGAGGTCCGCGTGACCCAGATCGTGCGCGACAACTCGGGCAACTATCGGGTCGACTGGAGCCACGCGACCGGCACCCAGGCGCAGCTTTTTACCGCCAGTCTTGCCGCGCTCGAGGATCGCCTTCCTGACATGGCAAATGGCGAAAGGGTCATTCTTGTCGAGAGTTTCATCGATTACCTGCCTGCCTTCAATATCGGCATCAACGACCTGACATTCGAGAACTTTACCCTGACGCGCCCCCGCTATGCAGGTCAGGTTCCCTATGACCCCGACATGACGCCGCCCACCAGCTAGACTTTGCGGGGCCGGGGCTCTGCGGGGCTCAGGCTTTGCGGGGCTCAGGCTTTGCGGGGCCAAGTCTTTCCAAGACAACGTCGCGCCTTGCCCGGCCCATGTCGCCGCAGGGCGTTCCGTTCCCCAAGTCTTGCCGCTAGTGTCGCCCTGTCGTCCCCGTCGGGACGACGAACGAGGTGGGGGACAGATGCGATATTCCGGGCTTCAGGTGCTTTGGCAGGGCTTGACCGGCAACACGGGATGGACGCCGGCATGGCGCGATCCCCAGCCGAAATCCTCTTATGATATCATCATCATCGGCGGCGGCGGGCATGGCCTGGCGACGGCCTATTATCTGGCCGCCGAGCATGGTCTGACCAATATCGCCGTGTTGGAGAAGGGCTATCTGGGCAGCGGCAATGTCGGCCGCAACACCACCATCGTGCGCGCGAATTACGGGCTGGAGGGCAACTCGCAGTTCTACAGCCACTCGCTGAAGCTATGGGAAGGTCTGGAATCCGCGTTGAATTACAATGTGATGCATTCCCAGCGCGGGATCATCAACCTGTTCCATTCGGACGGCCAGCGCGACGCCTACGCGCGGCGGGGCAATGCGATCATCAACCAGGGTGACGACGCGATCCTGCTGGACCGCGAGGGGGTGCGCCGACACCTGCCCTTCCTCGACTACGAGCAGACGCGCTTCCCGATCTTTGGCGGCTTGTATCAGCCAAGGGGCGGCACGGCGCGCCATGATGCGGTCGCATGGGGCTTTGCTCGGGGCGCAGATCAGCGCGGGGTCGATCTGATCCAGAACTGCGAAGTCACTGGAATCGATATCGTAAATGGTGCGGTGACGGGGGTTCAGACCACCCGAGGGGCGATCCGGGCGAAGAAGGTCGGCATCGTCGTGGCGGGGCGGTCGAGTCAGGTGGCGGCGATGGCAGGGCTGCGCCTGCCGATTGAAAGCCACGTCTTGCAGGCCTTCGTGACCGAGGGCCTGAAACCGGTGCTCGACACTGTGGTGACCTACGGCATGGGTCACTTCTATATCAGCCAATCGGACAAGGGCGGGCTGGTTTTCGGCGGCGATCTGGACTTCTACCCCTCCTACGCGGCGCGCGGCAACCTGCCGATGGCCGAGCATGTGGTAGAGGCGGGGATGACGCTTATGCCCATGATCGGAAAGGCAAAGATGCTGCGGTCATGGGGCGGGATCATGGACATGTCGTCGGACGGATCGCCGATCATCGACAAGACCGGGATCGACGGGCTCTATTTCAACGGCGGCTGGTGTTACGGCGGCTTCAAGGCCACGCCCGGTTCGGGCAACGTCTTTGCGCATCTGATCGCGACCGACCGCCCGCACGAGGCCGCGACGCGGCACCGGCTTGACCGCTTCAACACCGGGCGCGGCATCATGGACGAGGAAGCGACCGGCTCGCAGCACAATTTACACTAGTCCCATATGGGACGAACTGCCCTCGTCCCATACGGGACGAATTGCACCCTTTCGGCACGACAAGAGGTAGATCAATTGTATATCAATTGCCCCCATTGCGGCGACCGCGACCTGCGGGAATTCACCCCTCGGGGGTCAGCGGTGGGCATGGCTCGACCCGAGGGCGAGACATGGTCGGACGCTTGGGACGATTTCGTCCATCTGCGCGACAACATCGCCGGGCGGGCGGAGGAGTTGTGGCACCATGGCGGCGGCTGCGGCGCGTGGCTGGTGGTGGACCGGTCCAACGTGACGCATGAGATCTTCGGAACGCGATTGGCGTCGGAGACCCAGCGATGAGACTCGATGGCAAGGGCCTGATCGACCGCGGCACGCCGGTGCGGTTCACCTTCGATGGCAAGCCAGTCACCGGCTTCAAGGGCGATACCGTCGCCTCGGCGCTGCTGGCGGGTGGCGTGAAGCTGATGGGACGCTCGTTCAAGTATCACCGCCCAAGGGGCGTGCTGACGGCAGGCTCGGAAGAGCCCAATGCGCTGATCCAGGTGGGAACCGGCGACGCGATGCTGCCCAATGTCCGCGCGACGGTGCAGGAGGTGCATGACGGGCTGGTCACGACCAGCCAGAACCGGATCGGGCCGCTGGACCGCGACCTGCTCAGCATCAACGACCTGTTCCCTGCATTCCTGAGTGCGGGGTTCTATTACAAGACTTTCATGTGGCCGCGCGCGTTCTGGGAAGGCGTTTACGAACCGGCGATACGGCGCGCGGCAGGCCTTGGCCGGATGACGCAGTCAGCCTCGCCCGAGGAGTCCGAGCGGGCCTTCGCGTTTTGCGATGTGCTGGTGATCGGCGGCGGGCCTGCGGGCCTGATGGCGGCGTTGACGGCGGCGCAGTCGGGGGCGGATGTCATCTTGCTGGAGGAGAGCGCCGCTCTGGGCGGCCGCCTGCTGTCGGATGGCGAGTTGATCGAGGGCGCGGCGGCGCCGGTCTGGGTTGCGGAGACGGAGGCCGCGTTGCGCGCCACGGGCCGGGTGCGGATCATGACGCGGACCTGTGCCACCGGAGTGTATGACGGCCTGACCTTCGGCGCAGTCGAGCGGGTGGGCGCGCATCTGCCCCACGACCCGGCGCTGCCGCGCGAGTGTTTCTGGCGTATCCGCGCAGGGCAGGCCGTGCTGGCGGCGGGCGCGCTGGAGCGGCCGATTGCGTTCCCGATGAACGACCGGCCCGGCATCATGATGGCCTCGGCCATTCGCACCTATCTGAACCGCTACGGCGTGACGCCGGGTGAAAAGGTGGCGATCTTCGCCACCAATGACGACGCCCACCGAACGGCTGTGGCCCTGATCGAGGCGGGGGTGGAGGTCGCCGCCGTGATCGACCCGCGCAAGGGCGTGGAGGCGATGGGCGACTATCGGCTGCATGACGGGGCCGAGGTCATCGGCTCGCGCGGGAGGCAGGCGTTGAGCGAGATCACGGTAAGGCGCGGCGCGTCCGAGTTCCGCGTTGAGGCCGATTGTCTGGGCATGTCGGGCGGCTGGAACCCGACGCTGCACTTGACCTGCCATCTGGGCGCGCGGCCGGTCTGGGACGCGGACCTCGCGGCCTTCGTGCCGGCAGAGGGGGCCGTGCGCGGCCTGCATCCGGCGGGCGCGTGCCGGGGTGTTTATGACACGGCGGGCTGTCTGGCCGACGGCGTCGAGGCGGCGGCGAAGGCGTTGAAGGCGCTGGGCAAGCGGGTGAAAAAGCCCGCTCTGCCGATGGCGGAGCAAGAGGCGGGCAGTTCGGTGGCGCTGTGGAGCGTGCCGGGCAAAGGGCGGGCATGGCTCGACTTCGCCAATGACGTGACGACCAAGGACGTGAAGCAAAGCGCCGCCGAGGGGTACAAATCCGTCGAGCACATGAAGCGCTACACCACGCAGGGAATGGCGCCGGATCAGGGAAAATCCTCCAATATCGGGGCCTTGGCGGTTCTGGCCGATGCAACCGGGCGGGGCATCCCCGAGACGGGGACCACCACCTACCGCCCGCCCTTTACACCGGTGGCCCTCGGCACGCTGGCAGCAGGTGCACAAGGCAAGGGCTTCGCGCCCGAGCGGTTCACCACATCCGACGCCGCCATCCGCGCGCGGGGCGCGCCGATGATCGCGGTGGGGCTCTGGTATCGCGCCTCCTACCTGCCCCTGCCGGGCGAGACGCATTGGCGGCAAACCTGCGACCGCGAGGTCGGCATGGTGCGCAACGCCGTGGGGGTGGTCGATGTCTCGACACTTGGCAAGATCGAGATCATCGGGCCGGATGCGGGCAAGTTCCTCGACTTCCTCTATACGAACATGTTCTCGACCCTGAAGCCCGGACGCGTGCGTTACGGCCTGATGTTGCGCGAGGACGGGCACGTGATGGATGACGGCACCACCGCGTGCCTTGGCGACGGGCATTACGTGATGACCACGACCACGGCGGCAGCTGGTCAGGTGATGGCGCATATGGAATTCGTCGCGCAGGTGTTGCGGCCGGATTGGGACGTCCGCTTCGTGTCGGTGACGGAGGCGTGGGCGCAGTTCTCGGTCGCGGGACCGCGCGCGCGGGAATTGCTGAACGGGGTGCTGGACCGGCCGATCGACGATACGTCCTTCCCGTTCATGGCCTGTGGCGCCGTGGCGGTGCATGGGGTCAAGGGGCGGCTCTTCCGCATCAGCTTTTCGGGCGAGCAGGCCTATGAGGTGGCAGTGCCAACTGCCTATGGCGATGCGCTTTACCGCGATCTGGTGGCGCGGGCCGAGGCGCTGGGCGGCGGCGGATACGGGCTTGAGGCGCTGAACGTCCTGCGGGTCGAGAAGGGATTCATCACGCATTCGGAGATTCACGGGCGGGTCACAGCCTATGACATCGGGATGCAGGGGATATTGTCGGGCAAGAAGGATTTCATCGGCAAGGCGGCGGCGTCTCGCCCCGGCCTGCTGGAGCCGTCGCGAGAGCGGTTGGTGGGGCTGAAGCCCGCCAGCGCGGGGCAGGGCCTGACGGCGGGCGCGCGGCTTTTCGACAGCGACGCCGAGACCACGCGGGTGAACGATCAGGGCTACACCACCTCGGTCGCGTATTCGCCGACGCTTGGCCATTCCATCGGATTGGCGTTCCTGCGGAACGGGCCGGAGCGGATCGGGCATCACATGAAGATGGTGGACCATCTGCGCGGAGTGACATTCGAGGTGGAGATCTGCGAGACGGTGTTCGTCGATCCCGAGGGAGGGCGCGCGCGTGGCTAATCTGATTTCCAAAGGGGCATTCGGGGCGCTGCTGCCGATCTCCCACGGGGCCGTGACCTTGACGGAATGCGCGGACGCCCCGGTGACGTGGGTGGCCCCGCTGAAGGGCCAGTCGACGGGCGTGGAGGCGGCTTTACAGAACCAGATCGGCGCCGGGTTGCCGGGGGCCAATACCACCACGGGCAAGGATGGCGCGCGGGTGATCTGGGCCGGGCCGGGACAATTCTTCGTGGTCGGCCAAGCGCTTGCGCCGATCGACGGCGCGGCGATGGTGGATCATACCAGCGCTTGGGCGCGCTCGGCGCTGCAAGGCGCGGACGCGGCGGCGGTATTGGCGCGGCTGGTGCCGGTGGACCTGCGCGAGACGGCGTTTGGCGTGGGCGCCACGGCGCGCACACAGCTGGGCCATATGGCGTGCAGCCTGACGCGGGTGGCAATGGACCGGTTCGAGATCATGGTTTTCCGGTCCATGGCGGCCACGGCGGTGCATGAACTGGAGCGCGCGATGGTGATGGTCGCGGCGCGGGCGGCCCTTGCAGGCTGAGGCTCCAGGTCAGGTCTAGGGGTCAGGCGTCGGGGTGGGGCTCCAGCCCGCGCGCAGCCAGCGCGTGTTCCAGCAAAATTACCATGTCGCGTGCCCGACCGGGCTGCGAATAGGCGTGGTAGGCGGCGCGGCGCACCCAGGTGCGATGCGCCGAACGCAGCGCCTCGTCATCGGTCTGTCCGGGATCGACGTAGGCGACGTAGCGGGCCCGCATTTCGGAAGGCGAGAAATAGTCACGCGGCCCTTCGGCCAGCACGGTGGCGCGGTCGCGGCCCATATGAGCCTCACGGAACGCTGCTTCGGCCTGTTCGAGGGTCGTGGGCGGCGGGGGCGTCGGCTCGCCACTGCCAAAGGCCATCATGGTGATGACGGTCAGGCCGATGGCGAGGGCCGCACCCACCATGAACAGCCGGTTGACCGCAACGGTGCCACGCTGATCGCGGCGGAAACGCCGGAGGGAATCGGAGAGATTGTGCATCATGGTGCCGCTGTGACACCCCTTCGCGGCGGCAGCTTGGCCAAATTATGCACCAATTGTGATGCTAACCAATTCGCAGGATTGGATTAACCAAGCGCCCCACGCGACCGCTGGACTTGGCCCCCGCGCAGCCCGATATTGGGGCCATGTCGCTGCCCCCCGGATTCCTTGACGAGCTTCGAAATCGCACCTCGCTGGCGCAGGTCGTGGGGCGCAAGGTGATGTGGGATACCCGCAAGTCGAACCAGGCGAAGGGCGACATGTGGGCACCCTGCCCATTCCATCAGGAAAAGTCCGCAAGCTTTCATGTCGATGACCGCAAGGGGTTCTATTACTGCTTCGGATGCCACGCCAAGGGCGACATGATCAGCTTTGTGCAGGAGACCGAGAATGTCGGTTTCATGGAGGCGATCACGATCCTGGCGCGAGAAGCGGGCATGACCATGCCCGAACGCGACCCGCAGGCGCAGCAGAAGGCGGATTACGCGACCGAACTGGCGAAGGCGACGGAGGCGGCGGTGTCCCATTTCCGCCTGCAGCTCAAGACCAACGCAGCGGCGGAAGCGCGCGAGTATCTGGCGCGGCGCGGCCTCGATCAGGCGACGCTGGACCGGTTCGAGATCGGCTTCGCGCCCGCAAGCCGGAATGGCGCCTATGCGGCGCTGTTGGCCAAGGGCTTGCGTGAGACCCATCTGGTCGACGCGGGCATCGCCAGCCGCCCCGACGATGGCGGCGCGCCCTATGATGCGTTCCGCGACCGGATCATGTTCCCTATCCGCGACGCACGGGGGCGCTGCATCGGCTTCGGCGGTCGGGCAATGGCAGCTGATGCGCGGGCCAAGTATCTCAATACGCGGGACACGCCGCTGTTCGACAAGGGCAACTCGCTCTACAACCACGGCCCCGCGCGCGAGGCGGCGGGAAAGGGCCAGCCGTTGATCGTGGCCGAGGGCTACATGGACGTGATCGCCTTGGTGAAGGCGGGGTTCGAGGCGGCGGTGGCACCCCTTGGCACCGCGATCACCGAGGCGCAGGTGCGGATGCTGTGGCGGATTTCCGACGAGCCGATCGTGGCGCTCGATGGCGACAAGGCCGGGCTGCGCGCGGCGATGCGGCTGGTCGATCTGGCGTTGCCGCTGCTGGAGGGCGGCAAATCGCTGCGCTTCGTGGTGTTGCCCGAGGGGCAGGACCCCGACGATCTGTTACGCACCAAGGGCGCGGGCGCGATGCGGGAGTTGCTGGCGGGCGCCATCCCGATGGTGCAGCTGTTGTGGCAACGCGAGATCGAGGGGCAGGTGTTCGACAGCCCCGAGCGGCGCGCCGCATTGGACGGACGGCTGCGCGCGGCGTTGGGCAAGATCGCCGATCCGGGCCTGCGGCGGCACTATGGGGACGCAATCGCCGAGTTGCGCCGCGCACTGTTCCAGCCTGCGCAACGCGCGTGGCAGAAGCGGGAATGGCAGCCGAGGGGACAAAACGGCTGGAAAGCGCGCGGCTTTGCCGAGGCGCAGGCAGCCCTGCCCGCGACCCGCGCCAAGGTCGGGGCGCTCAGCGGCGAGGCGTTGCGGACCGGCCTGATCGTGGCCGCCTGCATCCGCTTTCCCGACCTGATTGACGCCTTCGAGGCGGAACTCGACCGGCTGGCACCCCGCGATCCCGGCCATGCGGCGCTCTGCGCGTGCCTTCTGCGCACCACCACCCGCGACGCGGGTGTCCTTCTGGACGAACTTTCGGCATCTTCTGTTGCCCCTGCCCTTGAAAGCCTGCTGGGCCTGTCCCACTTGGCGATAATGCCGTTCCTGATCGGAGCCGGGGATCAGACCCGGGCCGCGGAATGTCTGGAAGAGGAATTCGCCAAACACGCGGCCGCCCGAGCGATTGAAGGCGAATTGTCCGAAGCGGCGCAGGATATGGGCGCGGTGACGGATGCCGAGGACGCGACGCTGGCTTTCCGCATGACCGAGGCGGTGCGCGGCAAGCACGCGCTCGACCGGCCCAAGAGCGGTCAGGATGCCGACCAATTCGGCGATACCTCGGAAGCGAGGGCCGAGTTCCACCGGTTGCTCTCCTCCGCTGGGCAGGGCAAGAAAAAGGGGATGTAGGTCTGGGCGAATCAGTGATTCGTTCTATGATCTGTTTGCAGATGCAAGGAAGTGATTCGGAAGAATCCACCCGAGCCCAAAGGGATAGACCGCATGGCCAAAGATACCGACGAGCGCAAACCCGACGGGGAAGAGCAGGAACTTGGCCTCGACATGAGCCAATCCGCCGTCAAGAAGATGATCG
>JBBQHZ010000146.1:0-10375 GCA_038324445.1 Rhodobacterales bacterium | reverse complement strand
AACTCCCTTTCCAGATGCATCTGTGCGGACAATACCATGTCCTGCACGATTTCGCCTTCGGACTTGAACGCGAAATAGGGCGCGCCAGAGACAAACACGGTGAAGCGGCCCTTGGGCAGCCGCAGGACCGCCTGCCCCTCTGCATCGGTGACGGCCCGGTAGGGATGGGCCAACACCCGGGCGCGGGGTACCGGGGCCCCGGTCAGCGCATCGACGGCGATGATCCGCAATGTCACCTCGGGCGCAGGTTGCACGTTCAAGTGCAGCGTTTGGCTGCGTTCCGCATGTGGCGTTGCATGGTCTGGAATCAGGGCTGTGACGGTCCAGTCATGTCGGCCGACTTCTGCCGGGGCGGTCAATGCGATGGTTGCGTAATAGAGACTCGCAGTGCCTGGCCAGGGTTCGGTGCCGACCTGGCCCCGCGCCGCCTCGCGCCCCGTTGCATCGGCGATCCGGAACGTCCAGCCCCGGGCATCACAGCCGCAGGGGCATTTCAGGCCGAGTGCGATCCGGAACTCGGCACCCCCGGTCACCACGGACGGGACGTCCCAGACCGAGACGGCGATCGGATGCGCGGCGACGGTGACGGTGAAATCCTGCCGTCCCAGTTCCTCGCCCTCCGGCCCCTCCATCACGGCGACAAAGCCATGGGTGCCAGGATTGTCCGGGGCGACCCGCTCCACCGGTTCGGAGCGGAGCGCACCGCCCGGCGCATCCACCAGCCTTGCGCGGCCGATTTCGGCCCCGTCGGAATCGCGGAACAGGACGGCGGCATGGAACAGGGTCATGGCCTCGTCGGGGGCGACATAGGCGGTCATGACAATCTCGGCGCCGGGGTCGATGACCGCAGGCCAGGTTTCGATCACGAAGCGCGCGCCGGTCGTCTCCGGATCATCGGCAACGGCCGGGTTGTGGGATGTGGCGTCGGGTTGTGGCATAGGGTGGGTCATGTGGGCGGCCTTCTGGATTGGCAGTTGCAGACAGGATGCCCCGGGCCAGCGCTGCGGCAGGCCCGGGGCACGCGCGATGTCAGGTGTCAGACTTCGCGGGCGGCGTGGGTGCCGGCGATGAAGCCCTGAACATGGCCCTTACCGAGGCCATGCTTGTTGAACCCGCCGACCGCCTCGCCCCCGGCATAAAGCCCCGGGATCGGCGCGCCTTGCATGTCGACCACTTGCATCCGGCCGTTGCAGCGCAGCCCGCCATAGCTGTCATGCCAGATCACCATGATCGACAGCGCATAGAACGGCGGCCGGGCGATGGCATACATCGGCGCGTCCTTCTCGCGCTCGAACTCGGGATCCAGTGCCCCGGCGACATAGCCGTTCCACGTCGTGACTGTGCTGGCGAGATGTGCCAGCGGCACCCGGCTGTAGGGATGGCCGGTATAGATCTGGCGAGCCAGATCGTCGATGGTGTCAGACTGGAAGTAATAGCCGTTCTCGTCGCTGACATAGGGGAAGCGGATCTCCCAGCCGGTCCGTTCCACAGCATCCTGGTCGAAGATCGCCCAGAGCGGTCCCGAGAAGTAATGCGGTGCCCGGGACCCCTCGTTCAGGGCCAGGGCCGCGTCCAACCCGTGGTCATAATTGTAGCTCTGCTTGATCCAATCGGCCGAACAGTTGCGCCAGTCGAGCGGGGTGTGGTCGAGCCCCTGACCCGGTGCCGCGCCATCCCCGGGATAACGGTTGCCACCCGGACGCTTTGGCAGACGCACCTCGTTGAAGAACCGCTTGCCGACCTGATTGACGGCAATGAACTCCTCGAACCCGGCATTGCCGACGGCCAGCCCGGTAGACTTGCGGAACACAAACGTGGGGTGACCCGGCATCATGTCGGTATAGGCATCCCGTGTGCCCAACCGCGACGCGATGTGATAGGTCGTCGGATAGGACAGGTTCTGCTGCATTCCGGCCAGGTTGGCGCCGATCCGCAGACCCGCGATGGCGCCGCTGGCATCCTGCCCGCCCGGGCCCTGCAACGCGCTGCCCGAAGTCGGAAAGGCCGGGTCGCGCAGGGCCGGGTAGAACATGCTGCGGAATTCCGGGTTGCCGGCGTGGCCGCCCGAGGCGATCATCACCGCCTTGCGGGCGCGGATGGTGATGGTGTCGCGGCGTTCGTCGATATTGCCGTTCTGCCAGAAGCTTTCCAGCCGCTCGCCGCTGTCGGGGTTGATCCGCGGCGAATAATCCGCCCTCAGCCCTACCACCCGGCCTGCAAACGGCTCTTCGCGGATCAGGTCGGTAAAGCGGCGGTTGAGGATGAACATCACCCCCTTCTTGCGCGCGGAGTATTCCAGTGGCCGCGCCAGCGCCACGCCGTTGCGGACCGAGTTCGGTCCGACAAAGCTGGTGGCGTCTTCCATCTGCACCGGCGCAAAGGGGCTGGTGCGTTCCGCGTCCGCCACGCCTGCGTCTTCCGCCGTGATGGTGCCGGCCTCGATATCGGTGCGGTCGCCCAGCATCATGAAGCAATAAGGCGCCCGGGCGCGCGACAGGCCGCCGCCGCCATGGGTGCCGCTGATCCGGGTAAAGCGGACGAAGTTGTCCATCAGGAATTGCCGGGTCGGTGGGCAATTTTCGGCCCAGGCCCGCATCATCTCGCGTTCGTTGTAGCGGTAGGGCGACTGCGCCTTGCCATCGACCACCGACCAGTCGGTCACGTCGGTGAACAGCAATTCGATGCTGTCGTCCATCTCGGCCGGATCCTCGGCCGGGGGCACGGTGATGAAGCCCTCGGCATCCGCCGCGCCGGCCATGTCGCGCAACTGGATCGCGTCACCGCCACCAAGCGAGAGGTAGGAGCCCGAATGCAGCATCCGCCCGCCCAGGTCGAAATTCTGGTCCACCACCAGGACCGAGGCGCCGCTGTCGCGGGCCCGGATCGCCGCCGTCAGGCCGGCGCAACCGCCGCCCGCGATGACGACATCGGCCTCGTAGTCCCAGTGTATGCTGCCGTCTGGGCTGGTCGTGGCCTGTGCCACGACTTCGTTCGGGATTACAACCGCCGCGCCCCCGGCCACCGTCGCCGCCGTCAGGCCGGCCGCCGCCCCGGCCCGAAAGAAGTCGCGCCTGTTGAGGCTGCCCTCTGGCGCCTCCGGTGCGTCGTCGTCGCGTTTGTCTGTCATGGTCTTGTCCCTCCGCTGATTGATCGTCCCTTGCGCGGGGTTATCCCGGCCCGGTTGGTCTTGCCCCGAGCAACTCGCCCGCAGGAAACAGGGCGCACGACACCTGCACCGCGCGGCCAAAAACCGCGCCGTTTGCCGGACGAGCCTTGCGCTACTTGGTCGATGCCCGGCCTGGCTGCGACCCCGAACAGGCCCGCTGGCGGACAGGAACGAAAGGCCTTGTCGCCGTCGCTTGCCACACGATCCCCTTGGGCCAGCAATGGCCACGCTCGGGTCGGGGTCCAATCGATGTGATCGTCGCGCGGGGTCCGTCCATTCCTGATCCAAGCCTTGGCATCGGGTCCGAACCCTGTCCATTGCAGAATAGTTCGGTCTCCTCTAAGAATTTTGTTATGCGCGGCCCTCTTGGGGAGGAGGACGGGACGATGCACCTGACCCTGCGTCAACTGCAGTATTTCGTGGCGACGGCAAAGGCCGGCAGCATTACCCGTGCGGCCGAACTTATGCATGTTGCCCCCACCGCCTTGTCCTTGCAGATCAAGGCCATCGAGGATCGGTTCGGTATTGTGCTGCTGGACCGTCATTCTCGTGGGATCACCATGACACCACGCGGGGCCGACCTGTTCGAGCGGGCGCAGGCGATCATCCTCCAGGTGCGTGACGCCGAGGCAGCCCTGAGCAACGGTGCGCAAGAGATGCCGCGGTTGATCCGGCTGGGCGCGCCACCGGCGATTGCCCGGCTGATCGGGACCGAAGCGGTTCTGGGCGTGGCGGGCCGTTTTCCGAACCTGACCATCGACGTGTTGCAGGGCTGGAGCGCGTCCTTGCAGGACAGGCTGCGCAATGGCGAACTGGACGTGATTGTCGGTTTTGATCTGATGTCGGACGAAAAGATCCGCGCAGTGCAGATTCACGAGGAGGAATTTGTCGTTGCCGGTGCCCCCGGCGTTGCAGGACCGGCGGAACCGATCTCGCTGGCCGAGGTCGTTGCCGCAAAGCTTGTGTTCTACGGCGCCAAGAGCGTCGGCTGGCGGTCGGTCTGCGAGGCCGCGGCCTTGGCCGGTCTTGCAGCGCCGCGCGAAAGCCAAGTCGGGTCGATTGATGTCTGGCGCGGGATCCTGTGCAAGGGCGCGGGGTGCACCATCACCTCCTTCACCGCCATTGCCGAAGAACATGCGAGGGGACAGATCATCGCGCGTCCGATCATCGGTCGCCCGATCCGGCGCCAAATAGGCATCGCTTTTCGCACGGCCGACGACAAGGCAGACTGGCAGGACAGCTTCTGCGCCTTTATCGAAGAGCTGATCCTGCGGGCCCTGTTGCTGCTGGAGGTGCGAATCGCGTCCTGACGGGGAAGGATGCCCACCGGCCCGTCGCCGCAAGTTGCATCACCGCGAGGGCACACCAGATGGTTTGCGATCCATGGCCCGCTGCATCGGCCAGTCGTAGCATTGGCAAGGACGGATCCGACCCCCGGCGACTGTCAGCGATGAAGACGGTCCAGCCGAACGTCGTCGTCAGATACAACTCCTTGGTCGGGGCTGGCGACAGGGGTTCAAGCGCCGACAAGCAGTCCGAAAGCGGCGCGTCGAGCATCGTCAATGATATCCAGAACGTCAGCGAGCCACGGCGCTTGAGCGCGGCGTTGTTGTTAGGCCAGTTCTTGGTCTTGTCGGCGGAGGGTTTGGGTCTACTCATGCCCTCCAGCTACCATGCTGGATTCAGGAGATGAATCCCCAAAGGGATTTGTGCAAAAGAGCTATTTGTGGCCATCCTATTGCCGCACACCGACAAAATTGCGCCAAGTTCGCCATGAAGCTCGATCACATGACCGTTGGGCGAATCCGGATCCGGCCGCTGATTGGGCTAGAGCCACCACAAACTGGATTGGGCGCAGGGTCCGCGTCACCTGCACTCATTATATTCCCAAACGCTCGAATGCCTCGAATCTTGAACTTGAGCATTTCGGCAGTGCCTTCTTGCCAATCAGAGTATAAGCGCGCGGGCCATACTGCTTCGTGATTGCTTCAGGACTGCCTTCGGTAATTTGACCCGACGCTGCGACGATTGCCGCCATCACTCCAAGGCGCGCGGGCCATTCCAGCATCGCCATCGCGACGGGGCCGGGATAGAAGCTTTCCGTCGGCGCGCCTTCGGCACAGAGAATTGCGTGTTTCTTCAGCAGAATATGGTGATAGGTGACTGTTTGAACGCCCTCTGCCACACGGGTCCCGCCAAATCCGATTTCGGCGAGATGCTTGGCGCGCACCAGAACCTTTGCGCCGCCCCTGTCCCTCACAAGCACTGCATGCTGTGGTGACAGCCTGAGGGCCGCCGCATTTTCAATCGCCCCGACCGGGAAGTGAACCGGCCGCAAAGCCGGGTGTCGCGCCAGATGGTCGCGACCCAGCTTGCGCTGCCCGGACCAGATCACAGGCTGAGGTCCATCAGATGTCAGGACGATATCTTTCGGTTCAACGTCCTCGATCATCCTCCAGCCTATGGGTGTCAGAATTCTGGTGCCCGAGACAAAGCAGGGTATCCCGATCGCGGCCATCTCTTGCTTGCTGTCCACCTGATCGGGCGAGACCCCTTGAAGTATAACGCTTTCCCCGCCCGGAAAGGTCAGAACCGCATCGCCCGACCCATCGCCCGCGGTGTCGGTTACCACCACATCGCGCCACGTGATCGGGGCGCCGTCCGGTGTGCGCAGATCCGACACATCAAGCTGATCAGCCGTCTTGCCGGCATCCAGCGTCATGTCGAAGTCAAAGACTGTGTCCGTCCCGCCCATCTGTCTCAGAACAATGGTGTCGTCCCCGACTCCGCCGTAAACCGAGTCGTTGCCCGCCCCGCCGACCAGTTCATCATTGCCATCGCCGCCGGACAGCAGGTCGTCGCCCTCACGCCCGTTCAGATAGTCATCGCCATCGCCACCATAGATCTGATCGTTGCCAATTCCGGCTTCGATGATGTCGGCGCCAGAGCCGCCGGAAAGCGTATCGTCGCCGTCGTTCCCGTCGATCGAGTCGTTGCCCGCATCACCCTCGACCGCATCATCGCCATCGCCGCCTTCCAGCGTGTCGTTGCCTTCCCCGCCAAACAGCTGGTCATTGCCACCATCGCCGAACAGCAGGTCGTTGCCATCTTCCCCCAAAAGCGTGTCGTTGCCATCGCCGTCGTCCAGCGTATCATCGCCAGCGCCGCCAAATATAACGTCGCTGGTTTGGTGGCCCCCGCCCCAGTCATTGCCATCATGTGCGATGATGATACTGGGCGTGCCATCACCGGGGCCTTGCAGCGTGGTGTTTGACCCATCGTCGCCCGTTACCAAATGATACGTCACCCCATTGAATTCGACGTATTCAAAGCCTTGAATCGTGTCTGTGCCATCACGGCCGCCGACCTTGTCCGTGACGATCAACTCGCCACCCGGACCATAGTCAAAGCTGTAGTCTGTGACATCGCCCGTAAATACGGCCGTGTCGGTGCCGTTGCCGCCCTCTAGGCTGTCGTCGCCCCAAAGGCCTGCGACCACATCGTCGCCATCGCCCCCATAAAGCGTGTCGAGGCCAGTCATCCCGACGACCGTGTCGGCCCCGTCGTCGCCGTAGACGACATCATTTCCGGCCCCGCCCGAGGCGAAGTCATCACCGCTTCCTGCATAGACCGTGTCATTGTCGGCCATTGCATTGATGGTATCATCGCCCGCGCCAGCATAGACAAGGTCAGGGTCGCCATCTGCACCGTCGATGGCATCGCTCTGGCCGTCGACGTAGCCTGCGCCGATGCTGTCAGCGCCCGATGACGCGCCAAAATTAGCTCTGAAAATACCTCTTGCGCTTGGGGCGGTTACACATGTTGCACAAATCGGTTGACGGTGGGACTGCCACTTTCCCCAGACAGACCTATCCCACGACCTTCGTGACGGGGATGCCAATCGCGGTGTAGGCTGATCGCCTGCAAGATGCGAAGCCGTGCACTCTTGGTCGGACATAGGCAGAATTGAACCTGGAACACTGTCGGCGCCTAAACCCATCCCCATGGTTCAGTCACCAATCTTCTAGGACTTCGATGGGATCCGGCGCCCTGCCGTCTGGGTTCCGATGGAAGTGTCGCCATTCCTCCCGCAGCAGGTAGCACAGAACCAGCGGGGTCGCGTGACAGGGCAATGCGGTTGCGCACCTGAGCGCGAACTGCCCAAAGCGCGGTCAGGGTGATCGGCGCTGCCGTTCAGCTTGCCTGATGCAGACATTGGCGCGCTGGAGTTGACAGACTGCGCATTGGCTGCCTCTGGTCCGGCGTTGCGACAGGTCGCGGTGATCTATGCCGCGCTCTTCCATTTGTCAGGCGCGACATAGACGACGCTCTGATCCACGCTGACCATGACATCGCCGTCCTGGATATTTACCTGGAGCTTCATCGCGCGGTTGGCCAGCTTTGCCAATGCGGAGCTGTCGGCCTCCGAGAAATTGACTACCTGCAAATTTTCGAAACGGGTGGTGCCGTTGTTGACCTTGTCCCACCACATTTCGGCAACCTTGCCGCCGTAGGGGTAGACAATCACCTTCGCGGCCTTGCTGCAGGACTGGCGCATGACCTTCTCACTCGGAAGCCCAAGTGCCACCCACACATCGATCTCGCCGCTCAGGCTCTTCTGCCAGATGTCGGGTTCGTCGTCGGTCGACAGTCCTTTGGTCATTTCCAAATGCTCATGAGCGTTCAGGGCGAAGGCGAGAATACGCACCATCAGCCGCTCATCCGTCTCCGACGGGTGCTTTGCGAGAGTCAATTTATGGGTCTCGTAATAGTGGCGGTCCATGTCAGAGACCGACAGCTCGATTTTGTAAATGGTGGCATTTTGCGCCATAATCTGTCCCGATTTCCCAATGATCGAACTGCCTACCCCGTCCAGTGATCGTTGGGAAGCACATACAGGGCTTGCCAATCACAAGGTGGCAACGCACCGCGTCAGAGATGGAAGACTTTACGGGAGGCATGAGGAGCCCGCCTTCTCACCCGTTTACCGCCGTCGGCACTGAGCGGATTTACGCAATGTGCGGCGAACGGCGGTTTGCAAGCCGATCTGATAGCGGCGAGGTAACCGCACCTGAATGGCAGATTTTTTGCGGCAACGACCCAGCCGATTCTTCCTAACGTGACCACATTGTTGTAAAGATCAGGTCTGTTGCGGAAGAATATGTGAGGTGCTGAGTGGCTGCGTCTGTATCCGATACGGAAGTGACCCTTGACCGGGATATCTTTTTTCGAAAGCTGCTACGCGATCTGAGTGGCACGCAGGAAGGAGTAGTCGGCCTCGAAGCGGCCGAAGGCTTTATCAGCACAGTCGGAGGCCAAGTCGGACGATGGATCGATTCCTCCTACCGTGAAGGCCTCGGAAAGTCGCAGCTCGATCTGGACGAGGTCTCGGCCGTCTGCGTCGACCTTAAGAAGCGCATCGGCGGCGATTTCTACCTTGTATCCGCAGATGACGAGAAGCTGGTGTTCGGTAACCGCCGCTGTCCGTTTGGAGAGATGGTCGTTGGCCGCACCTCGCTGTGCATGATGACATCCAATGTCTTCGGCCGGGTCGCGGCGGACAATCTCGGTTATGCCCGCGTTGAACTCGACGAGACAATCGCCCAAGGGCATTCAGGTTGCAGCGTGGTCGTCTATCTGGAGCCAGATGAAGATGCGTCGCCAGATGCCCGCGAATATTATCGGCACCCAAATCCACCGCCATCTGACGGTGCATGATGTCGGGCACCGGGCCGCGGATTTCCGAAATGGCCTTGGCGGCCCATCCAGTCGCGACCCTCGTCGTCGACCTTGACGGGGGCATCCTCTACTCTAACGCAGAGGCTCGAAGGATCTTTAACCTCACCAAAGCCGACGGACCGACGGGCGCCAGCATATCCGATTGGCACCTGCGCCGTATGCCGCTTCGGGAGATGCTGAGCACCGCGTCGATGTCGTCGAACTGGATACCGGTCATTCTATTTCGCGGCGATATCGCGGTCCACGCGCGGGCGCGCGGAATGCGCGAGAATGGGGCCAGCACGCCTTGCGTCCTGATCACCTCGGCTGCTGACAACACGACCCCATTCGTCACCCACACCCGCCAGATAAGGGAGCTGAATACGCAACTGGCCCTCTACCAGAAGAAATCACAGGAACTGCAAAGCGCCGTCGAGGTTTCGAGATTCCTCGAACGCGAGTTGGTCCATCGCGTAAAAAACAACCTCGCGATCATCTCGGCGCTGCTCAATCAGCAGGCCCGCTCGGCCGGGGACGGTGTTGTTGCCGACGCTCTAAGAACGGCTGCCAGCCGAATCAAGTCGATCGCAGTTGTCCATGACGTCCTCGACGCAAGGCGCCAGACCGACCTCGTCGATCTGGCCGAAACCCTCTCCCTTCTCGTCGACGGTATTCGGTCAGCGCTCTGCCCGAAGCATATCAAGCTTGAGGTTGAGACGGCCTACGCGATCATGCATATCAATGTGGTCCTGCCGCTTGCGTTATTGGTAAATGAACTCGTGACCAACGCAATCAAGCATGCCTTTGTCGACCGGACCGAGGGGCGCGTCCGCTGCATCTGCCGTATCCAAGATGACGAGGTCGAAATCTGCGTGTCCGACAACGGAACCGGCATGCCCGTCACCGAGATTGGTAGCCCCCGCATGCCGCGCATCGTCTCCGCGCTTGCCGAGCAGATCGGAGCCTCCATAGACTTCAAAGTTGCCGACGGCACGGAATGGAGCGTCCGGTTCCCGTTTGATGGGAGAACCCGGTTCAATGCGGCGGTCTGATTGCCGGACAGCGCCGTCTCGCCAGCACACCGTGTCCCCGCACGAGATATTCTGAGGATGGTGTCAGACCAAATCGAACCAGTCTCAGCAAGGACAGTAGCTCTGCCGGTTATTCCGCGCAAAAGCCGCGCCACTCGGCGAGAGCGGCGGCGCGATTGGTCTTAAAAAGGGGCCGACTGGAGAGGCTGCGTTCATGATTGAAGTGATTGCAGACAGAGGCGTGCACGGTGGCAAATTTCTGCAAACTTCGCATGCGCCGGAACCGCAGCATCGCCCGCTCCCGTCGTCGGAACGGCAGGTGGGAGTTTTCCGCACGATTGTTGGTCCACCGGCCAGTTTCCTGCATGGCCGCCGCACCGAGTTCTTTCAACGCAGCACCATAAGAGCGCAGCTTGTCGGTGACGATGGACTCGGCCCGACCCTGCCGTCGCATTGTTTT
>JBBQHZ010000145.1:0-10429 GCA_038324445.1 Rhodobacterales bacterium | reverse complement strand
CCACCCGCTTCACCAGCTCCAGCGCCGCCTGGAAGGTGGAGTCGTTGGTCGCGATGCCGCGGATCACTTCCACCAGCTGCATCACCGAGAGACACGTATCGAGCCCGATGAAGTCGGCGAGCTGCAGCGGGCCCATCGGGTGGTTGGCGCCCAGCCGCATCGCGGTGTCGATCGCCTCGACGTTCCCGACGCCCTCATAGAGCGTGTAGATCGCCTCGTTGATCATCGGCAGCAAGATGCGGTTGACGATGAGGGCGGGGCAGTCTTCGGAATAGGCGCTCGTCTTGTCGAGCTGCTTCACATAGGCGAGCGTCGTCTGTACGGCGCGGTCTTCGGTGGCGATGCCGCGGATGATCTCGACCAGCTTCATGACCGGCACCGGGTTCATGAAGTGCAGGCCGAGGAAGAGTTCCGGCCGGTCGGTCGAGGCGGCGAGGCGGGTGATCGAGATCGATGAGGTGTTGGTCGCGACCAGCGCGTCCTTGCGCAGCTTGGGGCAGAGCGCCTGGAAGATCTTGCGCTTGAGCTGCTCGTCCTCGGTCGCGGCCTCGATGGCCAGATCGACATCGCCGAAATCGTCGAGCGAGGTCGTGGTCTTGATGCGCGCGAGCGCGGCGTCCATCTCCTCGCCCGTCACCTGGCCGCGCGAGGCCTGGCGGGTGAGGTTGAACTTGATCGATTCCAGGCCCGCATCGAGGCGGTCCTGGGAGAGATCGTTCAGCACCACGTCATAGCCGGCGAGGGCGCTGACATGGGCGATGCCGTTGCCCATCTGGCCGGCGCCGACGATTCCGATGCTTTCGATGGCCATGGGTCTGTCCTTCTTGCGCGCGATGCGTAGGGCCACCCTATGCTGCGGGCCGGTCGCGGCACAAGCCACGGCTGTCGCGCCCTTTTGGCGCGGGGTTGGGGCGATTTTAGGAAAAATAAAGCTAAAACAGAAGGTTAGCTATTTGGCAATAGTCTGAGGTGCAGATGGTCGTTGGGTGAGTCTCCTAACGGACGGAGCGAGGATTATGAGTTTTGAAAAACGGGGGCGTATGCCCCTGGACTATCATGCTGCCGCATTGCCGGGGTCCGCTTTGCGGTTCCGCGGGCCGATTGCGGCGCAGCAAGGGCCTGCCGTCGTATGTGTCGGCGGGTCGGAGACGTTTGGGCGCTTCATTCACGCGCCGTTTCCGGCGCAGCTGGATGCGGCGCTGCCGGGACCGGTGATGAATCTGGGCGTGATGAATGCCGGGATCGATGTGATGATGGGCGACCCGGCCATCGAGGCGGCCTTGCAGGAAGCGGATGCCGTGGTGCTGCAGATCACCAGCGCGCATAACATGACCAACCGGTTTTATTCGGTGCATCCCCGCAGGAACGATCGGTTCGTGTCGGCAAGCGCCATGTTGCGGACGATTTATCCGCAGGTGGATTTCACCGAATTCCACTTTACCCGGCACATGCTGACGCAGCTGCACAGCGCGTCCGAGGACCGTTTCGAGATTGTGCGCACCGAGTTGGAGGCCGCCTGGGTGGCGCGGATGCGGCGCTTCATCTCGGGGATCGCCGCGCCGGTGCATCTGTTGTGGCTGTCCAACCACGCCCCGGGACAGGAGGGGGTCACGGATTTCGCGCGGGACCCCTTGTTCGTGACCGAGCGGATGCTGGAACAGGTGGAGGCCGATGCCGCCAGTCTGACGATCGCGGCTCCCGAGAAGGCGGAAGGGGACGACAAGCTGCAAGGCAAGTTCTTCGGCCCGAGGGAGGAAGAGGCGGCGCGGCTGTTGCCGGGGCCGCTGCTGCACCAGCGTGCGGCGGAGGAATTGCTGCAATATCTGCGCTAGGGTGCCGCGGGCAAGCAAAGGCCCCGTCCCGGATGGTTCCGGGCGGGGCCTTTTGATGCGCGGTGGCATCAGAGCTTGGAGGTCAGTTCCGGGATCGCCACGAACAGATCAGCGACAAGGCCGTAATCGGCAACCTGGAAGATCGGCGCCTCCTCGTCCTTGTTGATGGCGACGATGACCTTGCTGTCCTTCATGCCGGCAAGGTGCTGGATCGCGCCCGAGATGCCGACGGCGACGTAGAGGTCGGGGGCCACGACCTTGCCGGTCTGGCCCACCTGCCAATCGTTTGGGGCATAGCCCGAATCGACCGCCGCCCGCGACGCCCCGACAGCGGCGCCGAGCTTGTCGGCAAGGCCTTCGATCAGGGCAAACTGCTCCTGCGACCCCAGGCCACGCCCGCCGGACACCACAATCCCGGCCGAGGTCAACTCGGGCCGGTCGGAGGAGGCGACCTTGTCTTCGACCCATGCCGACATGCTGCCATCGGCGGCGGTGGCGATCTTCTCGACCGGGGCGGCGGCGCCGGTGCCTACGGCATTGAAGGTCGCGGTGCGGATGGTCATCACCTTTTTGGCGTCGGTCGATTTGACGGTCTGGATCGCGTTGCCGGCATAGATCGGGCGGTCGAACGTATCGGCGTCGTGGACGGCCACGACCTCGGAAATCACCATCACATCCAGAAGGGCGGCCACACGGGGCAGCACGCTTTTGGAGAACGCGGTGGAGGCGGCGACGATGTGGTCATAGCCAGCACCCAGTTCCGCGACCAGAAGGGCGGTCGGTTCCGCCATGCCATGGCAGTAGACATGGGCATCGGCGAACAGCACCTTGGTCACGCCATCAAGTGTCGCGGCCTCGGCGGCGGCTGCGTCGCCACCCATGCCCGCGACCAGCACATGCACGTCGCCCAGCGACTTCACGGCGTCGAGCGCCTTGCCCACCTGATCGGTCGCCAGGGCGCCCTCGATCACTTCCGCAAGAAGAAGAACAGCCATCAGATCACCCCCGCTTCGTCTTTGAGTTTCGCAATCAGCTCGTCCACCGAGGCGACCTTCACACCGGCCTTGCGCGTCTCTGGCTCGGTGGTTTTCACCACCTGCAGGCGCGGCGTGACATCGACGCCGTAATCGGCGGCGGTTTTCTCGTCGAGTTGCTTCTTCTTCGCCTTCATGATGTTGGGAAGCGAGGCATAGCGCGGCTCGTTCAGGCGCAGGTCGACGGTGACGATGGCGGGCATTTTCACGGTGATGGTCTGCAGGCCGCCATCAACCTCACGCGTGACGGTGGCGGTGTCGCCGTCGATGGAAAGCTCCGAGGCGAAGGTCGCCTGCGACCAGCCCAGAAGGGCGGACAGCATCTGGCCCGTCGCGTTCATGTCGTTGTCGATCGCTTGCTTTCCGGCCAGAACCAGCCCCGGCTTTTCTTCGTCGATCACGGCCTTGAGGATCTTGGCCACGGCCAAAGGCTCGATGTCGGTGTGGACGTCATCGGTGGCGACGACCAGAATGGCGCGGTCTGCCCCCATGGCGAGGGCGGTGCGCAGGGTTTCCTGCGATTGCTTTACGCCGATGGAGACGGCGATGATCTCGTCGGCCTTTCCGGCCTCTTTCAGGCGAATGGCTGCCTCGACGGCGATTTCGTCGAACGGGTTCATCGACATTTTCACGTTGGCAAGATCAACCCCGGACCCGTCCGCCTTGACGCGAACTTTCACGTTGTAGTCGATCACGCGCTTCACAGGTACCAGGACCTTCATTGCGTTCTCCCTCTGTCATCCATCGGGGCGGTGCCCCAAGCAATTATCTTGCGCCGACAGATAGACCCAACGGGCAGGGGAAAACAGGTCAAAATCGACGCGGCAAAGGTCGCGGACGCCGCGTTACAGGCCCGGAGCGGCCTGCGCCACCTCGGTCACGATGGCGGCGTAACAGAAGATCGTGCCGGTCAGCACGAAGACATGCCAGATGGTGTTGTGAAACGGCAGGCTGCCCCAGACGTTGAAGACGACCCCGATAGAATACGTCAGCCCGCCCGCGACCAGCAGCCAGAACGCCAGCGGGGACAGCGTGCTGACCAACGGGCCACCCAGCACAGCCCCCGCCCATCCAAGGCCGAGGTAGAGGACGATCGCCATGACGGCGGGCTTCTTGCGCGACAGCAGGATCATCGACGCGCCTGCCACCGCAACGGCCCAGATCCCGGCGAGAAACCCGACGGAACCCGACGCCAGCGCGATGAAGGGTGTATAGGTGCCGGCGATCTTGAAGTAGATCGCCGATTGGTCGATCCGACGCAGCCTATCGGTCCATTCCGCCCGCTGCACGAGGTTGAAAAGCGCCGAGCAGACCCACATCGCCAACATGGTCAGGGCATAGACCGACAGAGCCGTCACCAATCGCGGATCGCCGATCCAGATGGCGGCAAGCGCCACGATGATCGGCCCCGCAATCAGCGCTCCGCCGATGCCAAGGCCATGCACGACGGCATCCGAGAGATACTCGGCCCGGCTATAGGCGCGGTTGGGTTTGACGTGAGACATGGGAGGGATTGTAAGCCGGTTTAGTCCGACAACCCATAGAGAATTGAAAACAGTTTGTGATCGACCTGGCCCTTGGGCGAGGCTCCGCTTGCCTTTCCCTCCGCCGAAGAAATGCCCTCGCCGTTGTCACCGGTTCGCGCTTCCCTCCACCGAAGGCAGCGCCTTCGCCGTTGTCACCGGTTCGCTCCGGGGATCCACAAAACATCGTCCTTGCCGTCGTTGTTGGCGATGCGGCCCGCTACGAAGAACCAGTCGGACAGGCGGTTGAGGTATTTGACGCCCGCGGGATTGATCGCCTCGATGGCGCCCAGTTCCACCGACAACCGCTCGGCCCGGCGACACACGGTGCGGCAAATATGCAGATGCGCCGACAGGGCGGTGCCGCCGGGCAGGATGAACGACCGGAGCGGCGTCAGCCTTGTGTTCATCTCGTCGATCTCGGCCTCCAGCCGATCAACCTGCGCCTCTGCCATCCGCAGCGGCGGGTAGGGACGGTCTGCGTCCGTGTCCATGTTGGGCGTGCAGAGGTCCGCGCCCAGATCGAACAGGTCGTTCTGGATCCGCGCGATGCGGTCGGCCAGCGGGCCCTCGGCATGCAGTTTGGCCACGCCGATCGTGGCGTTCAGTTCGTCGACGGTGCCGTAGGCCGTGACGCGGTGGGAATGCTTGGCAACGCGGCTGCCATCGCCCAGTGCGGTTTCGCCGCCGTCGCCGGTCCGGGTGTAGATCTTGCTGAGAACGACCATTGGATCAGACCCCTGCCTGACGGCGGAAATAGACGAAGGCGAGGATCAGCAGCACCGCCACGAATTGCGCCCCGATGCGCCATTGCATCAGCTTGTTGGATTGCTTCGAGCCTTCGATGCCGCCCTTGCGGAAGGCGTTGATGCCGAGGAGCAGGATGATCAGAACGATGCCGCAAGCGACAAGGGCGATGAGGAGGAGGGGATCGTCGGTCATGGTGTCTCCGATGCGTGGACGTCGCCAGTTAGCGTGGCGAAGGGTGATATCTATACCCGGGCGGCAATCGCGTCGATGAGGCGCTGGGGCAGGGCGCGGCGCAGGGCCTCGGCGATGTGGGTGGCGGGGGTGATGTGGTAGCGCGGTCGCGGATTTGGCGATTCAACCGCGTGGATCAGGCGTCGGATGACGGCATCGGGTTCGCGCTGGAACAGGGCGGGGCCCTTGGCCTCGTAAAGGAAGGGCAGCAATTCGCGGCGATAGCGTTCGGGCGTGGCGGATGCCTCCCAGTCGATCCAGCGCTCGAAATTCGGGATCGAGTTGAGCCGGAATTTCGAGGTCACGGGGCCGGTATTCAAGGTGGAAATGTGGATGCCGCTGCCGCGCATCTCCAACCGCAGGGTGTCGGTCAGCCCCTCCAGCGCATGTTTGGAGGCGTTGTAGGCGCCCCGCCATTTCGCCACATGCCGCCCGAAGCCCGACGAATGCTGCACGATCCGGCCATGGCCTTGGGCGCGCATCACCGGGATCACGGCGCGCGTCAGGTGGTGGAGGCCGAAAACGTTTGTCTCGAAGGTTGCGCGCAGGCCGTCCGTCGGCAGGTCCTCGACCAGACCGGGAAGACCGAAGCCCGCATTGTTGAAAAGCGCGTCAAGGGTGCCGCCGGTGCGCGACAGGACATCGGCCAGCCCGGCCTCGATATTGGCGGTGTCGGCGCAATCGAGCAGGCCGCTTTCCAACCCCAGGGCCTCCAGCCGGTCGCGGTCGGCCTGCTTGCGGACAGAGGCAAAGACGCGCCAGCCGCGTGCCTTGAGGGCGTGGGCGGCGGCAAGGCCGATGCCGGAGGAGCTTCCGGTGATCAGGATGGATCGTGCCACGTTCTGCCTCGCCTGCCCGTTACGCGCCCTGCCTATGCCAGCCGGTGCGCGGGGTGCAAGCGGGTCAGTTCACCGGCTCGAGGTAGCGGGCGGCCATGTAGCCTTCAAGTCCCGACGACAGAACTCTCAGGTGGGCCCAGTCATCGGCGGCGCTGGCAAGGAACTCAACCTCTTCGCCGCGCGAAAGTGCTGTCAGGACAGCGGTGTCGGTGGAGGGTCCGGCGCGGAAATTGACGCTGTCGCTTGCCACCCGCCAGATCGGCGCGTGCGCGCTTTGCGCCTCCTCGGCGACAAGCGCCTCCTCGGCGGTGCCCGCGTTGGCCGAGACGGCCACGCTGATGGTGGCCACATCCGTGTCGCGCGCCGCCATGAGGGCGGAGGGGTCGATCACGGCGGCGATCTCCAGCACCTCGCCATCGGCTGTCTCCAGCGTGTAGCCATCGGCTGTCTGTGTCAGATGCGCCATCGCGTTGCCCTGCACCACACGGGCGGAGGGCGCGGACCGGCGCGGCGTGCTGGCGGTGATTTCGGCATCGGTGATGAGGGCGACAAGCCAGTTCTGCCCATTGCTGCGGGAGACGTCGACCTGCGCACCATGATCCCGGCCGGGGATCACGATCAACACGATGTAGATGGCCACGATCAACGTGACGGTCAGGCGGATCATTCAGCCCCCCTCCGATGTGGTAGCCCCGAGGGTGGGACATACTCCCTCAACCGATTCGAAAACAGCTTTGTTCCACAGGGAAACGCGGTTCTGTGGGCTGTGAGGCCTTGCTGCGCAGGTCCCTCGCCGATAAGCACATGATCTAGATGAGCAGTGATGACGACATACAAGATGCCCGACTTGAATCGGAACCGCTGAGCCGCGCCATCGGCTCGCGCTATCTTCAGTATGCCCTGTCGACGATCATGCACCGCGCCTTGCCGGACGCGCGCGACGGGTTGAAGCCGGTGCATCGGCGGATTCTCTACGCGATGCGGGAGTTGCGGCTGGCCTCCAACGGCGGCTTCCGCAAGTCGGCCAAGATCAGCGGCGACGTGATGGGCAACTATCACCCGCATGGCGACATGGCGATCTACGATGCCATGGCGCGGTTGGCGCAGGATTTCGTGATACGTTATCCGCTGGTCGACGGGCAGGGCAATTTCGGCAATATCGACGGCGATAACCCCGCCGCCTCGCGCTATACCGAGGCGCGCATGACCGCGATGGCCGAGGCGCTGTTGGAGGGGTTGTCGGAAGATGCGGTGAACTTCCGCGACAATTACGACGGCACGTTGCAAGAGCCCGAGGTGCTGCCCGCCGCCGTTCCTAACCTGCTGGCCAATGGCTCCAGCGGGATCGCGGTGGGCATGGCGACCAACATCCCGCCCCATAACCTCGACGAGTTGATCGCGGCCTGCCTGCATCTGATCAAGACGCCCGATGCCCGCGACGAGACGTTGCTGAACTTCGTCAAGGGCCCGGATTTCCCGACTGGCGGGGTCATCGTCGAACCGCGCGAAAGCATGATCGAGACCTATGCCACCGGGCGCGGCGCGTTCCGGGTGCGCGCCAAGTGGGAGATCGAGGATCTGGGCCGGGGCACCTGGCAGATCATCGTCACGGAAATCCCCTATCAGGTGCAGAAATCCAAGCTGATCGAGAAGCTGGCCGAACTGATCCAGCTGAAGAAGGTGCCCATCCTGGCGGATGTGCGCGACGAGTCCGCCGACGATATCCGTATCGTGCTGGAACCCCGCGCCAAGACGGTCGATCCCGACATGCTGATGGGCACGCTGTTCCGCCAGTCGGAACTGGAAAACCGCTTTTCGCTCAACATGAATGTGCTGATCGACGGGCGCACGCCCAAGGTGTGTTCGCTGAAGGAGGTGCTGCGCGCCTTCCTTGACCATCGGCAGGACGTGCTGCTGCGCCGCTCGCGTCACCGGATGGCGCAGATCGACCATCGGTTGGAGGTGCTGGAAGGCTTCCTGATCGCGTTCCTGAACCTCGACCGCGTCATCGACATCATCCGCTATGACGACACGCCTAAGGACGCGCTGATGCGCGAGGATTGGGGGCAGGATTTTGTCCGCGCCACGTCGGAGCGGGATTACAGGACGCCGGATCCGGGCGAGGGCGAGTTGACCGAGGTGCAGGTCGAGGCGATCCTGAACATGCGCCTGCGGTCCTTGCGCAGGCTGGAAGAGATGGAGTTGCAGGCAGAGCGCGACCGCCTGATGGAGGAACGCGCAGGTTTGGACGATCTGTTGGGCGAAGCGACCCTGCAATGGGCAAAGATCGCGGACGAATTGCGCGACATGCGCACGAAATTCGGCGCCAAGACCCCGTTCGGCGCGCGCCGCACCCAGTTCGCCGAAGCGGGCGAGACGCCCGAGTTCTCGATCGAGGCGATGATCGAGCGGGAACCGATTACGGTCGTCTGCTCCCGTATGGGGTGGATCCGCGCCATGAAGGGTCATGTCGATCCCGGCGCCGAGATGAAGTTCCGCGACGGCGACGGGCCGCGTTTCGCCCTGCGGGCCGAGACGACGGACAAGATACTGGTGCTCGGCAGTCAGGGGCGCGTCTATACGCTGTCGGCCAATGGCTTGCCCGGTGGGCGCGGTCTGGGGGAGCCGCTGCGCCTGATGGTGGACCTGCCCAACGAAGTGCAGATCGTCGACCTGTTCGTGCATCGCCCGGGGGCCAGGCGGTTGATGGCGTCGAGCGCCGGGGATGGTTTCCTTTTGGCGGAGGAGGAAATCCTTGCGCAGACGCGGTCCGGCAAGCAGGTGCTGAACGTCAAGGATGGCGTGACCGCCCTTGTCTGCCGCGCCGTGGCGGAGGGCGACGATCACGTCGCGGTGGTGGGCCAGAACCGCAAGATGCTGGTCTTTGCGCTGGATGAATTGCCCGAACTCGGTCGCGGCAAGGGTGTGCGGTTGCAGAAGTTCAAGGATGGCGGCTTGGCCGATGCGCGGACCTTCCGGCTGGCGGACGGGCTCAGCTGGCTGGACCCGGCAGGCCGGACCCGCACCGAGATGGCGCTGGAGGAATGGACCGCCAAGCGCGCCACGGCGGGCCGGATGGCGCCGCGCGGATTCCCGCGCGACAACCGCTTCACCTGAGGCCGCAGCACCGGGACTTGCGCGAGAATCCGCCGTAGGGAGGGCCAAATCGGAGGGACGCGGCGGGAAATCAGGTAACACTTCCCCGTCAGAACGCGCGCCAAGCCTTTACCCTCCGGCGCTGCTTCCCTAGGTTCGCGCCATGTTTGCTGCAGGAGTCCGCCCCATGGTCCATCTGGCCCGCCTTATCCCCCTTGGCTTTGTGCTGATCCTTGCGGCCTGCGCCGCGGGTGATCCGCTGGATGAGGAATTGCCGCCGATGGGCGACTTCCGGTTGTCCCACAACATCGTTGTCGCCGACAACATGCAGCAGGTCCCGCCGTCGCGGAACGCGACGCCCGAAGAGTGGGAAGAGATTCTGGTCGCCGAAATCGATCGCCGCTTCGGCGCCTATGAGGGCGACCGTCTCTATCACATCGGCATCGCGGTCGATGGCTATGCGCTGGCGCCGCCGGGCATTCCGATCATCCTCAGCCCGCGGTCTATCCTGGTGCTGTCGGTCAACATCTGGGACGACGCGCTGGGCCGCAAACTGCACGAGGAACCGGAGCAGATCATCGTGTTCGAAGGCACCTCGCCCGAAACGCTGCTTGTGGGATCGGGCATTGCGCGCAATCGGACCGAGCAGATGCAGGTGCTGGCACGCAACGCGGCGCGTCGGGTGCAACTCTACATGCTGCAGAACCCGGAGTGGTTCAACATCAGCCCCGACGAGGCCGCCGCCGCCGTCAGCGGTGTCGAAGCGCTGGCCGAAGCGGCCGAGGCACAGGCTGCCGTGGACGCGGCCGCAGAAAGCGCTGCGGAAGTCGCCGAGTGTGTGCCCACCGACGCGGCGCCTTGCCCTGAGGTGCCAGTTAACTGACTGCTTGATTTTTCCGCCCGAGGCGCATACCTCGCCCGCGATGCAGATATCCGGGCAACGGCGCTTTTGCGCGTCTGCCCCTCAATTACGGGACGCCACACCATGGGCAAGGCAAAGTTCGAACGTACGAAACCGCATGTGAACATCGGGACGATTGGTCACGTGGACCACGGCAAGACGACGCTGACGGCGGCGATCACGAAGTATTTTGGTGATTTCAAGGCCTACGACCAGATCGACG
>JBBQHZ010000144.1:0-10551 GCA_038324445.1 Rhodobacterales bacterium | reverse complement strand
ACCATCCCAGTCAGGAGGGGTTTGCTTCCCGATACCACACCGGAAGGACGACTTATGACAAACGAAATCCTCATTCTGGGCATTGTTGCGCTGGCAATTGCGGCCTGCGTGATCATGGGCGTGACGCGTGGCGATCAATCTCCCCGCACCGGCAATGGACCACGGCCCGATGGCGTCGACAGGCGTGATGTGCGTCGTGGGAATGTCGGGGGTAATGCCCATTATCGTCGGTTCGACACCCGATCCGACGACTGAGTCCCTAAACAGGTCAAATATTATCGACCTGAACGCGCCGCAGAAATGCGGCGCCTTTTTCCTTTGCGCGGATCGCTGCGGTGTGGTCAGAGAGCCTTGTGGGATGGGTCTTGGCTTTCCTCCCACCCGTCACCGCCCCGCCATACGCCCATGAAAAAGGGCGCCCCATCGCTGCGGCGCCCCTTCTTCTACAAATACCGTTCAGATCAATCCGATCAGGACTGCGCCGCTTCCTTGGCGCGGTCCACCAGACGTTCCGCGGACGAGCGCAGCGTACCCTCGGCCGCGTCCACCGCTTCGTTCCCAGAGGGCATCGCAGCGGCGGCCTCATTCGCCATCACCTTGGCTTCATCCGCAACCGCAGATCCCACACGCTTGGCGCGGGCGACTTCCTCGTGCCAGACGCGGGTTGCCTCTTCGACCAGCGTATCGCGATGCGCGCCGAATTGGTTATCCTCGATCTGGGTGCGGGGCAGGGCCATCGCGGCCGCTGCACCGGCGGCAGCAACCGCCGCCCCCACCAGCAAGGGCTGGTCCGCAAAGAGCCTACGCCCGCTGTCCGAAGCCTGCACGGCGGCAGCCTCGATCCGGTGCTGTGCCATGATGGCCTTCTCGCGCGCCTGAATGACGCGTTCGCGGGCAATATCACTCAGCTCGTGAGTACCGTCGTAGAGCATGTCGCGCATGTGCGCCGCCGATTTCGCGACGCGCGCGCGCAGACCGCTGGTTTCCGAGGCCTCGGGCTTGACGCCATAACGCTCTTCCTGAATTGCCGCCTCGGCAGCCGCCAGACGGGAGGTGAAGCTGTCGGGCGAGGTGTCGCGCGCGAAGCCGGGCGATGGCGCGCGGTCGGAACCGTCATAGGGCCGGGACGGTTCCGACGCCTTGCGCGAGGTGCCGTTGAACAGCAGCCAAGCAACGCCGACGCCGATCAGACCCACCGCCACCGGATTTTCGCGCGCATTGCGCATCACGGTTTCGGCCAGATCGCCGCCATGGGTCTTGATCGCCTCGGAGACGCTCGCCATCATCTTTTCGGGCGCGAACTGATCCGTCAACTCGGACAAGCTATCCGCCAATGCCTTGCGTTCATGGGCAATTTCGGTTTCGATCTTCTTGGTCACGTCGTCATGCGTCATGGAAGCTCTCCTTCAGAGTTTCGAAGTCATTGGCCAGTGCGCCGACCGTATCGGACGGCACCAGCTTGACGGTTTTCAACATTGCGCGCCCTCGAAGGCCCGCGATCAGCATCAGCAGCAGGAACGCTGCCGCAACCGCCACCGACGCCCAGGCGGGCGTCAGACCCGCCGCCACAAGGCCCGCAACAGCAGCGCCCGCCAGAACGTTGAGGGCGATCAGCAGCATCACGACCGCCAGCACCATCAGTGAGATGCCGACCGCGGCGCGGCTTATCTGATCGCCCATCTCGGCCTTGGCGAGCTGGAGTTCCTTGCGCACCAGCGTCGTCACATGCGTCAGCACCGCGGATAGGGCCGAGCCGACGGTTTCCGGCGCAGGTTGCATGGTCATTTCGACATAGCCCCGCGGCGCGCATCGTCAGCGCGAAGGTCGGACAGGCTTGCCACCTCGGGCGTCGGCGATTGCGCTTTCAGGAAGCGACCAACCGCGATCCCGAGGATGGCGGCCCCGCCCAGGAACGCGGCCGGGTTGCGGCGCGCGAAAGCCGATAGGCGTTCGGGCAGGATCTGCAGATCGGTGTCGCGCACCGCTTGCGCAGCGCCTTCCAGACGACCGGCCACAGCTTCAGCCGATCGTGTGTGCGGCGCGTCGGGTGCCATCTTGCCGGCGGCTTCCGATACCCGCCCGGCGACGGCGTCGATGCCATCGGCGATGCTGGTCTGCACGGTCGACGCTTCCTCTTCGACACGCGTCCTTGCGGACTGCGCCAGATCGGACACGGCCGATCGCGCCTCGGTCGCGGCGGCAGCACCGTGTTCCTTCGTAGCGGTGCCGATGTCTTCGGCTTTCGACTTCAGCGTCTCCGCAGCTTTTTTCATCTCGGCCATGGGAGCCTCCATAAAGGGTGAGTGGATAGGGGGATCAGTTGGTCTCTTCGGGAACGACCGGTTCGACATCTGTCGGTTCGGTTGTGCTTGGTTCGGTTGTTGCCGGTTCAGTTGTGACCGGTTCGGTTGTAGCCGGTTCAGTCGTGGCCGGTTCGGCACCGATGGTCGCATCTGCGTCGTTCAGACCGTCATTTTCGGGATCGACCGCAACGAACAGGAACCAGAGGAACAAAACCGCGGCAAAGGTCACAGCAATCGCAATCGCGATCAATGACGGGCGGTGGCGACGGGCCTGTTCCGAGGTATTCACATCAGGGTTTGTCATGACGTTCTCCTATTCATCAATTGCAAGGACAACGTGCGCCCACGAAGAAAGTTCCCGACCTCATATCGGAGTGGATTTTCTCAGGGAAATTCCGCGAGGCCAACTTTAATTCCAGCGAATATTCCACGCAGAAAGATCGCCCACCTTTTCAAGGGGGGGCGATCCTGGAGATCAGATCATTTCCTGTCGCTATCTGAAAAGATCAAATACAGGCTCAGTTCTCGTAGGTCGGCAGCGCTTCAATCTCTTCTTCCGTCATCGAAACGAACACGCGCATGACCTCGCCATCGGCCTCCCGCATGATCTCGATCTCGTCGAACGACAGGGCGACCGGCTTAACGCCAATGCCAAGGAAGCCACCCACATCGACGATGACCTCGTTGATGTTGCCATCTTCGGACAGGGTCAGCTCCGAAACATCGCCGATCCACTCGTCTCCGGACCCATAGACCTCTGTGCCGGTAAGGGCCTCGGCGGTCAGCGTTTCCCGCTCGACGGGGGTATACCCGTCGCGCATCGGCATCGTGCCCATGGCAGTGTCGTCCCCTTCGGTCATGGGCTCGGTGGTGGTGCCCATGGCGGTGTCATCGCCTTCGGTCATGGGTTCCGTAGCGGTCCCCATGGCGGCGTCATCGCCCATCATGCCCGTATATTCAGGCGCATCCTCGAAGTTTGCGCGGCTGGCAGGGACAACAAGGAAGAAATCGTCCGCGTCATCGGTGTCGCCATCGCTGACAAAAGAGACGTTGGTCATGGACATGGCCACCTGACGCTCGCCGATGCCAAGGAAGCCACCGATATCGACCAGAACGGCCTCAACGGCGCCGTCACGCGACAAGATCACGTCGTTGATCTCACCAACATCATTCCAGTCGTCTTGCACGCCCATGTACTCGGCCTCGGTAGCACCAGCTTCGGCTGCATAGACGCGCATCCCGATAAACTCGGAGGCGCGTACTTCGTCAGCGGCGGCCTCGGTGCGGAACAGGCCCGTGTGGGCATCTGCAAGGGCCGCGCCCGACGCGGCAACAGTTGCAAGGAGGGTGGTGGAAAGCAGAAGCTTTTTCATTGGAATTCTCCAGTTTTTCATTTCAGCCAGATTTTTAAGTTCAGGCAGTGCGTATTGCACTCGGGAAGGCAACGCCCGATACGCGGAGCGGTTCCCCATCAATTCATTTATTCCCAAATTCTATATCGAGGGATTTGATCCGACATTCTAATTTCACACGCGCGCGCGAACGCCCGAAACGTCGGAAAGTTCCGCCTTCCGCTGCGTCGAACGACCTGACGAGACGTCACCTGCCGAATTCGGATATTGTACGTCGTTGTGGGAACCAACTCTGCTCCGGCACGTTGATCAGGCTGAAACAGGAGTAAGAAAAAATGCGCTCGATCATCTATATCGTCGGTCTCGTCGTCGTTGTTGGCTTCATCATCAATTTCGTATTCTAAGCTGACCCATCCAGCCCGATGCCGTTGCTTGCTGATGCGCGGGCCCCTGATGCCCCCCATGCCCTTAAGAAAGGAAATTTCCCATGGAATATGGCTTGCTTGGTCTAGTCATTCTCGCCCTCGACATCTGGGCGATCTACAACGTTCTGACCAGTTCCGCCTCGACGGCGGCCAAAGTCATCTGGACAATCGTCATTCTGGCACTGCCGATCCTGGGCCTCGTCGCCTGGTTCGTCGCGGGTCCCAAAGGCAATCGCGCCGCGCTGTGACGTGGAGCCGATGACCCGCTGACATGACACTCCCGGTCTGAAGGAGGTATACCATGACGACGCAACAGCATCTGACTGACAGGGTTCCCGAAAGCTTTCTGGACCTGCATCAGGCGATCATCGACACGATCGCCGGGTTCGAGACGGTGGTCGAAAAGGCTGATCCGGAATTCCGGCCCACCGCCCGGCAGTTCCTGACGCTCCACCGCTCGCACCACGCGCGGCTGCACGCTCTGTTGCCCGACATACTCGACGAGGGCGAGGGGGTGATGGGCAAGATCAATCGCGCCGTTGTTTCCATGCGGTCGTGGTTCGACGAGATCGATACCGACATCATGGATCAGATCCGCTCGGGTGAACGGTCCGTCGAAGACGCCTTCGCTGCGGCGATCCGCGATGCCGAAAACTCCGGTGACCAATCGGCATTGCAGATCATGCGGGGCGAACTGGCCGACCTTCTGGCCGAAACCGCGCATCTGGATTGATGCATCTGGATTGATCATTTCTGCGCCCCTTGGCGTTTCAAACGATAACGGAACGCCGCCCCGGCAGTGCTTGGGGCGGCGTTCTTTCATTTGAAGGGGTCTTTGCCCCCTTCAATAATGGATTGGATTTGATCGCAGCGTGGGCGCGCCCTAGCCTCGCCCCGTCCGACCCGCCCGCCGCTCCGGCGCCGCGCCAAGCGAAAGGGACGCGTCCAATGGCTCCGCAGCAGTTTCCCGGGATCGACCACCTCCGCGCGCCCAAACGCGACCTCGGGTCCGAAGCCGGCAGAGTCGAAACAGTTGTGGCGGCGATCCTTGCCGATGTTCGCGACAGGGGCGACGCGGCCGTGGCGGACTATGCCGCGCGGTTCGACAAGGCCGACCTGACAGCGTTCGAGGTCAACCGACAGGACCGCGAAGCGGCCTCTCGGCGATCGACCCGCAGACGCGCGCCGATACCGAGTTTGCCGTTGCTAATGCCACACGGTTCGCCAAGGCGCAGCTTGCCACCCTTCTGCCGCTGAAGGTCAAGGTGTTGCTTGGCGTGCATCTGGGCCACCGCGTGATCCCCATCGGGCGCGTCGGCTGCTACGTGCCGGGCGGGCGCTATCCGCTGCTGTCGGCCCCGGTCATGACCATCGTTCCAGCCAAGGTTGCCGGTGTGGGCGAGGACATAGCCTGCCTGCCCCCCAACGCCCACCCGGCAATGATCGCGGGTTGCCATCTGTCGGGCGCCGACCGCATCTTCCGCATCGGCGGCGCGCAGGCGATTGCCGCGATGGCCTATGGCACCCAGACGGTGCCCGCCGTCGACAAGATCGTGCGCCCCGGCAATGCCTATGTGAACGAGGCCAAGCGGCAGGTTTTCGGGGTCGTCGGCATCGATCAGCTTGCTGGCCCGTCCGAGATCTACATTCTTGCCGATCACACCAGCGACGCCGAAATGATCGCGACCGACCTCCTTGCACAGGCCGAGCATGATGTGCGGACCCGCGTGGGCCTTATCACCACAGACAGGGCGCTGACCGAAGCGATCGAGGTCGAGGTTGCGCGCCAGCTGCAAACGATCGCCACCGCGCGAACCGCCGCGCAGGCCTGGCACGACCATGGCGAGATCGCGGTCTGCGCGGACAACGCCGCGATGATCGCCTATTCCAACCACGTCGCCGCCGAGCATCTGCAGGTGCACACCGCTGACCCCACGGCATGGCGGCACGGCTACGCAATTACGGCTCGCTGTTCATCGGCGAATTGGCAAGCGTGGTCTATTCCGACAAGTGCTGCGGCACCAACCACACGCTGCCGACGATGGCGGCGGCGCGCCATACCAGTGGGCTCTGGGTCGGGGCCAATGTGAAGATTGCAACGCATCATTGGATGACGCGAGAGGGCGTCGAACAGGTCGCGCGCCCCGCCGTGCGCCAAAGCGCCAGCGAGGGGCTGGACGGCGACCGAAAGGCCGCCCGTTCGGCTCGACCGTCTTCAGGCGGGGTAGGGGGCAAGCTCCCCTCTATCAGCCCCGCCAAGTCGATCCGGCAGGATCGTCGGTCGCCACGATGTGATAGAGCGCGGCGTCGCCCGTCATCGACGGCAGGGCGTTGTGGGGCAGGTTCTCGGGCACGCTCATCGTATCGCCGGGGGCAAGCGTGGCCGAGCCATCGGGCCAACTGACCCGCCAGTGCCCCGTCACCGGCATCAGGACCGAGGGGCGATCATGCGTATGCATCTGCGGGCTGGCCGACCCGCGCGTCAGCAGCGCCACCTCGAACCCCGGCCTGTCGCGCAAGAGGCCGTTCTCGCCGATCACCTGCACCGGTTTGCGGTCGGCCAGCGCCACCATGTCCCAGTAACGCGCCACATGGCCCGGCACGACATCGGCAGTGGTGGGCTCCGGATAGGCCTTCAATTCCTCGGTCGTCAGGAGCGGCATCGGCCGGATGCCCTCGGGCAGTTTCTGCCCCTTCTTGCTGTCGTAGAGCTTGCCATTCTCTCCCAGAACCAGCCCGTGACCGGCGGCATCCTCGATCACCTGCGGCGCCCAGATCACGCCGCCCCCGGCATCGTTGCCCCCGAGAATGGCCATGATCATCCCGTAATCCTCGCCGATATTCTCGAAGCCGCGGAAGATGCCGGTGGGGATGTTGATGATGTCGCCCTTTTCCAGCGTCACCTCGCCCGCGGTGCCATAGCGCCCCCAGAAGAACCGCCAGCGGCCCGACAGGACAAAGAACACCTCGGCAGTGCGGTGGGAGTGGAGCGAGTTGCGGCACCGGGGCGGCTGGCCTGCCGCCCCGATGTTGAAACCGTGGGGGATCGACAGGTGAACATGCTGATCCGGGCTTTCGCTGACACCGCCGCCGATGATGGTGAAGTTCTCCTTCTGGTCGGACCCTGGCGTGTGGGCGTCGATGAAGGCGGTCTTGCAGGGCTGCAACTCGCCATAGCGGACGATGCGGCTTTCCATCGGGAGGGTGGGGGTGTCATGCAGAGTCATGGTCAGGGTCCCGGTATTGCGGAAGAAGGGCAGGGGTGGTGTTACGGTGGAAGGCGGACTGCCTATTCGGCGGCTTCGCTGTAGGGCGCCCCTTCACCATAGGGCACGTTGATCCCGCCATAGCGCCGGACTCGGATGTTGCATTGTTCGGCATGGCCCACAAAGCCCTCCAACATGCACAGACGCGATCCGTATTCACCCACCAACGTCGCCGCCTCGTCCGTCAGGATCTTCTGATAGCTATGGGTTTTCAGGAACTTGCCGACCCACAGCCCGCCGGTGTAGCGCCCGGCCTTCTTGGTCGGCAACGTGTGGTTGGTGCCGATGACCTTGTCGCCATTGGCCACATTGGTGCGCGCGCCCAGAAATAGCGCGCCGAAGCAGGTCATGTGCTCCAGAAACCAGTCGTCGCGGTCGGTCATCACCTGCACATGCTCGGACGCGATGTCGTCGGCGACCTGCAACATTTCCTCGTAGGTGTCGCACACGATCACCTCGCCGTAATCCTCCCACGATTTGCCGGCGGTATCGGCGGTGGGCATGATCTTCAAGAGCCGCGCAATCTCGGCCAGGGTATCGCGCGCCAGCCTGTCAGAGTTGGTCAGCAGGACGGCGGGCGAGTTGTAGCCGTGTTCCGCCTGCCCCAGAAGGTCGGTGGCGCAGATCTCTCCGTCCACGGTGTCGTCGGCGATCACCATGGTCTCGGTCGGCCCGGCAAAGAGGTCGATGCCGACGCGCCCGAACAATTGCCGCTTAGCCTCGGCCACATAGGCGTTGCCGGGGCCTACCAGCATGTGGACGGGCTCGATGGTCTGGGTGCCGAGCGCCATCGCGCCGATGGCCTGAATGCCGCCCATCACGTAGATCTCATGCGCGCCGCCCAATTTCATCGCCGCGATCACGGCGGGATTGGGTGCGCCCTTGAAGGGCGGGGTGGCGGCGATGATGCGCGGCACCCGGGCCACGTCCGCCGTGGCAACGGACATATGCGCCGAGGCCACCATCGGGAACTTGCCGCCGGGCACGTAGCAGCCGACCGATTGCACCGGAATGTTCTTGTGGCCAAGGATCACGCCCGGCAGCGTTTCAACCTCGATATCCAGCATAGAGGCGCGCTGCGCCTGCGCGAACCGGCGCACCTGATCCTGGGCGAACCGGATATCGGCCATCTCGCGGTCGGTGACCGTGTTCATAAGCGCCTCGATCTCGCCGTCCGACAGGCGGAACGAGGCTGGCGAGTAATTGTCGAACTTCTCGGACATGTCGCGCACGGCGGCATCGCCCCGCGCCTCGATATCGTGCAGGATCGCCTCGACCGAAGCGCGGGTCTTGGCGTCGTCTTCGGCGCGCGCCGCGTGCGACTTGGCGGTCTTGAGGTGGCGGATGGTCATCGAGGACTCCCTGAGGGCATGTGATGGACGGGCATCGCACCCCTCTCAGGGTGCGATGCGCTCGCCGGATTTTGTATCGAATAGGTGGCAGATCGCGGCGGGCACCGATGCCTCTACCTGATCGCCGATGGCGGCACGATACTCCTTGTTGGTCTTGACCGAAACCAGCGCCTCGCCCAGCCGCCAGGTTATCATCGACGCCTCGCCCAGCAACTCGATGGAATACATCGGCGCCGCGATCTGGCCGCCGCTGGCGACGATCTCGGCATCCTCGGCGCGAAAGCCCAGAGTGACATCGCCCGCGACATGGGCGGGCAGGCCTTCGACACGCACGCCCCGGCCCTCAAACACGCCCGCTTGCAGCTTGCCCTCCACAAGGTTCATGGCGGGCGATCCGATGAAACTTGCGACGAAGGTATTGGCAGGCATGTCGTAGATGTCGGTCGGCGTGCCGACCTGCTGGATCTTGCCCGCATTCATCACCACCACGCGGTCGGCCAGCGTCATCGCCTCGATCTGGTCGTGGGTGACATAGACCGTGGTGGTTTTCAGCTTCGATTGCAGGTTCTTGATCTGCGCCCGGGTGGAGACGCGCAACTTCGCGTCAAGGTTCGACAGGGGCTCGTCCATCAGGAACACCGTCGGCTTGCGCACGATGGCACGCCCAAGTGCCACGCGCTGGCGCTGGCCGCCCGACAGGTCGGCGGGGCGGCGGTCCTTGAACGGCTCCAGTTCGACCATCGCGATCGCCTTCATCACCATGTCGTGGTGCTGGTCCTTGGGCACCTTGCGCACGCGCAGCGGGAAGCGGATGTTCTCGTAGACCGACAGGTTCGGGTAAAGCCCGTAGGACTGGAACACCATCGAGATGTCTCGGTCCTTGGGCTCGAGGGTGTTGACCATCCGGTCGCCCAGCCAGATCTCGCCCTCGGTCACGGATTCCAGCCCCGCGATCATCCGCATCGTGGTGGATTTGCCGCAGCCCGACGGCCCCAGCAGCACCAGAAATTCCTCGTCCGCGATGTCGAGGTCAAAGTTCTCGACGCCCACGAAACTGCCCCAACGCTTGTGCACGTTCTTCAGCTGCAATCTGGCCATGGCGCCCCCCCTATCCCTTGACCGCGCCGGCGGTCAGGCCGGACACGATTTGACGTTGAAAGAACAGGATCAGCAAGAAGAGCGGCACGATGGCCGATACCACGGCGGCGACGGCATACATCACCCGACCCTCTTCCTGAGTCGTGCCAAGGAAACTGTTGATGCGCGGGATCATGGTTGTATTCTCCTGGCTCAGCAGCATGGAGGTGACGGCGAAGTCGTTGTAGGCCAGCAGGAAGCTGAACAGGCCGGTGGTGACGACGCCGGGCCACATGACGGGAATGATCGCCAGCCGGAACGCCTGAAACCGCGTGCAGCCATCCACCATCGCCGCCTCGTCCAGATCCTTGGGGATCGACTTGAAGAAGCTGTGCAGCATCCAGAGCGTGAAGGGCTGGTTGATCGCCACCAGCACGATGATCGTCGTCGGCAGATAGCCCCAGATGTTGAGCTCGAAGAACGGCAGCAGATAGCCCGACACCAGCGTGACATGGGGCATGGCGCGGAACACCAGCGCCAGCATCAGAAGCCAGAAAGTGTATCTGAACCCCGAGCGCGCCAGCGCATAGCCCCCCAGCGTGCCAAGACAGAGAGAGATGATGACCACCGACACTGTCACGATGGCGGTGTTCACGACGGCGATCCAGAACTCCTCCTCCACCCAGGCGCCATAGTAGCCCGCCAGCGTGAAGGCGCCGCCCGTCTGACGCTCGGTCACCGGGCCGGTCAGGGCATTGGTCCAGTCGGCGCGCGAG
>JBBQHZ010000143.1:0-10582 GCA_038324445.1 Rhodobacterales bacterium | reverse complement strand
GGGGGGGGGGGGGGGGGGTTGCCCCAAACCAACCCCTAATCTCCTCCTACCCCGGGGGGGGGGGGGGGGGCGCCCCCCCCCCGCTACTACACCCGCCCCGTAGCGCGCCCTTTCATTTCTGCCCAGACTGCGCCATCACATCTTTGACCGTTCACATCGGGTCGCATCGGGAGAAATCGACATGGGCTGGATGAAAGACGAAACCGGGCTCGACAAGAACAGCGCCAATCATGTGCCCCTTACGCCCCTCAGCCACCTCATCCGTGCGGCACGGGTGTTCCCGCATCGCACCGCCCTCGTCGATGGCCCGTTCCGCGCCACCTATGCCCAATACCACGCCCGCGTCAGTCGCCTTGCCTCGGCCCTCACCCGGCGCGGCATCCGGCCCGGCGACGTGGTCGCCACCCTCCTGCCCAACACCCATCCCCATGTGGAGGCGCATTTCGGTGTCCCGGCCTGCGGCGCGGTGCTCAACGCCATCAACACCCGCCTCGATCTCTCCACGGTCAGCTATATCCTCGACCATGGCGAGGCGGCGCTCCTCTTCGTCGATACCCAGTTCCTGCCCCTCGCCGAACAGGCCATCGCCGCGATGGCGGGCCCCGCCCCCATCGTGATCGAGGTGCCCGATGCCGCCGCAGGCCATCCCGCCACCGGTCGCCATGCCACTTATGAAGAGCTTCTGTCCGAGGGTGATCCAACCGCGCCGTGGCATATGCCGCAAGACGAGTGGGAGAGCATCGCGCTCAACTACACCTCCGGCACCACGGGAAGGCCCAAGGGTGTGGTCTATCACCACCGGGGGGCCTACCTCATCACCCTTGGCACGCCGATCAGCTGGCGCATGGTGCTTTACCCGACATACCTCACCATCGTGCCGCTTTTCCATTGCAACAACTGGTGCCACGTCTGGGCCATGCCGGCCCTTGGCGGCACCACGATCTGTTGCCGCGACATCACCGCAAGGGCGATCTATGACGCCATCGCGGACGAGGGCGTGACCCATTTCGGCGGCGCGCCCATCGTGCTGAACATGCTGGTCAACGCCAAACCCGCCGACCGCCGCAGCTTTCCGCAGATCGTCAATGTCTTCACCGCCGGAGCGCCGCCCGCCGCCGCAACGCTGGCCGCCATCGAGACGATGGGCTTCAACGTCACGCAGGTCTACGGCCTTACCGAAGTCTACGGGCCCGCCACCGAATGCACGTGGCAGGACGATCTCTGGGGTGATCTGCAGGGCGACGACCGCGCCACCATCAAGGCGCGGCAAGGTGTGGCGTTCCCCAACATGGACCACATCACCGTCATGGAACCCGAAACCATGACCCAGATCGCCATGGACAGCACCGCGACGGGCGAAATCATGATGCGCGGCAATGCCACGATGAAGGGCTATTACAAGAACCCGGAAGCCACCGCCGAGGCCTTCAGGGGCGGCTATTTCCACACCGGCGACATCGCCGTGCAGCATCCCGACAGCTACATCCAGATCTCGGACCGGGCCAAGGACATCATCATTTCGGGTGGCGAGAATGTCAGCTCGGTCGAGGTCGAGGGCGTCCTGATGCGCCATCCGGCCGTCCTGCTTTGCGCCGTGGTGGCAGCACCCGACGACACATGGGGTGAAATCCCCTGCGCCTTCGTGGAGTTGAAGGACGGCGCCGAGGCGCTGGAGGCCGAGATCATCGCCTTTGCCCGCTCGCATCTGGCGGGTTTCAAGACGCCCAAGCGGGTGGTGTTCCAGGAATTGCCCAAGACCTCCACCGGCAAGATCCAGAAATTCGAGCTGCGCGCGCTGGCCAAGGCGCTTCCCCCCAAGGCCGTCCGCGCCTGACGCCCTTTCAGCCATTTCCAGCAATGAGTTGAGCCCCCCTCTGCCATCAGGTAGGCTGGCCTTATAAACAACGCAGTCAACAGGCTCGGAACGCATCCATGACGGCGCTTGCCGAATATCGGCGGCTGGAAGCCCTCGGCCTCTGGCGCGAACGGGCAGACGACCAGCGCCGCGAGGTGATCGTGTCGCTGGGCACTGCGACGCTTGTCATGTCGACGGCGGCGGGCGAGGCGGTAGGCCATTGGTCGTTGCCTGCGATCGAGAGGCTGAACCCCGGCAAGACGCCTGCCCTGTTCGCCCCCGGCGACGACAGCGAGGAATTGCTGGAAGTCTCCGACGAGGCCATGGTCGAGGTGATCGAGCGCATCCGCAGCGCCATCGCCCGCACCCGCCCGCGCCCCGGACGCCTGCGGCTGGCACTGGCGGGCGGTTTCACGGCGGCGCTCGGCGTGCTGGTGGTGTTCTGGCTGCCCGATGCGCTGATCCGCCAGACGGTGGCCTTGCTGCCAAGCGCCAAGCGGCTGGAGATTGGCGAGCAGCTGGTCGGGCGATTGACGACCAGTGCCGGGTTGCCCTGCGCCGGGCCGGGCGGGCGGATGGCGCTGCAACGGGTGTCGGTGCGCAGCTTCGGCACGGACAATCCGCCCCAACTGGTCATCTTTCCGGCGGGCATCCCCGACACGATCAGCCTGCCGGGCAACATCATCGCCGTCTCCGCCGCGCTGGTCGAAGATTTCGAGACGCCCGATGTGCTGGCGGGCTACCTGCTGGTGGAACGGGTGCGCAGTGCCGTGCATGACCCGGTCGAGGTGTTCCTGACCGAGGCCGGTCTGCGCGTCACCTTCCGGCTTCTGACCACGGGCGAGATAGCGGATGAAGCCATCGCCGCCCATGCCGCGCGGCTTTTGTCGGAAGAGGCGCCGATGGTCGGCACGCAAGCCCTGCTGGATCAATTTGCGCAGGCGCAGATCTCGTCGCAACCCTATGCCTTCGCCCGCGATGTCTCGGGCGAGACGGTTTTGACCCTGATCGAGGGCGACCCGATGCGGGGCCTGACCAACGATCCGGTGCTGAGCGATGCGGATTGGGTCAGCCTGCAGGAAATCTGCTCAGGCTGACCCGGTCTTTTCGAGGGCGTCAGTCGCGGGTGACGGCGCCGGGGAACCCCGCGCCCCGCGCCTGCAACACCGCACGCCCCAGCGATTGCGGATCGCCGTAGGGCCCGGCCATGACCACGAACATGGTCGTTCCCTGCCGCTGAACCTGGCCAAGCCGCGCGGGCAACCCGGCAGAGGCCAGTTGCTGATACGCCACCGTCGCTTCAGCCTGGCTGCCGAAAGTGCCCGCCAGCACGTGCTGATGCCCGGCGCCCACGCGCACTTCGTTCGCCGGTGCCACCGGCTGGTCCGGTGCCGGGACGCGGGCGCGCGGGAGGCTGTCGCCCGGTTCGGTACCGCCACCGCCGCCGCCGAGGGCAAATTCCTGATCGCCCTCCCGCGCGACGGGTCGGGCGCGAGGCTGGGTGGTGCCCAACACGATCGGTGCCGCGCGCATCGGGACCGTGTTGGTCCAGACCTGCGCCATCTGTGCGGCGCCCTGCGGCGTGCCAAGGCCCCGGTAGGGGTTCAGGCGGCCGTCATCCCAGGCCAGGGCATAGCCCGGCGGCGGCGCGCTGAGCGCGAAGCTGCGCGGGGTGCCGGTGACAACCGCCGACCCGGAGCCGCCCGTGCCGAGTGCCGAGCCTCCCCCGATCGGACGCTGATCGGCCGGGTGAACGGCCTGCGGTCCACAGCGCACATCTTCGCCGACAAAGTAGGGTTGCTGCGCCGCCGGTAGGTTCGGGCAGCCGGTGACCGAGGTGGCGGCGGCTGGCGCGATGATGGTAACGGGCGCAGGCGCGGCCACGACGCGCACCTGCGGCGGCGGGGCAACGGCGGCCACCGGGGCCGGTGCAGCGGGCGCCGGTGCCGGTGCAGCGGGTGCGGGGGCCGCTCCGCCGATGATGGTCACGCCAGCGGTCGAGGCCAGATCAGGCGCCCCACCGGCGCCACCGCCCGAGGGGGCGAAACCGCAGACCGGCTGCCGGTCGCGTCCGACGCGCGGCACCCATTCCGTAGTCGCGCCAAATCCGACACGCACAAAGACGCAGCCCCGGCTGTCGACATATTGGTCGCCCGAATAGCTGGCCGACGGAATCTCCGCAGGCACCCCTTGTGCAGATGAAACGCCACCCATCGAAAGCCCGGCAGTCAGGCCCAATACGGCAGCACGAAGCCATAGCGCGTTCGCCATGCGTAACCCCCCAAGATTATCGCTTGTGGATATCCTGAGCGAGTCGTCCCGCCAAGTAAAGGCAGCCAAACGGTTATTTGGTTCCGAACATCCGGTCGCCCGCGTCGCCGAGGCCCGGCACGATATAGCCATGCGCGTTCAGATGGCTGTCGAGGGAAGCGGTCACGATGGGCACATCGGGATGCGCCTCCTTCATCCGGGCCACACCCTCTGGTGCCGCCAAGAGACACAGGAACCGGATGTTGCGCGCACCTGCCGCCTTCAACAGGTCGACGGCCGCCGCGGACGAGTTGCCGGTGGCCAGCATCGGGTCGACCACGATGGTCAGCCGGTCATCAAGCGCGTCGGGAACCTTGAAATAATATTGGACCGGCTGCAGCGTCTCGGGGTCGCGGTAGAGGCCCACGAAGCCCACCCGCGCATTGGGAATCAGCTCCAGAATCCCGTCGAGCAACCCGTTGCCCGCCCGCAGAATCGACACCAGCGCCAGCTTCTTGCCCTCGATCGCGGGGGCGTCCATCGGCTCCAGCGGGGTTTCGATCCGCACCGTCGTCATCGGCAGGCTGCGCGTCACCTCGTAGGCCAGCAGGTGGCTGATCTCGCGCAGCAACTGGCGGAACGACATGGTCGAACAGCCCTTGTCGCGCATCAGCGTCAGCTTGTGTTGCACCAGCGGGTGATCGACGATGGTCAGGTGTGCGGTCATTGGCTCAGGCGCTCCTTGAGGCGGTCTTTGGTGGACTGGTCGCAAAAGGCCGCCTCGATGGCGGTGGCGGCGAGGTCGGCGAACACCCCTTCGTCATAGTCGAAGGTCTTGGCCAAGCCCTCGTATTCGCGGGTCATGGTTGTGTGGAAGAACGGCGGATCGTCGGTCGAGACGGTGACTTTCACGCCGCGTTTGCGCAACCGCTCGATCGGGTGCGCCTTGAGCGTCGGGTAGACGCCCAGAAAGACATTCGATCCGGGGCAGACCTCGAGCACGATCCCGCGCTCGGCCAGCAGATCGCATAGGGCGGGGTCGTCGATGGCCTGCACGCCGTGCCCGATGCGGACGGGATCGAGTGCCTCGATGCTGTCGCGGATGGATTTGGCCCCGCCCCATTCGCCCGCATGGGTGGTGATCTTCAGCCCTGCCTCGCGCGCGCAATCGAAGGACCATCGGAAATCGGCGGGGGCTAGCACGCTTTCGTCGCCGCCCATGCCGAAGCCCACGATGAAATCGCCCGCTGTCTGCGCCGCGCACCGGGCGGCGGCGCGCGCCTTGTCGGGGCCGAAATGGCGCACGCAAGTGATGATGCCACGCATCGTGATGCCCATATCACGCTCGGCCTCGGTGGCGACCTCCTGCATGGCGGCAAGATATTCGTGCCACGCGACCATGTCGCTGCCGCCGCAGAAATCGGGCGACAGGAAGGTTTCGGTGTAGATGACGCCGTTGCTGGCGCTTTCCTCGAGCACGGCGCGGGTCAGGCGGGCATAGTCCTCGGGCCGGGTCAGGACCGAGGTCGCGGCCTCGTAAACCTCGAGGAAATGCGGGAAATCGCGGTAGGCATAGCCGCCATCCTCGGTGAAGATGCGGGCGATGTCGGCTTTTTTCTCGCGGGCCAGACCGCGAATGAAGGCTGGGGGCGCGGCCCCTTCCAGATGCAGGTGCAACTCGATCTTTTTGAGGTCTTTCACAGGAAACTCTCCCCCGCTCCGCGGTCCGCCAGGCCCAGATGGGCCGCAATCGACGCGCCCACATCGGCGAAGGCGCGGATGCCCAGATGCCCCGAATACGGGCCCTTGGCAAGGATCGGCACCCGCTCGCGGGTGTGGTCGGTGCCGGGCCATGTGGGGTCGTTGCCGTGATCGGCGGTGAAGATCATCAGATCGTCGGGGCGCAGCAGGCCAAGGATTGGGGCGATGGCAGCATCGAACCATTCCAGATGCCGCGCATAGCCCGAGATGTCGCGGCGGTGGCCATAAAGGCTGTCGAACTCGACGAAATTGGCGAAGGTGAGGGAGCCGTCTTTCGCGGTAAGAACCGTGTCGGCAAGGTGATCCATCAGCGCGGCGTCCGGTCCCTTGAGCACATGGGTCGCCCCGCGCCCCGCGAAGATATCGCTGATCTTGCCGATGGCATGGGTGTCGCGCCCGGCGGCGACGGCCCAATCCAGCAGCGTCGTGCCGGGCGGCGTCATGGCGTAATCGTGGCGGTTGGCCGTGCGGGCATAGGACCCCGGCGCGCCGGTGAAGGGCCGCGCGATGACGCGGCCAACGCGCATTTCGTGGAGCGTGGGGGCCAGCGCCTTGCACAATGCCAGCAGGCGGTCGAGACCAAAGCTCTCCTCATGCGCGGCGATCTGGAACACGCTGTCGGCGGAGGTATAGCAGATCGGCCAGCCGGTTTCCTGATGCCGCTGCCCGAGCCGCGCGATGATCTCGGTGCCGCTGGCATGTTCGTTGCCCAGCGTGCCGTCGGTGCCGGCAAGCTGCCGCACCTCTGCCAGAAGATGATCGGGAAAGCTGTCGTGCAGGTCGGGGAAATAGGTCCAGTCCCATGGCACGGGCAGGCCCGCCAATTCCCAATGGCCCGAGGGGGTGTCCTTGCCGCGGCTGACCTCTTGCGCCGCACCCCAGAGGCCTTCGGGCAAGGCGTCCAGTCCCTCGCCCGGCGCGCCGGAGGTGGTGCGGATTGCGGCGCCAAGGCCCAGCGCGTCGAGCGTGGGCAGTCGCAACGGCCCTGCGCGACCCTCTTCCGCCCGGCCCTCGGCACAGGCGGCGGCGATGTGGCCCAGCGTGTTGGCCCCGGTATCGGGCAGATCGCCATTGAAGAACGCCCCCGCATCTGGCGCGCCGCCGCACCCGACCGAGTCCATCACCACAAGGAAGGCGCGGGCCACCTCAGATGATCCGGTCGTGGATCAGCGGCGGCGCGTTCACCGCGCGATCGGCCAGCGTGAAAGCGCGGCGCAGTTTGGCGGCGACACCCCGCCCCTTGTCCTCGGCGCTGGCATGGAGGCGGGCAAGCGGCGTGCTGCCATCCACCCGCATGCCGATGCGCGCGATGTTCGAAAGGCCCACCGCCGGGTCGATGCGATCCTCGGCCCGCATCCGGCCGCCGCCGAGGGCGACGACGATTTCCCCCAGGGCGCGCGTGTCGATGGCGACGACGAATCCCGCCTCGCCGGGATGCACGTCCATCAGCACCGGAGAGGCAGGCAGGCGATCGGGCCAGCGGTCGACGAAATCAGCCGGGCCGCCCAGTTCGGCGACCATCTCGCCAAAAACCTCCGCCGCCTCGCCGCTTGAGAGGGCCTTGGCAATCCGGCCTTCGCCATCGGCGGCGTCGGCGGCAAGGCCGCCCAGCGCCAGCACTTCGCCGCCCAGCGCAATCGCCAACTGCGCCAGCGCCGTCTCGGGTGCGGCCCCGGTCAGGACCTCCATCACCTCGATCACTTCCAGGGCGTTGCCCGCCGAGCGTGCGAGGGGCTGGTTCATGTCCGTCACCAGCGCCGAGGTCATGCAGCCCGCCCCCTGTGCCGTGGCCACCAGCGCGTTGGCCAGCGCCACTGCTTCGGCCTCCGTCGCCATGAACGCGCCGGACCCAAGCTTGACGTCGAGGATCAGCGCCTCCAACCCCGCAGCCAGCTTCTTGGAGAGGATCGAGGCGGTGATCAGATCGACCGAAGCAACCGTGCCGGTCATGTCGCGGATGCCGTAAAGGCGCTTGTCGGCGGGGGCGATGTCGGCACTGGCGCTTACGATGGCACAGCCGATATCGGCCACGATATCCTGCAGATCGTCGGGCGAGACGTGGATATTGTAACCCGGGATCGCCTCCAGCTTGTCGAGCGTGCCGCCGGTATGCCCCAGCCCGCGCCCCGAGATCATCGGAACGAAGGCCCCGCAGGCGGCAAGGGCCGGCGCCAGCAGCAACGACACGCAATCGCCGACGCCGCCGGTGGAATGCTTGTCGACCACCGGCCCGTCCAGATCCCAGCGCAAAACGCTGCCGCTTTCGCGCATGGCGCGGGTCAGGAACACGCGCCCCTCCTCGCCCAGACCACGCTGGCAGACGGCCATAGCAAAGGCCCCGGCCTGCGCGTCGCTGACGGTGCCGGTGGCAAGACCTTCGGCGAACCAGAATATCTCGGCCTCGGTCAGGGTGTCGCCCTGACGGAGCTTTTCAAGGATGGATCGCGCGTCGCCCATGGCCCGGCGTCTAGCCCGGATGGGCCATATGGGCGGCGGTGAAGCGGCCGGGCAGCAACTCGGCCACCGTCATGGCCAGCATCCCGCCATCGGTCGTGGCCATGGTCACGACCACTCCCGCATCGGCAAACTCGGCCAGTTTCTGCCGGCAACCGCCGCAGGGCGGCACCGGCGACGGGCTGTCAGCGATCACCGCGACCTCGGCGATGCGCGTGTCGCCCGCCGCGATCATCGCGGCAATGGCACCGGCCTCGGCACAGGTGCCCTCGGGATAGGCCACATTCTCGACATTGCAGCCCTGAAACACCCGCCCCTCGACCGTTCGGATCGCGCATCCGACCTTGAAGTTCGAATAGGGCGCGTGGGCGTTCAATCGCACCTCGGCGGCCAGATCGGTCAGACGTGTCTCGGGCATCCGGTGGGTCTCCTCGGTCGCGGGCATGATCCTTGCGCGGGCCAGTGTGAGGTGACAACACGCCAAGCGCAAGCGCCCGCGAGGGGCCTAGGCATGATCGGAGCGAAAGCCGTCGATCAGTCCGATCAGATCCGCCAGATCGGCCCGCAGGGGGGCATAGATCGGCTCCAGCCGGCCGGTCTCGCCCCGCTGGGCCGCGATGTTCAGGACTTCGGCCATCTGGCACAGCCGATCCGCCCCGACCGCCCCGGAAATGGCAATCAGGATATGGGTCTGGGATCGGATCTCGGGCAGTTTTCCGGCGCCGACGCTGACTTCCAGCAGATCCCGGACCGCGCTCAGATCCTCCACCAGACGGTCGAGCAGTTCGCCGCTTCCCTCCGCGCCCGCTGCGTCCAGCAGTCGCTCAAGCCGGTCGATATCCATCTTCTCCAAAAGGCCCGTGCCGGTCACGACGTCCTCTGCCGCAGGCAGGCCACAGGGCCGCCCGACATGACGCAGGATGGTGCGCCCGAAATCCTCGGCCGATGCGATCGGCTTGCCGATGATCCCATCGGCCCCGGCGGCATAGATCGCCTCGCGGTTGTCGCGCAGGACATAGGCGGTGATGGCAACCATCGGGATGCGCGACACCGGTCCCGGCGTGGCGCGCACCTGTTCCATCACCTCCAGCCCGGACATCTTCGGCATCTCGATGTCGATCAGGCCAATATCGAACGGCCCGCGCAGCAGCGCGTCGAGCGCCGACAGGCCATCCGCCACGAACACCGCCTCGGCGGACATCGTCTGCAACATCCGGCGCAGGATGGCCTGATTGGTCAGGTTGTCCTCGGCCACCAGAATGCGCAGACCACTCAGATCGGGCGTGGCGGTCGAGGGGCGGCCCTCGTCTGCCCAATCCACCCGTTCGAGGGGGAGCGTCAGGCACACCCGGCCACCGCCCGACACGGGGTCGTCATGGGGGTCACTATGGGGGTCATTATGGGGGTCATTATGGGGGTCATTATGGGGGTCGTTGTAGAGGTGCAGGCTGGCATCCATCGCCGCCGCAAGATGACGCGCGATGTTGAGGCCAAGGCCGCTGCCGTGTGTGGCCGACTGCACAGCTTCGCCCGAACCGTCCAGAATGCCCGGCGGAAAGCCCGGCCCCGCATCGCATACGGTGATCGACAGGCCGCCATCCGCCGCGGCCGCAACCTCGACCCGGACATCGCCAGCCGGCACATGGGTCAGGGCATTGCCCACCAGATTGCCGATGATGCGGTCGAGGTCGAGGCCCGAGACCACCAGCCGCTCGGGCACGGCACCGGCGCACAGGATGATGAACTGGCGCCCCCGCTCGGTCGCGGGTCCGGTCCAGCGCTTGTTGAGGGCTTCCAGCCAGTCGCGCATCGACAGATCTGCGCCCCTGTCCTTGATGACCGTCTCGCCCGCCGCCGTCAGCAGCACGTCATCGACAAGGGCCGCCAGAATATCGGCTGCCGCGCGCACGCGGTCGATCTGTGTCTGGGTCTGCGCATCCAGCCGGGGCGTGTCGACCAGACGGATGCCGCCCAGCACGTCGGACATGGCCGAGCGGATGTCGTGGGACAGCTGCTGCAACCGCTCGGACGTGCTGTTGGTGTCAACTTGCGCAGGGGGTGAGGGCTGTCTGGGATCGGGATGGGCATTCACGGCGGCACCGCCATTCAGGAACATCCTCTTTCGGCTAGCAGATGGCGGTGGGCCACGCCATGCCGTGCGCAAGATTGTGACAAAGCGTTCTGTTCCTGCAACGCCCAAGGATGGTTATTCGGCCCAAGTTTTACCCACAAACTTTCCCCAGATTTGCTCACAAGGCCGGG
>JBBQHZ010000142.1:0-10593 GCA_038324445.1 Rhodobacterales bacterium | reverse complement strand
ATCATCACGCTGGCCCATGCCTTCGCCCCCTTCGCCATCTTGCCGATTTTCGTCAGCCTCGAGAAGATCGACCGGAGCCTGCTGGAGGCCGCGCGCGATCTGGGCGAGGCGACGGTGATGACCTTCTTGCGCGTGACGCTGCCGCTGGCCATGCCGGGCGTGCTGGCCGCCGTGCTGATCGTGTTCATCCCGACGGTGGGCGATTACGTCACGCCGCGCCTTGTCGGCGGGTCGGGCGGCACCATGATCGCCAACATGATCTATGTGCAGATCTTCGATCTGTCGAACCGGCCGATGGGGGCGACGCTGGCAGTGCTGGCGATGCTGACCGTCACGATCACGCTGGCCTGGGCGATCTTGCATCTGCGCTTCTGGGTGCATCTGAGCGACCGGGTGGGCGGCGGGATTCTGGGCCTTGCCCTTGCCCTTGTGGCGGCGGCAGCCGACATCGGGATCATCTACTGGGTCCACAATTACGGCGACAGCTATTTCGGCACGGCGGGGGCGATCGGGGTGACGGCCGCGATCATGGGAGGTGGCGCGATTGCCATTTCGATGTTCGTGCCGAAGGGGAGGTGGGGCCTGTGAAACGATCCCCCCTTGCCATCTTTGCGGGCCTCTACCTGATCTTCCTCTATGCTCCGATCATTCTGCTGCCGCTGTTCGCCTTCAATGACGGCACCATCATCGCCTTTCCGCTGCAGGGCTTCACCACGCGCTGGTTCGTCGACCTGATAAACACGCCCGCCCTTCGGGACGCCACGATCAACTCGCTGATCATCGCCCTTTCGGTGGCCACGCTGGCCACATGCCTTGGCCTCTTCGCCGCCCGTGCCGTGACGCGCTACAACTTCCCGCTGAAGGCCGGGATCCTCGGCTTCATCATGCTGCCCCTTGTCCTGCCCGAGGTGATCGTGGCGATCTCGCTTCTGGTGGTGCTGATGCAGCTCGGACTTGATGCGTCGATCTACACCATCATCCTCGGGCACACATTGCTGTGCATGCCGTTCGCCATCGCGATCCTGCAAGGCAGTTTCGCGGGCCTCGACCAAAGTCTGGAGGAGGCGGCGATCGACCTCGGCGAAACCCGCGCGGGCGCATTCCGGCTGGTGATCCTGCCGCTGGTGGCACCGGGTATCATCGCGTCCCTGCTGATTTGCTTCATCATCTCGCTCGATGAATTCATCATCGCCTTCTTCCTTTCCGGCAATGAGCCGACGCTGCCGGTCTACCTCTGGAGCCAGTTGCGCTTTCCGGCGCGTCTGCCGGTGGTGATGGCGCTTGGCACCATCCTTGTGGTGCTGTCGATCACGCTGTTGATGATCGCAAACTACTTCCGCCGCCGCGGCCTTGCCCGCACCGGCCAACAAGACAGTGGAGGCTTCCTGTGAGCAATCCGACGACCGGGGAACCCCTGATCCAGATGCAGGACGTGCAGAAGTATTACGGGACCTACCACGCCCTGCGCGGGATCAGCGCCGAGATCGGAGAGGGCGAGTTCTTCTCGCTTCTGGGGCCGTCGGGCTGCGGCAAGACCACGCTTCTGCGCGCCATTGCCGGGTTCGAGGATGTGTCCGGCGGCAAGATCCTGCTCGGTGGGCGCGACGTGGCGGGCGTGCCGCCGAACCAGCGGCCGACCAACATGGTGTTCCAGAGTTATGCCATCTTCCCGCATCTGAGCGTCGAGCAGAATGTGGGCTTCGGCCTGCGCAAATCGTCGATGACCGTGGCGCAGAAGCGAAAAGCGATCGGGGAAGCGCTGGAGATGGTCGGATTGGGCCATCTGGGGACCCGCGCCGCCCATGCCCTGTCGGGCGGGCAGCGCCAGCGCGTGGCACTGGCCCGCGCCCTGATCCTCAAGCCCAAGGTGCTGTTGCTGGACGAGCCGCTGTCGGCGCTCGACCGCAAGAAGCGCGAAGAGATGCAGGTGGAACTGATCAAGCTGCAGCGCGAGGTGGGCATCACCTTCATTCTGGTCACCCACGATCAGGAAGAGGCGCTGGTGATGTCCGACCGCATCGCGGTGATGTTCGAGGGCGAGATCGCGCAACTGGCCGACCCCGAAGTGCTCTATCGCCGCCCCGCCAACAAGCGGGTGGCCGATTTCATCGGGGTGATGAATTTCCTGCCGGCGCGGGCCAATGGCACCGACATCGAGGTCGTGGGCCTTGGCCGCGCCGAGGTGGCGGCCAACCAGATGCCCGGTGGCCCCGTGTCGGGCGACTGCTCGGTGGGTTTGCGGCCCGAAACCCTCTCGATCCTCTATGAAGGCGAGACGACCAAGGCTCGCGAGACAACGGCAATGGTCGAGGAAGTCGTCTATTACGGTGACATGACCTATTACGACGTCAGGCTTGCGGGATCATCGGCCCCCGTCCGCATTTCGATGCGCAACATGGTCGGGCGCGAGGTGCTGAGCGTCGGCATGGAAACGCGGGTGTCGTGGGACCCGAGAGCGATGGTCGTGTTCCCCGCATAAACGGTGTCCGGCGGACGGCGTCGCGCGGGGTTGGCCGGGAAAAGATGAGTATTTAGGAAAAGGTGAAGGGGGGGGCTCGCGTGCGCCTCAGCCGTGGCGGATGCGGTAGGCGGTGCCATGGTCGAGGTCTTCCGAGCCGAGGTAAAGGTGGCCCTGTTCGGTGCAATAATGCGGGATGTCGATGGCGGCCATCGGGTCGGTCGCCAGCAACAGCACAACCTGACCGCTGGCGACGCGCTGCAACCCCTTGCGCAGGCGCAGCACGGGCAGGGGGCAGAGCAGGTCGCGGGCGTCAATCTCGATATCGGGGGCCATGGGGTTTGGCGTAGCGCGCGTCGGCGCAAGCGTCCACGGGAATGTGACTGCCTGCCCCGTGACGGCACGGGAGCGGCGGCGTAAGGGTGAGGCATGTTCGGGATCGATCTTTTTGATGCATCGCTGCTGCCCGCGATGCTGGTGGCGCTGGCGGCGGGCGTGCTGAGTTTCCTCAGCCCCTGCGTCTTGCCCATCGTGCCGCCCTATCTGGCCTATATGGGCGGCATCACCATGACCGACATCCAGAACGAGGCGCGCACCGCGCGGCGCAAGGCGCTGTTGCCGGCGATCTTCTTCGTCATGGGCCTGTCGACCGTCTTCATCTTCCTTGGCTTCACCGCGTCGCTGCTGGGGCAGTTCTTCTTGCAGAACCAAATTTTGCTGGCGCGCATCTCGGGGGCTGTCGTCATTGTCTTCGGCCTGCATTTCCTCGGTGTGATCCGCATCCCCCTGCTGGACCGCGAGGCGCGGATGGACGCGGGCGACAAAGGCGGCTCGACCTTCGGGGCCTATGTCCTGGGCCTTGCCTTCGCGTTCGGCTGGACGCCCTGCATCGGGCCGCAGCTTGGCGCGATCCTGTCGATCGCCGCGTCCGAGGCGAGTGTCGCGCGCGGCACCACGCTGCTGGCGGTCTATGCCGTGGGACTTGGCCTGCCCTTCCTGATCGCCGCCGCCTTCATCGACCGGGCTCAGGGCCTCATGGGGCGGATGAGGCCATATATGAAGACGATCGAGCGGGCGATGGGAGTGCTGCTGATCGTTGTGGGCACCGCGTTGATGACGGGCGCCTTTTCCGCCTTTGCGTTCTGGCTTCTGGAGACGTTTCCCGCCCTTGGCCAACTCGGCTGATCCCGCCTTATTGCCCTGACGGTGCCGCAATCGCGCGCTATGGTGCGTCCCATGACGCAGGTGACCCGCAGGCATGTCCTTTATGTTCCCGGTTTTGACCCGGTGCCGCCGCGCGCCTACCGTGAGCGGTATCGGCGCGAGGCGCAGGCGCAGGCGGCCCTGTCGGGCTATGAGATCGCCAACGGCAAGGCCACCAAGGGCGCGCGCTTTGGCTGGCAGGTGGAGGCCCGGATCGAGGGGGCGACGGTTTCGGTCGATCTGGAGGTGCTCTACTGGGCCGACATCGTGCGCAAGAGCATGGGGTCGGGCATAGCCGCGACCTATTGGGCGTTGCTGCGAACGGCATGGATCTACATCGGCTCGGGCGCGCTTTTCCGGCTGATGCGGCTGCGCAAGGGGCCGGTGATCGCGGCGCTTTACCCGGTGGCGGTGTTGCTGGGGCAGGCTCTGGCGGCCGCATTGGTCTGGTTCGCCGCGTGGTGGGCTTTTCTATGGGCGTCAGAGGGAGTCCTTGCGCTGATCGAGGGGCCGGCATGGATCATGCAGAGTTATTTCGGCGAACGGGCGTGGTTTGGTCTGCTGGTGCCGGGACCGATTGCCGCGTGGCTATTTCTGCGCTGGTGCGCCCGGCGCGACCATCTGTATGCGTGGTATCTGATGAAGGACTATGCCTTCTCCTCTGGCCTGCGCGGGGCTTATCCGCCCGAGCAGGAGGCGCGGATGGCCGAATTCGGCGACCGCATCGCCGCCGTGCTGGCAAGCGACGTTGACGAGGTGCTGGTCGTGGGCCATTCCTCGGGCGCCTATATCGCGTTGTCTGTGCTGGCTGACCTGATCCGCGCAGGGCGCGTGCCGGAAGGCGGGCCGGTGCTGTCGCTGCTGACGCTTGGCCATGTGGTGCCGATGGTCAGCTTCCTGCCGCGGGCGGGGCGGTTGCGGGCGGATCTGGCGTTCCTGAGCGCGCAGGACGTGCCTTGGGTCGACGTGACGGCGCCGGGTGATGGCTGTTCATTCGCTCTGTGTGATCCGGTGGCGGTGTCAGGCGTGGCACCAGCGGGCAAGTGCTGGCCTTTGGTGATCTCGGCGGCATTCACCCAAACGTTGAGTGCCGCCCGGCAGAAGGCGTTGAAATGGCACCTGTTCGAGTTGCATTTCCAATACCTCAACGCCTTCGACAATCTGCCTCAAACCCCTGATGCCTATGACTATTTCCGCATTACCGCCGGCCCCTTGACCCTTGGCGAGCGCTTCGCCACCCGCGCGCCGTCGCAAAGCCGGATCGAGCGCCCGGTCAACCGCTATACCGATCTGGCTGCGTAGGTGAGGGCCGCATGACGGACCTGCCGCCCAAACCGCCCGCGCGCGCGGACCGTGTATCGCTCTGGCGCTACATGCGCCTTTTCCGCGACGATCTGCTGTCGGCGCAACCGGCACGGCTTTATCGCGCCTGGATGGCCGAATTCCGGACGCCGTTTTTCCGCTCCTACATGATCAACCAGCCCGCTCTGGTGGACGAGGTGTTGAAGGCGCGACCGCTCGATTTCCCGAAATCGGACCGCGTCGGGGAAGGGCTGCGGCCGCTTCTGGGGCGGTCGGTTTTCCTGACCAACGGCGCGGAATGGCAGCGCCAGCGACGCATCATCGACCCGGCTTTCGAGGGGGGGCGGCTGCGCGACACTTTCCCGGCGATCTGGGCGGCGGGCGAGGCCTCGGTGGCGCGCATGGGACTTGGCGTGCAGGAGATCGAGGCGGAAATGTCCCACGCCGCCGCAGATGTGATCTTCCGCACCCTGTTCTCCTTGCCGATCGAGGCCGATATAGCCGCGCGCGTGTTCTTTGAATTCCGCGCGTATCAGCGCACGCAGCCGATCCTGAATACGGCCGCCTTTGTCCCCCTGCCACGCTGGCTTCCGCGCGGGCATCGTCGCGAAACGCGGCGCACCGCGCGCGCGATCCGGGCGCTGATCACCGAGTTGACTGCCGCGCGCATGGCCGAGATCGGCGCCGGGACCGCCCCCGATGACCTGGCCACCAAGATCATGACCACCGCCGATCCGCAGACCGGCGAGACATTCACGACGCAGGAGATGGTCGATCAGGTGGCGATCTTCTTCCTCGCCGGGCACGAGACGTCTGCCTCGGCGCTGGGATGGGCGCTCTACCTGCTGGCGCGCTATCCGGAATGGCAGGACCGGGTGGCGACCGAGGCTGCGAGCCTGCCCGACACGCCCGATTTTGGCGCGCTGTCACGCCTTAAAGTCACGCGCGACGTGTTTCGCGAGGCGCTGCGCCTTTACCCGCCGGTGCCGATGATGGTGCGACAGACCACGCGACCGGAACGTTTCCGCGACCGCGACATTGCAACCGGCAGCCAGATCGTGATTTCGCCTTGGCACTTGCATCGGCACGAGCGGCTGTGGGATAACCCCGATGGCTTCGATCCGGGGCGCTGGCAGACGGAGAACGGCCAGCACTGCATGCGCGAGGCGTTCATTCCCTTCTCCACCGGGGCGCGGGTCTGCACCGGAGCGGGGTTTGCGATGGTCGAGGGCACGTTGCTGCTGGCGATGCTGGTGCGCGCCTTCCGCTTCGAGCGGATCGTGGGCGACGATCCGGTGCCGGTGGCTTATCTGACCGTCCGCGCGCGGGATGGCATCCGGCTGCGGGTATCCCGCTGGTAGCGGAGCCTAACGCCCGGCCTTGATCTCGGTCAGCACAAAGAGGCGGATGGCCGAGGCAAGCCCCGATGTCACACCGCGCGCCGCGTCGATTTCGGCGGCCAATTCGTTGACCGACTTGCCCCGCGCGCGCGCCATGCGCTGAAAATCATCCCAGAACGCATCCTCCAGCGAGACGGAGGTGCGATGGCCCTGCAAGGTCAGCGAGCGTTTGCGGGGCCGCGCGTCACTCGTCATCGCGTTTGTGGGCATCGAGAACGCGTTTCACCCGGGCGGCTTCAGCCTCTTCCGCCAGTCGCGCCAGCTTGTTGCGGCCATGGAGGGCGGCATTGGCATCGGCCTCGCGCCGCTTCTCGTCGCGCGCGCGGGACTTGCGGGCGCGCGACAGACTCAGCACCTTGCGGATGTCCTTCTTCTCATCCTTGCTGCCGTTGTCGCCCGTGTCGCTCATTTGGGGCCGATCATGTCTTCGGGTCGGACGACGCGGTCGAACGTCTCGGCATCGACGAAGCCGAGCGCGATGGCTTCTTCGCGCAGCGTGGTGCCGTTCTTGTGCGCGGTCTTGGCGACCTTGGTAGCGGCGTCATAGCCGATGGTCGGGGCCAACGCCGTGACCAGCATCAGCGACTCCTTCATCAGCTTGTCGATCCGCGCGACATTGGCCTGCGTGCCCACCACCATGTTGTCGGTGAAGCTGCCCGCCGCATCGCCCAGCAACTGCATGGATTGAAGCAGGTTGTAGGACATCATCGGGTTGTAGACGTTCAGCTCGAAATGCCCCTGTGATCCGGCCATGCCGATGGCGGCGTCGTTGCCCATGACATGGATGCAGACCATGGTCAGCGCCTCGGCCTGGGTCGGGTTGACCTTGCCGGGCATGATGGAACTGCCCGGCTCATTCTCGGGCAGGATCAATTCGCCCAGACCCGAGCGGGGGCCGGAGCCAAGCAGGCGCATGTCGTTGGCGATCTTGAAGAGCGACCCCGCGACGGTCTTGAGCGCGCCCGAGAACATCACCATGGCGTCATGGGCGGCCAGCGCCTCGAACTTGTTCGGCGCGGTGACGAAGGGCAGGCCGGTGATCGCGGCAATCTCGGCCGCGACCTTCTCGGCGAAGCCCTTGCGGGTGTTCAGCCCGGTGCCGACGGCGGTGCCGCCCTGCGCAAGCTCGTAGATGTCGGGCAGGCAGGCGTTGACCCGTTCGATCCCCTTGGCGACCTGATGCGCGTAACCGCCGAATTCCTGCCCGAGCGTCAGCGGCGTGGCGTCCTGCGTATGAGTGCGGCCGATCTTGATGATGTGCTTGAATTCCTCGGACTTCGCCGCCAGCGCCGCGTGCAGCTTGTGCAGGCCGGGCAGCAGCACATCACGCGCCATCATGGCGGTCGCCACATGCATCGCGGTGGGGAATGTATCGTTCGAGGATTGCCCCATGTTGCAGTGGTCGTTGGGGTGCACGGGCGTCTTCGAGCCCATCGTGCCGCCCATGATCTGGATCGCGCGGTTCGAAATCACCTCGTTCGCGTTCATGTTCGACTGCGTGCCGGAGCCGGTCTGCCAGACCACGAGGGGGAAGTTGTCATCGAACTTGCCATCGATGACCTCTTGCGCGGCTTGACTGATCGCGGGGGCGAGGGCGGCATCCAGATCGCCGAAGTCGAGGTTGACGGCGGCGGCGGCCTTCTTGATGACGCCAAGCGCGCGGATGATCGCCACCGGCTGTTTCTCCCACCCGATGGGGAAATTCTGGATCGAGCGCTGGGTCTGGGCACCCCAATATTTGTCGGCGGGAACCTCCAGCGGCCCAAAGCTGTCGGACTCGGTGCGGGTAGCGGTCGTTGTCATGGCGAGGGCTCCGGTATGCGGTCGCATGCCCGATACCGCCCCGTCAGGCACGGTGCAAGACGACAGATCAAGCTTGAGTGAAACGATAGACCCTTGCGGGGGGGATGTTCCACCAGATCCTGTCGCTGTGGCGCCATGTCAGCCCCAATTCGTCGCGCACCGCCTTCGTGACCGGGGGTTTGGGGCCGTAAGTGAACTGCACGTAGTCGCCGCCGGGGCGGACCTTGCGGGTAAACCCGGTCAGGATATCGCGCTGCAACTGCGTCGGCATCGACAGAAGTGGCAGGCCGGAGATCACCGCCTGCACATTCTCGACTTCCAGATCCCCGCAATCGCCAGCCGACATCTGGTAGACATTCAGCCCCGGAAAATTCGCCCACAGGCGGTCACAGAAGATCGGGTTCATCTCGATGGAATGGCAGTTTTCCGGTGCAATCCCCGCCGCCAGAATGGCGCGCGTGATGTTGCCGGTCCCGGCCCCAAGCTCGATCACCGGGCCGCCGTTCGGGTCCAGTTCCGCCACCATCTCGGCGCAGAGGCCCGCCGAGGACGGCGCAAGCGCCACCACCTGATGCGGTTTGCGAAACAACTGGCGCATGAACAGCGCAAGGTCACTTGTCGCCATCTGCGGCAGTCTCCGTTCTGGGGATCAGTGATTGCGCCGGAACTTGTCGAGGCTGACCACATCCGCGTCGCGCGCATCCTTGGTCTTCCGCGTCCTGTCGCCACTCGGGGCGGGATCGTCGTTGGGGGCAGGCGTTTCGGGTTCATCGCCCCTCTCGAACCGCCAGCCGAATTCGACGGACGGATCGACAAAGGTCAGGATCGCGTCGAGCGGAATGCGCAGACGCTCGGGTGCGTCGCCGAAATTGAGCGTGATGGAAAAAGCGTCATTCTCGACCTTCAGATCGGCGAACCAGTTCTGGATCACGATCATCATTTCCTCGGGGTAACGGTCGCGCAGCCAGTCGGCCATGGTCACCCCGTGGTGACGGGTGTTGAAGGTGATGAAGAAATGATGCTCTCCCGGCAGCCCCTCCTTCGCCACACCCTGAAGCACCTGCCGGATCACGCCGCACACCGCCTGATGCATCAGGCGGCCATAGGGGATCCGGGTGGGGGTGTCGGTCATGAAGGACAGCCAGTTGGAAGAGCGAATACCCTCAGCATAGTAGATTCGTTGGCAGATGAAAGCGGCGAGGGGTTAAGGGCAAGGGGGTGCTGCGCCTCATCCTAGTTGGCGGGCCAGTTCGCCAGCAAAAGCCATGCCGCCAGCGCGGCCTCGGTCCCGAAGAAGGTCCAGCTTTGGCGCGAGGCGGCATCGTCGCGCAGGATCGACGTCACTCTACCGACCGCCGCCCCGCCATAGACAAGGCCCATGGCGACCCACACCATCGGCTCGTTCAGGATCAAGGCACCAAGGCCGAGAACCACGAAGAGGCACCCGGAAACCCCTGACACTTCGGTAAAGGCCATGTTCGACGGCCCCGCCTGCATGTCGAGTTGCCGCATCGTCCAGCGCGGTGCCAGCCAGCCGGCCAGCCCCAACCCGATCGTCACAAGCGCCACGGTAAAGTTGATGTAGTCGAAGGCGGTCATGCGGCACGGTCCATCTGACGATCTGGCATACAGCTTTAACGGGCGTCCGACGGGATCGGATCACAAACGGCTGAAAAAAGCGGCAAGGTCCGAGAAGTCGGAAATGCCGTCGCCCAGATGCAGCGAATTTAGCAGGGAGAGGGGGGTAAGTGCCGGATTCTGTTGCCAGGCTCCGGCGGGCCCCGCCTTACACTGCTAAGCGCAAGGACTTAAGGTCGGCGACTCAGACAGCTTACGCTGCGAGAGCCATTGCCGGAGCACGGTTGTCATTTGCAACTGTACAATTTGTACCGATAACGGTGGTAACTCACCGGGACAAAGCTAACCCCTTTAGACGTTCGTCGATCCTGTTTCGACCCCATACCTTCCGCAAATGACGGGCCCCGAAAACTAGGGGAGTTGGTGGAGTCGCCGGGTACCGCCCCCGGGTCCGATCCGCGTATTACGAGCGCGTTTATGTCCATAGAACCCCGAAGGGAACTCACCACATATACGGGCGGGCCCCATGGTTTTCAAGCAGCGTCGGATGACAGGGTTTGCGATTCCATCACGGCGCGCAGCGTGCCGACGCGCGCTGCCTCGGCCATGCGGTCCATCACGTCGGCCAAGGGGCTGTCGGCGCCCGGCGGGGCTGCCGCGGCCTCTGCCATGCGCCAGCGGAACAGCCGCCATAGCGCCGCCTTCAATGCCTCGGCCAGAATGTCGCTCGACATCTCGCGGGTGATGATGGCCAGCGCGGTGGCCCGGATCGTGTAGTTCATCCCCAGATCGATCGCCGTGGCAGCCGCCACCTGTTGTTGCAGGGCGATGATATGGGCCTTCGCCTCG
>JBBQHZ010000141.1:0-10647 GCA_038324445.1 Rhodobacterales bacterium | reverse complement strand
CGTCCACCGCTCCAACACGCGGCTGGAGCGGGATCTGGAGATCTGCGCGAAATGGCGGGTGCCGATCTGGATCACCTCGCTCGGCGCGCGGGTCGAGGTGAACGAGGTGGCCCATTCCTGTGGCGGATTGGCTTTGCATGATGTCATCAACAACACGTTTGCGCGCAAAGCCGTGGCCAAGGGTGCGGACGAGTTGATTGCCGTCGCGGCAGGGGCGGGTGGCCATGCGGGGCCGCAATCGCCCTTCGCGCTGGTAGCGGAAATCCGCGAGTGGTTCGACGGGCCGCTGTTGCTGTCGGGGTCCATTGCCACGGGCGGGGCCGTGCTGGCGGCGCAGGCCATGGGGGCCGATCTGGCCTATGTCGGATCGCCCTTCATCGCCACGGAAGAGGCGAACGCGGTGCCGGAATACAAGCAGATGATCGTCGATGGCGGGGCCGAGGACATCGTGACTTCCTCTTTGTTCACAGGGGTTTCCGGCAACTACTTGAAGCCGTCGATTGTGGCCGCCGGGATGGACCCGGACGCGCTGCCGGGGGTCGACGCGTCGTCGATGAGTTTCGCGGGCGGGTCGTCGAAGGCGAAGGCGTGGAAGGATATCTGGGGCTCGGGTCAAGGCATCGGTGCGGTGAAGGCCGTGGCGCCGGTATCGGCGCTGGTCGAGCGCTTGGAGCGGGAATACATCGCGGCGCGGCGCCGATTGGGAGAATTGTGATGGATCTGGGTGTGTCGGAGCGGGTGAAGCCGCTGGTGGAAGCGGTGCGCCGGATGGTGCGCGACGAGATCGCGCCGCTTGATGCCGAGTATCATGCGGAGGTGGGACGCCACCCCTCGGGCGATCGCTTTGCGATGACGGATCGGCAGGTGGCGATCCTCAAGGGGTTGAAGGAAAAGGCGAAAGCGGTGGGCCTGTGGAACTTCTGGCTGACGGATTCGGCCAAGGGATTTGGCCTCAGCACCGTGGAATACGCCTATCTGGCGGAGGAGATGGGGGCGGTGTCGATCGCGCCGGAAATCTTCAACTGCAATGCGCCGGACACCGGCAACATGGAGGTGCTGGAACGCTATGGAACACCGGCACAGCGCGCCCTGTGGTTGCCCGACCTGATGGAGGGGCGCACACGCTCGGCCTATCTGATGACGGAGCCTGCGGTGGCGTCCTCCGACGCCACGCAAATTTCGCTAAAATGCGAAAGGCAGGGTGAAGAGTGGGTTCTAAACGGCGAGAAATACTGGGCAACCGGGGCGGGCGACCCGCGCTGTGCCCTCTATATCGTGATGGTATGCACCGCCCCCGACGCGCCCAAACACGCGCGGCATTCGATGCTGCTGGTGCCCTCGGACAGCGGCGGGATCGAGAAGGTCCGGCCGATGGAGGTGTTCGGCCACGATGATGCCCCCCATGGCCACATGCATATCCGCTTAACGAATGTGCGGGTGGGTGCCGACGCGATGGTTTTGGGCGAGGGGCGCGGGTTCGAGGTGGCGCAGGGTCGGTTGGGACCCGGGCGCATCCATCACTGCATGCGCGCCATTGGACGGGCCGAGTATGCCCTTGAATTGATGGTGAAAAGGGGCCTTTCGCGGGAGGCGTTCGGCAAACGCCTTGTCGATCTGGGCGCGAATTACGACATCATCGCCAACGCCCGCATCGACATCGAGATGACGCGGTTGCTGTGCCTGAAGGCGGCGTGGATGATGGACCATGCGGGGGTGCGCGCGGCGCAGCCGTGGATTTCCAAGGTGAAGGTGCAGGCGCCGCTGATGGCGTTGCAGGTGGTGGACGAGGCGATGCAGATGCATGGCGCAACGGGGTTGAGCCAGGACACGCCACTGGCGCGGATGTGGGCGGATTTGCGCACGCTGCGGTTGGCGGATGGCCCGGACGCGGTGCACCGTCGGCAAGTGGCGCGGACGGAGTTGCGGAAATACTCCAACGATGCGCCATGAGCGGGCTGGACCTCGACGCGCTCGGCCCGTGGCTTGAGGTGAATGTCGGGCTGCAAGGGCTTGTGACTGCAACGAAATTTTCCGGTGGGCAGTCCAATCCGACCTATCTGGTGGAGGGGGCCGGACACTCGGTCGTGCTGCGTCGAAAGCCGCCGGGCAAGCTCCTGAAATCGGCCCATGCGGTGGAGCGGGAGTTTCGGGTGCAGCGCGCCTTGGCAGGCTCGGGTGTGCCGGTGGCGCGGATGATCGCGCTCTGCGAGGACGCGGGAGTGATCGGGTCGAGCTTCTATGTGATGGAGCATATCACCGGTCGGGGCTTTGACGATCCACGGTTGCAGGAGGTTTTGCAGCCGGAAAGGGCGTTGTATTTCAAAGAGATGTGCCGCGTTCTTGCGGCGATCCATCGAGTCGACCTGACGGCGACCGGACTGGCGGATTACGGCCCTGGCGACAACTACTTTCGCCGTCAGATCGACCGCTGGACCACGCAATACCGCGCGTCCGAGACGGGAGAGATCGCTGCCATGGACGCGCTGGCGGCGGCTTTGGATGCCGCTTGCCCGGCGGATGACGGGCAGGTGTCGCTGGTGCATGGCGATTACCGCATCGACAACCTGCTCTATGCGCCCGACAGGCCCGAGATCCGGGCGGTGCTCGATTGGGAACTGTCGACCCTTGGCCATCCCTTTGCCGATCTGGCCGGTGTGATCATGCAATGGCAGATGCCGCCGGGCGAGCAGGGGCGCGGGCTGAAGGGAGTCGACCGGATGGCGCAGGGCTTGCCGGGGGATGCGGCGTTCATCGAGGCCTATTGCGACCTCATGGGGCTGCGTCGGATCGACAATTTCGGGTTTTACGTGGCGTTTTGCTTCTTCCGGATGGCGGCGATCCTGCAGGGCGTGAAGCGGCGCGCCCTGGAAGGCAATGCGTCGGACCCGGAGCGCGGGCTGCGATTGGGGGCGTTCGTGCCGCTTTATGCCGCGGCGGGACTGGAGGCTTTGGGATGAGTTATCCACAGCTCCCTTTAAAACGGCTTGACGTTTTGGAACTTGCTCGAGAATCAAGGTTACTCACTTTCGGTACATTTAGACGCGATCGGTAACGGTTTTCATACATCCCTTCACTACCGCTCGACGTTATCCACAGGCCCTCGAAGCACCCCGCCTTGCCCCCCTCCAGAACGCTGCCACCATTCCCCACAGGATTATCCACACCCCCTCGCATCGAATTCGACCCATGCTGCCCTTGCAGGCCCCTTGGGGCAGACATAAGACTCCACAACACACGATGATTTCGAGAGGCAGGCGCGATGCAAGATCCCAGAGACATCTACATGAATAACCTCGTCCCCATGGTGGTCGAACAGACCAGCCGCGGCGAACGGGCCTATGACATCTTTTCGCGCCTGTTGAAGGAGCGGATCATCTTCGTGAACGGCCCGGTCCATGACGGCATGTCGAGCCTGATCGTCGCCCAGTTGCTGCACCTTGAAGCGGAAAACCCGAACAAGGAAATCAGCATGTACATCAACAGCCCCGGCGGGTCGGTGATCAGCGGCATGGCGATTTACGACACCATGCAATACATCAAGCCCAAGGTCTCGACGATGGTGATCGGCCTTGCCGCCTCGATGGGGTCGGTGATTGCCGTGGGGGGCGAGAAGGGTATGCGGTTCTCACTGCCGAACTCGCAATTCCTTGTGCACCAGCCGTCGGGCGGGTTCCAGGGCACGGCCGAGGATATCCTGATCTCGGCCAAGTCGATCGAACAGACGCGGGAGCGGATGTATCAACTTTATGTTAAACATACTGGGCAAGACTACGAAACGGTACGTACAGCGATGGACCGTGACAAATGGATGACCCCGGAAGAAGCCAAGGCATGGGGTCATCTGGACGAAATCGTCACAAGTCGCATCACGCCGGAATGATTGCGACCGCGCACCCCACGCGGGATCGGTGGTTCGGCTTGGGAATTTGCGATTGTGGCTGGGGCGGGCCTGTTCTAGGCTTGCCGAAATCCGGTCCGAAAACCGGCCTTTGGGGGCAGTTTCCCCCAAAGGGACGCGCGCGAGGTGGACGATATGGCAAGTAATTCCGGCGGCGACAGCAAGAACACGCTCTATTGCTCGTTCTGTGGCAAAAGCCAGCATGAGGTGCGCAAGCTGATTGCGGGGCCGACGGTTTTCATCTGCGATGAATGCGTCGAGCTGTGCATGGACATCATCCGCGAGGAAACCAAATCCGCCGGCCTGAAAAGCGACAACGGCGTGCCCGCGCCGAAGGATATCTGCGGGGTGCTGGACGATTACGTGATCGGCCAGGTGCACGCCAAGCGCGTGCTGTCGGTGGCAGTGCATAACCATTACAAACGCCTGAACCAGTCCGGCAAGTCGGATATCGAACTGGCGAAATCCAACATCCTCCTGATCGGGCCGACCGGTTGCGGCAAGACCCTGCTGGCGCAGACGCTGGCCCGCATCCTCGATGTGCCGTTCACGATGGCCGACGCGACGACGCTGACCGAGGCCGGCTATGTCGGCGAGGATGTGGAAAACATCATCCTCAAGCTGTTGCAGGCCTCCGAATACAATGTCGACCGCGCCCAGCGCGGCATCGTCTATATCGACGAGGTCGACAAGATCACGCGCAAGTCGGACAACCCGTCGATCACGCGGGACGTGTCGGGTGAGGGCGTGCAGCAGGCGCTCCTGAAGATCATGGAGGGCACCGTGGCCTCGGTGCCGCCGCAAGGCGGGCGCAAGCATCCGCAACAGGAATTCCTGCAGGTCGACACGACAAATATCCTGTTCATCTGCGGTGGAGCCTTCGCCGGCCTCGACAAGATCATTGCACAGCGCGGCAAGGGGTCGGCCATGGGCTTCGGCGCCGATGTGCGCGGCCCGAACGAGAAGTCGGTGGGCGAATACTTCAAGGAACTCGAGCCGGAGGACCTTCTGAAATTCGGTCTGATCCCGGAATTTGTCGGCCGCCTGCCGGTTATTGCGACGCTCGAAGACCTCGACGAAGGCGCGTTGATCACGATCCTGACGCAGCCGAAGAACGCGCTGGTCAAGCAATATCAGCGTCTGTTCGAGCTGGAAGACGTAAAGCTGACCTTCACCGAGGATGCGCTGGGCGCGATTGCCAAGCGCGCGATCCTGCGCAAGACCGGTGCGCGCGGGTTGCGGTCGATCATGGAAGATATCCTGCTGGACACCATGTTCGACCTGCCCAGTGCACATGGGGTGGAAGAGGTTGTGGTCAACGAAGAGGCTGCGATGTCGGATTCGCAACCGCTGATGATCTACTCCGAGCGGAAGAAGGAAGAACCTGCAAGCGCGGGGTGAGTTGAGCGCCATCCGTGCAACGGCAAAAATTGATCCCGGCCCGATGGGTCGGGATTTTTGTTTGTGGTGGCGAGGACGCTGAACTGCTGGCCGACGGGCCAGACCTTGGAGGCGCCGGTCCTTTTATGATTTCTCAAGTGAAACGGCTTAACGGAGCCACAGATTCTCGCGCTTGAGGGTATTGCGGATCTGCTGCTCGCGGCGCGGAAGGTTGGCGCGGTCGAACAGCGCGCGCGCCTGGGCGCCCTTGCCCTGATAGATCATCCGCTGCATCGGCTCGTAGGTCTTGAGCACCTTCTTCACCTTGTTTTGCGCCGCAACGGCTTCCAGCGTGTCGACGACATGCTGCGCCTCGCGCGCATAGAGAAGGGGTAAAACCCTGTAATGGCAGGAGGTTTTCCCGTCCAGCCAGCCCTCGGGTAAGGCGTCGCGGGTGCCGCCGAACGAGGTGATGACCAACGGCAGGGCGACCTGATCGAGCCAGGGGTCCAACGTCTGGCACACCAGTTCGGGCGGGGCGGCGTGGCGGATCGTGGTGGCGTAATCGGTGAAGCGGGCGCCGAATTCGTGCGGGCAGCGGAAATAGAAGAAACCCGCGTTGAAGTAGAGGTAGCGGCGCCAGTATTCATCGGGCTGCGAGAGGTCGAGGGTGCTGGCGAAGTCGAGGCCGAAGCGGTCGTAGAGCGATTTCCATGTGGCGGCATAGCCGGGGCCGTAAAGCTCGATCTGCGGCCAGGTGCCTTCGACGCGACGCGACGCACAGGGTTTGTCGAAGTCGAAGGGCACCTTGGTGAGGTCGCCGGTGATCAGGGTATCGGTGTCGAAGAACACGAAGGGCTCACCCTTGGGCAGCGCCTTGAGCGCCTCGATCTTGTTGCCATAGGGGTAGGCTTCCCCGAAGTGGTTGTTCTCGAAGGGAATTATGGTGGCACCCAATGTCCCGAGCAGGTCAGTGGCGGCCTTGTCGGTCATCCGCGGGTCGCGGTTCCAGCGGGGGCCGGGCTGGGGTTCGGCGACGAACAGCTTGCCGGGAAAGTCGGGATTGGCGGCGCGGAAGGAGGCGGCGAACAGCACCGCCTCGTAGGTCAGGCGACCGTTCTGGCCCACGATCATCACATTGAACGGGAGAGGGTGGGCTTTGCCTGCCATGAAGTATCCGCGCTGCTCGGGTCTTGTTTTCACGGTTATAGCGGCAAGCGCGGGGTCGCGTCACGCGATGATGTCGCGCAGGCGGTGGCCTTTCGGGTCAAACGGCGGCTCGGCCAGCACACGGGCAGTGTGAGGGCGGCCGAGGATCGCGACATGGACGGTGTCGCCGGGTTTTGCTGAACCGGCCTTGAGGTAGGCGATCGCCAGCGATTGGTTGACATGGTAGCCATAGCCGCCCGACGAGACCTGGCCGATGGGCGTGCCATCGGGCTTGAAGATCGGCTCCGATCCGGTGGCGTCAGCCTCGGTTGCGTCGATGGACAGCAGCACCATGTCTTCACGTGGCGCATTCGCTTCGATCTTCATCCAACTGGATTTGTTCAGGAAATCCTTGTCGCGCTTGATCAGCGGGGCGAGGCCGGATTCCTGTGGCCAATATTCGGGGGAATAGTCGCGGCCCCAGGAGCCATAGCCTTTTTCCAGTCGCAAGGACATCAGCGCGCGGCTGCCGACGGGGCCTGCGCCAAGCGGTTCGCCGGCATCCAGCAGCGCCCGGTAAAGCGTCGCTTGGTCGGCCTCGGCGCAGTGGAGTTCCCAGCCAAGATCGCCGGTGAAGGACACGCGGAGGGCAACGCAATCCACGCCCGCGACGGTGATCCGTTGGGAGCGGAAGAACGGGAACGCGTCGTTCGAGAGGTCGGCATTTGTCAGGCGGGACAAGAGGTTACGCGACTGTGGGCCGGCGACGTTGAAACCGCAGGTGGCCTCTGTCAGGCTGTCGAAGGTTGTGCCCTCGGGCAGGGGGAGTGCGCGGAAGAAGCGTTGGTGGAAGCGTTCCGCGGCACCGCCGCCGAGGATCCAGAACTCGTCCTCGGCCAACCGCGTGACAGTGAAATCGCCCACCACGCCGCCGCGCTTGCCGATGAGCGGCGTCAGGCAGGAGCGACCGATGATGGCGGGCATCCTGTTGGGGAAAAGGGCATTCAGCCAGTCCTCTGCCCCCGCGCCCCTGACGCAGTATTTGGCGAAGTTCGAGATGTCGATGATGCCTGCGTGATCGCGCAGCATCCGCGCCTCGCGCCCCACGGCTTCCCACCACGGCTGACGCGCATAACCGGCGCTGTCGGGGATGGTTTTGTCAAAGAAAAGAGGGTGTTCCCAGCCGAAGTTCAACCCGAACCGGGCACCCAACTCGGCCTGCATCGCATAGGCCGGGCGCATCCGCATGGGCCGGCCGGCCTCGCGTTCTTCGCCCGCGAAATGGATCTTGAAGCGATGCGCATATTGATCCTGCACGCGGGCCTTGGTGAAGGCCTTTCCCGCCCAATGGCCGAAACGGGCAAGGTCCCAGGCGAAAAGGTCGAGCGAGGGTTCACCTTCGACCATCCATTCGGCGGCGAGTTTGCCCAAGCCGCCGTTCTGCGAGAAGCCGGGGATGATGCCGTTGCAGCAGAAATACCCCGTCAATTCGGGCACGGGGCCGAACAGGGCACTGGAATCGGGCGACCAGATCATCGGGCCGTTGATCACGCGCTTGATGCCGGCGGTGCCGACGGCGGGCACGCGCTTGATGGCGCGCAGCATGTTCGGCTCGATCCGCTCAAGATCGTCGGCAAAGAGCTCGTGCCCGAAGCCTTGGGGCGTGCCATGTTCGGCCCAGAATCTCATGTCGCGCTCATAGGCGCCGACAAGCAGGCCTTTGCCTTCCTGCCGCAGGTAATATTCGCCGTCGCGGTCGGCGACGGAAGGAAGGCGGCGGTCCATCGCCGCGATCTCGGGGATGGTTTCCGTCACGAAATACTGGTGTTCGGTGGGGATCAGCGGCAGGTCGATCCCCGCCATCGCGGCCACTTCGCGCGCCCAGAGACCGGCGGCGTTGACCACCCAGGGCGTGCGGATGTCGCCCTTGTCGGTGCGCACGATCCAGGTGCCGTCGGGCTGTGGCTCGGTCGCCGTCACCGGCGTGAAGCGGTGGATTTCGGCGCCGCGCTGGCGGGCACCGATGGCATAGGCGTTGGTGACGCCCGAGGGGTCGACGTTGCCGCCATCGGGTTCATACATGATGCAACGGATGCCGTCGAAATCGACGAGGGGGTGCAGACGCTCGGCCTCGTCCCGGCTGACTTCGTGGAAATTCATGCCGTAACGGCGGGCTTTCGCCTCTTGCAGGCGCAACTGGTATTCACGGTCTTTCGTCTGCGCCAGATAGAGCGATCCGGGTTGGAACACGCCGCAGGATTGGCCCGTCTCCTCCTCCAACTCCTTGTAAAGGTTCATGGTATAGTGCTGGAGGCGGGAGATGTTGGTGCTGTCGTGCAGCCCGTGGATGTTGGCGGCGGCGTGCCATGTGGAGCCCGACGTCAGCTCCGAGCGTTCCAGCAGCAGCACATCGGTCCAGCCCGCCTTGGCGAGGTGGTAGAGGATCGAGCAGCCGACGACGCCACCGCCGATCACGACGGCTTGGGCATGGGTTTTCATCTGTGGCGCTCCCGTTGATCCGGGGCCGAGAGTGGGGACAGACAAGGCGGGGGTCTGGTCTGCGGGCGACAGTCGCGGTGTGAAATCAGACATCAAAAAAGGGGGGGCTTTCGGAACCATTTCCTGCGGAAATGACCCTGTCGGCTCGGCTCGCATTTTCCTTGAAAATGGGAGTTGGTGGGCGACCCAGGAATCGAACCTGGCGTGCGTCTCCGCGAGGGAGTTACAGTCCCCTGCCACACCTTGCGGCCTGTCGCCCAACACGCCAATCGGGACGAGCCCGCCTGACGCTGGAGGGGGAATATCCATGCGCGCGAAGGGGGTCAAGCGCGAATGCGCCTTGCGCTTGGGGGCGGGTGCCCCCAGTTAGGCGGCGGAGGATGCCATGGTCAAAAAACCAAGCTGGGTTGTCGATAAGGAGCGCGGTCGCCGGGCGGCTGCGGCCGAGACGTTGTGGCTGTTCGGCCTGCATGCGGTGCGCGATGCGCTGTCCAACCCCGAGCGCGAGGTGCTGCGGCTGGTCGTGACGTTGAACGCGCAGGCGAAGCTGGCCGATGCGATTGCGGCGCGCGGCATCGAGGCGGAGATCGCCGATCCGCGCAAGTTCACGGTGCCGCTGGATCCGGGGTCGGTGCATCAGGGGGCGGCCGTCGAGGTGCGGGCGCTCGATTGGGGCGACTGGCGCGCCTTGGCGCGGGGGCCCGAGGGCGAGCGATCGGTTGTGGTGATGCTCGACCGGGTCAGCGACCCGCATAACGTGGGGGCGATCCTGCGCTCGGCCGAAGTGTTCGGCGCGCGGGCGGTGATTGCGCCCGCGCGCCATTCGGCGCCCGAAACGGGGGCCCTGGCCAAGACCGCATCGGGCGCGCTCGAGCGGATGCCCTATGCGCGCGTCGGCAATCTGGGCGACGCGATGGAGGCGTTGAAGGCCGATGGCTTCTGGATGGTCGGGTTGGCCGAGGAAGCGGTTGAAACGATTGACACAATCGCCAAGCGCCATGCGGAATCCCATGTGGCACTTGTGTTGGGGGCCGAGGGGCCGGGGTTGCGCGACCGCACGCGCGACCTTTGCGACGAATTGGCGAAGATCCCGTTTGCCCGGGAGTTCGGGTCGCTGAACGTCTCGAACGCCGCTGCGGTGGCGCTTTATGCCCTGACGAGAGGCTGAGCCGTTGGTTCTGAACACGAAAATCGCCACATGTTCCTATTGCGGGCGGCGGCAGACATTGCAGTTCACGGCGCGGGGCGGGCATGAACTGGCCTGTGGCGCGTGTGGCGCGCCGCTGCACGAGATGAAGTGGCTGAGGCCGCCCGAGGCGCGCTCGGATGCCGTCAAGCGCAGCCCAGAGCGACCTGCGCCGCATGGGTTCGGCGTGCCGGAGCGGCCTTTGATCGAGCGACCCAAGCGGTCGGGGCGGCAGAAGAAGCGGCGCTCGATGTGGAAGGACGTCTTTGAGGAAGCTGTCGATTTCATCGAGGATATCCTGGACTGAGCGTTTGGGTGTCCTGAGCCGACGCGGGATCACATTTCTGTGCCACCCCTGAACAACCGGACCCGTCAACCCCATATATGATGGAGGTGGCAGGCCGGAACCCTGCTCACCCATCACTGTCCCTCGTTCCGAACTTGCGCCCGCCGGTTCAACCCGTTGCGGGCGCCTTTTTTGTGGTCTTGGCGCTCGGCGCTGGCTAGAGATTGGCCATGACCCCGACCCCCTCCG
>JBBQHZ010000140.1:0-10736 GCA_038324445.1 Rhodobacterales bacterium | reverse complement strand
GCGAAAGAGCTTTACGACCCTAGGGCCTTCATCACTCACGCGGCATGGCTAGATCAGGCTTGCGCCCATTGTCTAAGATTCCCCACTGCTGCCTCCCGTAGGAGTCTGGGCCGTGTCTCAGTCCCAGTGTTGCTGATCATCCTCTCAAACCAGCTATGGATCGTCGGCTTGGTAGGCCATTACCCCACCAACTACCTAATCCAACGCGGGCCAATCCTTAACCGATAAATCTTTCCCCCGAAGGGCGTATACGGTATTACTCTCAGTTTCCCGAGGCTATTCCGTAGATAAGGGTATGTTCCCACGCGTTACTAACCCGTCCGCCGCTCACCTTGCGGTGCGCTCGACTTGCATGTGTTAGGCCTGCCGCCAGCGTTCGTTCTGAGCCAGGATCAAACTCTCAAGTTGAAACATCTTGCGATGTATCCTTGACGTTCGAACCTCTGCACATCGCCTCAATCCTGCAAAGAATTGAGGCAGTCTTCTGTTTGTTGTGCTTCGGGTTTCATCAGAAACCGAAAGCCGTCCAAACAGTGAAGCTGACACTACATCATCGGGTTGCCCCTAGTAGCGCGATATGAAGAGGCTGATCCATCGAATGAACCAAACCGCCCACATATCTCTTCGAAATCCATCAATGTCAAAGAGCGAGAGACAAAAATTCACCGACTGCGTTCTTTACTTTTGAACGCGGCCCGCTTCAAACTGCCTCTGTTTTTTTGCCTCCCGCACCGTTGCTTTGCAGCGTCTGGCCCGTTTGGCGACCCGTTGGAGCATCGCTGCGCCGCCGGTGAGGGGGTATCTACGGTTTGGTGCCGGGGGTCGCAAGTAGTTTTTTGCAGAAACCTGACTTTTTTCTGTCGTAAACCTCTTTCGCCTATATTTTCAACGCTTTAGCTCGTCGAAAAACTTGTCCATCCGGTCAGTTTTGGGGTTTTGGCCCCTCCGCACGGCGACTCAGCGGGTCGGATTCGGGGCCAAATGCGCGGCTTCTAGTGGTTGCCCCAACGGCAATGCCAAGATGTAGAGGGTGGGCAATGACGACTCGGCGCGAGTCACACGGCCGCCCGGCGCTTTTGCGGCCATAACCGCAGCGCCAGCAGCGCCAGCGTGATCCCAAGGTAGACCAGCGGCTCGATCTGGAAGCCTTTCGCCAGCCAGACGAAGTGCACCGCCCCCAGCACCGCCGCCGGGTAGACCAGCTTGTGCAGCTTGCGCCACGCAACGGGCCCCAGCTTGCGGATGCTCAGGTTGTTGGACGTCACCACGAGGGGGATCAGCAGCAGGAAGCCCGCCATGCCGATCGTCACATAGGGACGTTTGACGATATCAGCCCACACCGCCCCCAGCGACTGGACATCCAGCACCGCCCAGACAAGGAAATGCGCCAGCACCAGGAAGAAGGCGCTGACACCGATGGCGCGGCGCCAGCTGATCAGGTTGATCCCCAGCCATTGGCGCATCGGCGTGATCGCCAGCCCGAACAGGATCACCTTGATGGCGATCGCCCCATAGGCGTGTTCCAGTTCCTTGATCGGCTCCACCCCCAGCCCGCCTGTCAGGCCAAGGTAGAACAGCCAACCGGCATAGGCGGCCGCCACTATATAGATTACCCAGCCCGGCACCCGGCGCACCGCGCCGTTGATCGCGGCAACGACCTCGGGCATGCCGAGGCGCGCCATGGCGGGTTTCAGGGCGGGTTTCACATCTCCCTGGGCCATCAATGGAACTCGCGCAGGTCCATGCCTTCGTAAAGGCTTGCGACTTCTTCTTCGTAGCCGTTGAACATCAGGGTCGGAATCCGGCCGGCAAACAGCCCGCCGCCAATCCGACGTTCCGTGGCCTGGCTCCAGCGCGGGTGATCCACCTCGGGGTTCACGTTCGAGTAGAAGCCGTATTCACGGTCCGAATACTCGTTCCAGCTGGCGCGCGGCTGTTCTTCGACCAGGCTGATGCGCACGATCGACTTGATCGACTTGTAGCCATACTTCCACGGCACCACCAGACGGATGGGTGCGCCGTTCTGGTTCGGAATGGTCTCGCCATAAATGCCCGTCGCCATGATGGTCAGCGGGTGCATCGCTTCATCCAGGCGCAACCCCTCGCGGTAGGGCCAGTTCAACACCGGCGCGCTCAGGCCCGGCATCTCGTCGGGGCGCATCGCGGTTTCGAACGCTACATAGCGCGCGCTGTCCTGAACGCCGACGCGATTCAGCAAGTCGGCCAGCTCGAAGCCGTTCCATGGCACGACCATCGACCACGCCTCGACACAGCGCAGCCGGTAGATCCGCTCCTCTATCTCGACCTCGGACAGAATGTCCTCCAGCGCATAGGTGCCGGGGTTATCGACCAGACCGTCGATCTCGATCGACCACGGCGATGTGGTCAGCATATGCGCATTGCGCGCCGGGTCGTCCTTGCCGGTGCCGAACTCGTAATAGTTGTTGTAGGTGCTGATTTCCTCGAAGGTGTTCGGCTCCAGCGCTTCTTGCGCATGGGCCGTCCCACCGATCAGCCCCGCGCCCAGCACGCCTGCGGCGCCCGTCATGATCTGGCGGCGGTTGAGGTAAAGGTGCTCGGGCGTCACGTCATCCCAAGTCAGTTTCGATTGATATCGGCGGGCCATTGCGCGTCTCCTCGTGCGTTGTCGCGACAGTGATGCACCAAGATGGGGGCATGGCCCAAGCACTGACATTGATTATCACGTAACGGTTAGGGAATGTGATTGGTTTCAAATGCCCGCAAGATGCTGGGTGCGTGACCCGGCGATTCTTCCTCCATCCGGTCTTGCGGTGGATCGCGCACATTCTTCGGAGACCTCGCGGGCGACGCTGCCGTGTCCGCCATTTCCGTAACATTAGGTCACGTCTGGTCACATGATCTCACCCAATCGTGACTGGAACGCCTCTGGCCCTGCGGCTTAGGCGGCGCGCCCGCCCGGTCAAGCGCATGCGCAGATTCTCGCCAGTCTTGAAGGCTCTCGAACAAGGCACACTTCGCGGTATGCCGGGAGGGAAGATCCTTTCCGGCCCCCGGCGTGAGACGCGCTGTGGGAACTGATCCGAGACAAGAGAGAGACATACCATGCGCACCGCAATCCTGGCCCTCGCGGCCTCCACCGCCCTTTCGTTCCCTGCCTTCGCAGACGGCCACGTGTCCAACATCGTCGAGACGGCGGCCGCAGCCGGCACCTTCACCACACTCCTCGCCGCAGCCGAGGCCGCGGGCCTGGTCGAAACGCTCAGCGGCGAAGGTCCCCTGACCGTGTTCGCTCCCACCGACGAGGCATTCGCCGCCCTGCCCGCGGGCACCGTGGAAGGCCTGCTGGCCGACATTCCCGCGCTGACCGCGATCCTCACCTACCACGTCGTCTCGGGCGCCGTGATGTCCGGTGACCTCTCCGACGGCATGACCGCCGCCACCGTGAACGGCGCCGACATCACCGTGTCGATCGACGGCTCCACCGTGATGGTGAACGACGCAACCGTCGTCTCCGCCGATATCGAGGCGTCCAACGGCGTCATCCACGTCATCGACACGGTCCTGCTGCCCCCGATGTAAGTTGCCTGAGCAAGACAATGTCGGGGCGGTCCATCGGGCCGCCCCTTCCTTCATTCCATCAGCCCTCAGCAACGGAGGACATTCCATGGATCGTCGTCATTTCCTTACCCGCACAGCGGGTCTTGCCACTGCCCTGCCCTTTGCAGGGTTCGCCGCCACACAAGCCGCAGCTGTCACCGGCACCTCGACAATCGTCGAGCTTGCCGTCGCCACGCCCGACCTTTCGACCCTTGTCGCCGCCGTCCAGGCGGCCGGTCTGGTTGAAACGCTGTCAAGCGATGGCAACTTCACCGTCTTCGCCCCCACCAACGCCGCCTTTGCGCATCTGCCCGCGGGTGTATTGGACAGCCTGCTGGCAGATCCGGCAGCCCTGTCGAATGTGCTGACCTATCATGTCTCGGGCGACTATTACCCCGCTTCGGCACTGGTCGGGCAACATGGCGTCGTGCCGACAGTTCAGGGCAGCCCGATCCGCGTGAACGGCCGCAACGGTGTGGTCCTGAACGGCAACGTCGCCGTCACAACGGCGGATGTGTTCGCGTCCAACGGCGTGGTTCACATCATCGACGCGGTCCTGTTGCCGCACTGATCGCGGATCGCCCGTCCGCTTGCGCGGCACCTGCGCCGCCCGCATCACCCGCGACGGCGACTGATCCGACCCCCTCTCCAAGACGCATCCGCCCCGCGCGGCCCATCGGGCCGGCGGGGCGGACATGCTGCCATATGGAAGCATTCGTTTTGCCTTATCGTCCCAAAGGCATGCCAACACACCCCAAATGGAACGATCGGTTTTGCGCGATTAGTGCACCACAGCCGCGTCCGGCTTGGGCCGGTTTGACGGTGCCACGCGGTCGCCCACGATCAATCCGTCGACCCCTGCGGTGACGGGAACGTGGTCCCCGTCCTTCACATCGCCCGACAAGATCATCTCGGCCAGTTGATCCTGCAACGCGCGCTGGATCACCCGCTTCAGCGGACGGGCCCCGAAAACCGGGTCATATCCCTCGTCTGCCAGCCAGGTGCGGGCGCTGTCCTGCACGTTCAGGACGATTTTCCTCTGCGCCAGTCGTTTGGCCAGCCGTCCCAACTGGATCGTCACGATCCCGTCCATATCCGCCCGAGTCAGGCGGTCGAAAACGATCATGTCGTCCAGTCGGTTCAGGAACTCGGGCCGGAAATGCGCCCGGACTGCGTCCATCACATCGCGCTTGGCCTGCGCCGCGTCGGCATTCTCGGGCAGATGGCTCAACGCCTGACTGCCAAGGTTGGAGGTCAAAACGATCAGCGTCTGCTTGAAATCCACCTTCCGGCCCTGACCATCGGTCAGGTGACCGTCGTCAAGTACTTGAAGAAGAACGTTGAATACCTCTGGATGGGCCTTTTCGACCTCGTCGAACAGGATCACCTGATAGGGGCGGCGGCGGACGGCTTCGGTCAGAACGCCGCCCTCGTCATAGCCCACATAGCCCGGAGGCGCGCCGATCAGGCGGGCGACCGAGTGCTTCTCCATGAACTCGGACATGTCGATCCGGACCATCGCCTGATCGTCATCGAAGAGGTATTCCGCCAGCGCCTTGGTCAATTCCGTCTTGCCGACACCCGTGGGCCCAAGGAACAGGAAGCTGCCCAAAGGCCGCCCCTCGTCCTGCAGACCCGCGCGCGCGCGACGCACGGCGCGTGACACCGCGCTGACCGCCTGATGTTGGCCGATGACGCGCTTGCCGATCTCGTCCTCCATCTTCAGCAGCTTCTCGCGCTCGCCTTCCAGCATCTTGGCGACGGGCACGCCCGTCCAGCGTTCGACCACTTCGGCGATCTGCTCGGGCAACACGGCTTCCTCGACCAGAACGTCGGCTTCCTGCGCTTCGGCCGTGGCAAGTTGCTTTTCCAGTTGCGGAATCACGCCATAGGAAAGCTCCCCGGCCTTGGCCAAATCGCCCTGCCGCTTGGCCTGATCCAACTCGGCCCGCGCGTGATCCAGCTGTTCCTTGAGGCCGCGCGCCGTTTCCAGCTTGTCCCGCTCGGCCTGCCACTTGGCGGTCATCTCGTCGGATTGCTCCTGCAAGCCACCAAGCTCATGCTCCAGCTTTTCAAGCCGATCGCGCGACGCCACGTCGGTTTCCTTCTTCAGCGCCTCACCTTCGATCTGAAGCTGCAGGATCTGGCGATCCAGCGCGTCCAGTTCCTCGGGCTTGCTGTCGACCTCCATCCGAAGACGGCTGGCGGCCTCGTCCATCAGGTCGATGGCCTTGTCGGGCAGGAAGCGGTCGGTGATGTAGCGGTGGCTCAGTGTCGCCGCGGCCACCAGGGCGCTGTCGGAAATGCGCACGCCGTGGTGCAGCTCGTACTTCTCCTTGATGCCGCGCAGGATGGAGATGGTGTCTTCCACCGTCGGCTCCTCGACCACGATGGGCTGGAACCGCCGCGCAAGGGCCGCGTCCTTCTCCACATATTTGCGGTATTCGGTGAGGGTCGTGGCACCGATGCAGTGCAATTCACCCCGCGCCAAGGCGGGCTTAATAAGGTTTGCGGCATCCATCGCGCCCTCGGATTTGCCCGCGCCAACAAGCGTGTGCATCTCGTCGATGAACAGGATGATGTCGCCCGCCGCCGTGGCGATTTCGGTCAGAACGGATTTGAGCCGCTCTTCGAACTCGCCACGATACTTCGCGCCCGCGATCAACGCGCCCATATCAAGCGACATGAGCGTCTTGTTGCGCAGGGATTCCGGCACGTCACCGTTGACGATGCGCAGCGCCAGACCCTCGGCAATCGCGGTCTTGCCCACGCCCGGCTCGCCGATGAGAACCGGATTGTTCTTGGTTCGACGCGACAGGACCTGCATCGAGCGGCGGATTTCCTCGTCCCGCCCGATGATCGGATCAATCTTGCCGTCGCGCGCCGCCTGCGTCAGGTCGCGGGCGTATTTCTTGAGGGCATCGTAATTGTCCTCGGCAGAGGCAGAGTCGGCAGTCTTGCCCTTGCGAAGATCGTTGATCGCCGCGTTCAGCGCCTGCGCGTTCACAGCGCCCGCGTCCAGCGCATCCTTGGCACCGGATTTGACCATCGCCAAGGCGGTCAGCAGGCGTTCCACGGCGACAAAGCTGTCGCCCGCCTTTTCAGCCAGCTTCTCGGCTTCGTCCAGAACCTTGGCGGTCTGCTTGTCGAGGTAAACCTGCGCGCCGTCGCCGGTGACCTTGGGCAGCTTGCCCATCGCCACATCCAGCGCCTCTCGCACCCGAGCGGCAGAGCCACCTGCCCGCCCGATCAGCGTCGAGGCCAGCCCCTGGTCGTCATCCATAAGCGCCTTCAGCAGATGTTCAGGCACCAGTTTCTGGTGATCCTCGCGCTGCGCAATGGTCTGTGCAGCCTGGATGAAGCCACGCGCGCGGTCGGTGAATTTCTCCACGTTCATTGTCGTCTCCTTGTGAAAGCGCCCGATCGTCTGCACCCGCTTTTGCGGCATGCCTGCAAGGGCCTCGGATGGATATATGGGTTTGCCCACGTGCTTGCGCAACGGGCCGACAGAGCCGATCGCGGCCCGATCACCACGTCTCAACACCCCGTGTGGTAAGGGGAACCGCAATACCACAAGATGCGTTGTCATGGCACGGTGCCCCCATTGGTAGGGCACTTAGCCCTCCATTTTCGGAGTATCCGCCATGCCGACCCCATGCCTCAGCCTGCATCGCGTCGCCTACGACACCCAAGCCCGGGCCTTCATCGCCGAAGCGCAGTTTCTCGACATCACCGGCATCTGCCGCCGCTCGGTCGAATGGCGCGGTCCGGTCACTGCCGAATTCGCCCGCATCGCCGGTGGCTTGCGCGACGCTGTGCTAACCGCGCGCTAGGCCTGATCGGCCCTGCGAGCCCGATGGGATAGACTTCGCCCCGCGCCGCGCCTAATCAGGGCGCGTTCTGGGTGGGGGAAAGCCGATGTCCGATGACCGTCTGATCGTGGCGCTGGATGTGCCCAATGTCGTCGAGGGGCTTGCCCTGGCGGAACGGCTTGGCGACACGGTTTCTTTCTACAAGATCGGCTTGGGGATGCTGACAGGCGGTGGGCTGGCGCTGGCCAACGAGCTGAAGCAGGACCACGGCAAGCGCATTTTCCTCGATATGAAGTTCTTCGACATCGGGGCCACAGTCGAGGCCGCCGTGCGCGGCATCGCGCGGTTCGATCTGGATTTCCTGACGGTCCATGGCGATCCGCATGTGGTGCGTGCGGCTCGGGAAGGCGCGGGTGGCTCGTCGCTTAAGATCCTTGCGGTGACCGTGCTGACCTCGCTTGACCGCGCCGATCTGGACGCCTGCCTGATGCGCGAGGGATCGGTCACCGATCTGGTGGTGGAGCGCGCCGCCCGCGCGTTCGAAGCCGGGGCCGATGGCATCATCGCCTCGCCGCATGAGGCGGCCCTGATCCGCGCCTTGCCGCAAGCCCGCGGACGCCTGATCGTCACGCCCGGCGTGCGGCCCATGGGGTCGGACCACGGCGACCAGAAACGCGTGGCGACACCGGGGCAGGCGATAGCTGACGGGGCCGATCATATCGTGGTGGGTCGCCCCATCTGGCAGGCGGCCGATCCGAAGGCCGCGGCGCTGGCGGTATTGGCGGAGTTGCCCAAGCGGGCGTAATTGACCTAGGGTCAACGGCACAAGACACGCTTCGCCCACCGCAAAGGCCGCTGCAATGTCCCGCCCTCGTTCGACGCAACCAGATACCCCACCAGATGCCAAAGTCCTGTCGCACAACGCGATACGACGGCTGATCGGCATGTTGGGCTTCGCCTTGCCGGTCGGGTTGCTGATCTACGGGAACCTTGCGGATGTGAAGCAGCCGTCGATCAGCCACTACTATTACACACAAGCAGGTGATTTCTTCGTCGGCGCGCTCATCGGGATCGCCATCTTTCTGGTGACCTACAAGGGATATGACGAGGCCGGATTGCTGCCTTGGTGGGCGCCGGGCGACCGCGTCATGTCCCTGACGGCTGCCGCAGGTGCGTTCGGGACGGCCATCTTTCCCACCTACCCGATCGCGAACCTGAGCCTTTGCGGAATCCAGCAACTGGCGAACAGCGCGATGAAATGCGCGATCATCCCGGATACCCAAAGCCTTGTGACCGGTTTGTTGGGACAATGGCAGGATCTGCACACAGCCGCCGCGGCCGTGTTTCTGGCCCCGCTCGCCTATTTCTGTCTGGTGCTGTTTCCCTTGGGCCCACGCGGCGATCCGGCGCGGCGGATCGAGCTGTTGACCTACTATATATGTGGCGCGCTGATCGTGATCTGCCTTGCGATCCTGCTGACCTTCGGTGACGCGGCCCTGATGCCCGACAGCCGGACGATTTTCTGGGCGGAAACCATTGCGATCTGGTCGTTCTCGATCTCGTGGCTGATCAATGGCGAAGTCCTCGCCGATGTGCCCGGCTTCAAGACAGAGTGATCGTCACGCCCTTGGCGGCAGGGCCAAGCCATCCAGCGTCTCAGCGGGAAAGGCGATGGATCCCGGCAGCCAGAACCGCGCCTCAAGGCTGCGGGGCTGGGTGGCGGCGAAGCCTGCGTAGGGCGGCTCGAAGTTGATCTCGTCGCGGCCAAGGGTCGGGTGCGCCATGTCGATCAGCACAGAGGCCATCGCGGCAATGCCTTCGGGCGTGGCCTGCAAGATCACCTGATCGGCGTCGGCGATATTCCACAGGTCGTTGGCGTGGGGCGCGCTCCAGCCGAAGCCGAAGAACGGGCGATCCACTTCGTCCACGCGATGGACGGCGGTCATGTCGGCGCTGGCGAAGGGATGGCGCCAAACCTCCTGCGGGGAATAGTCAAAAGCCACGTAGCGGATCGGCCCCGCCGGTTGCAGGCCAAAGATTCGGGGCGCGGGGCGCTGGATATCGACGTAAAACCATCGGGCACGGCTGGTGGGATGGGTCAGCCGCAGGCCCGCCCAATCACGGCCCGAGAACAACAGGTGCAAAAGCCACAGGCCGACGCGGCGAAAGCCCTCGGCTTGGGCAAAGACCTCGAACCCGGGGGAGCGGTCGGTGATTTCAAACGGTTTCCCGGCATCTCCGGCCCACGCGATATGGCGCACGAAGCCGGTGTCGATGGCCATCCCGTCAAACGACACCTCATCCGCGAGAAGCTCGGGAAAGTCGGCCGGGGTAAACGTCATGTCATCCTCTGCCGTCAGCGCCGCCGCCCTTTCGGACAGCGACGCATAGGATGACATCTCAGTCATTGATGTCGTGATCGAAGGTTTTCACCTGACCATGGTAGATCCCGAGCCACCGCCGCAGACCCAGCCACGACGCAAGGGAAATCAGCGCGAAGATCAGCACCATCACTGGCCAGGATGCCGCCACGGGAACGCCGAGCAGCAACAGCACGGCGATCACGGCCGCACCGATGCCGAAACCCAGCAGCAGAAATGACGGCAGCAGGACTTCGCCCACGGCAAGCGCCACCGCCGCCACGCCCCAGACCCACCATTGGCCCCAAAGGTCCATCAGCTGCGTCCCTTGAGCATCTGGAACGCCTTGCCGAAGGCATCGACAGCGTCCGCCGGCACGATGATCATCTGCGATCCGGCGCCACTGGCGACTTTGGCAATCGCGCGAACCTGCTCGATGGCGATGTTATATTGCACCGCCTCCAGCCCACCCTTGGCGATGGCATCCGCGACGACGCCGGTGGCATAAGCCTCGGCCTCGGCCTCGACCCTGCGTGCCTCGGAGGTCTGGCGGGCGGCATAGAGTTCGGCGTCCGCGTTCAGCTCGACCGCGCGCTTCTGGCCTTCGGCGCGGGTGACGGCGGCGCGGCGTTCGCGCTCGGCGTTAAGCTGCTGCAGCATCGCATCACGGGTCGCCTGATCGAGGTTCACGTCGAGGATCTCGGCGCGCGTCACCTCGATCCCCCAATCGTCCACGGCGGTTCCCACCTGTTCGCGGATCTGGCTGATGACGGTGGATCGGTTCGATTGCACCTCGTCGAGGTCCATCTTGCCGATCTCGGCGCGCACGATGCCGGCCACCGTGGTGGCAATGGCGCCGTCGACGTCACGGATCCGGTAGACCGTCTTTTCCGGCTCGATGATGCGGTAGAACACGCTTGTGTCGATCTTCACCAGCACGTTGTCCTTGGTGATCGCATCCTGTTCCGCGTTGGGCAACTGACGC
>JBBQHZ010000139.1:0-10746 GCA_038324445.1 Rhodobacterales bacterium | reverse complement strand
TACTTGGTGCCGCCGCCCACAGGTGCAACGGGGCCGCTGGCGCCCGGGACGCCGTTGCCGGCCACGACTTCGTCCCAGATATCGCCAAGGCGGTCGGCGACCGTTTCGCGTCCATCACTGTCATCGTTCGTGTTGTAGACCACGAGGAACGGCGCCACGAGACCCGATTCGTCGGCGCAGATGAACAGACCGTCCATCACTTCCCCGCTCAGGTCATAGCCGCCGATGGTCCACACGGACCGCCCGGTGAACCCGTCGCCGCCAAAGCGCTGGCGGTAGGTGTTGAAGGTGGTTTCAGCGTAGTTCATGCAGGTGGCCCGGTCGCCGATCGACGAGAAGTCGGTGACGGTCCAGCCTTCGGCCTGGGCGGCACTGGCAGCGGTCAGAGCCACGGCGGCAACGGTCAGAAAACGTGTGGGTTTCATGGAGGGGGTCCTTTCAAAAGTCTCTCTGGGTCAAGGGGAAGAAGGGGTGGGGGAAGGGAGGTTGAGGGAAGGGAGGTTGAGGGGAAGAGTGGTGGAGGGGTGGTTAGTAAACGACAACTGACCGGATCGACTCGCCCCGGTGCATCAGGTCGAAGCCGTGGTTGATCTGGTCGAGGGTCAGGGTGTGGGTAATCATCGGGTCGATCTCGATCTTGCCGTCCATGTACCAATCCACGATCTTCGGCACATCGGTGCGCCCGCGTGCGCCGCCGAACGCGGTGCCGCGCCAGGACCGCCCAGTGACAAGCTGGAAGGGACGCGTGCTGATTTCCGCACCCGCAGGGGCCACGCCGATGATGATCGACTCGCCCCAGCCCTTGTGACAGGCCTCAAGCGCCGTGCGCATCACCTGCACGTTGCCGGTGGCGTCGAAAGTGTAGTCCGCGCCGCCTTTGGTCAGTTCGACCAGATGGCCCACCAGATCACCGGTGACTTCCTTGGGGTTCACGAAATCGGTCATGCCGAAGCGCGTCGCCATCGGCACCTTGGACGGGTTGATGTCGACGCCCACGATCTGGTCCGCCCCGGCAAGGCGCAGGCCCTGAATGACGTTCAGGCCGATCCCGCCAAGGCCAAAGACAATCGCGCGGCAGCCGATCTCGGCCTTGGCGGTGTAGATCACCGCGCCGATGCCGGTGGTCACGCCGCAGCCGATGTAACAGATCTTGTCGAAGGGGGCATCCTTGCGGACTTTTGCCAGCGATATCTCGGGCAGGACAGTGTGGTTCGAGAAGGTCGAGCAGCCCATGTAATGTAGGATCGGCGTGCCATCGAGCATGGAGAACCGGCTGGTGCCGTCGGGCATCACACCCTTGCCCTGCGTCGCGCGGACCTTCTGGCAGAGATTCGTCTTGGGATGCAGGCAATACTCGCACTCGCGGCATTCGGCGGTGTAGAGCGGGATCACGTGATCGCCGGGCTGGAGCGAGGTGACACCGGGGCCGACCTCCAGCACCACACCGGCGCCTTCATGGCCCAGAATAGCAGGAAACAACCCCTCGGGGTCCGAGCCCGAGCGGGTGAATTCATCGGTATGGCAGATGCCAGTAGCCTTGATTTCGACAAGCACCTCGCCCTGACGGGGGCCGTCGAGGTTCACTTCCATGATCTCAAGCGGTTTGCCCGCTTCCATCGCAACGGCGGCGCGTGTGCGCATGTTTTCCTGTCCTCCCATGGACTTGCTTTGGGGGAAGCTTGTGACAAACTCGGCGGCAAAGCAACGGAGGATACCATGACCCGATTGGCCCTTGTCTTGACCTTGATCTGGCTGCCCGCCCTCTCCATGGCGCAAAGCGAGGATACTGATTCCTGTGGAGCGACCGGATTGCTGGGGCTGGTGGGCCAATCCGGCGACATCGCCCGGATGCTGGTGCTGGATCAGGCCGCGCGGGTGATTCCCCTTGGCACGCCGATCACCCGCGACTTCCGGCTGGACCGGATCAACTTCGATCTGGACGCGGAAGGGGCGATTTCCCGCGTATGGTGTGGATGAACTTGCCCCACAGGGTCGTGAACGGCGTTGGAATGCCCCTTGGCGCATCCCATGTGAAACGTGCCGAAACCGGAGGTTCTTGCATGTTTCGTTCTGCCATGACCCTTGCCGCCGCCCTGATGCTTGCCGCGACCGTTGGCGTCAGTTCCGCGCAGGCGTCGCCTCCGCACACCAATGGAACCGGGTCGGGATCCTTGCCGCCGCTCAAAATCTGGTCGCCGGAAAATACGTCGGGCGGGATCGCGACGGATGAAGTGGGGTGCGCCGCCGAGCAGTTGCAGTCGATGCTGGGGCATCCGGTTGAGCTGGCTGAGGCGCAGCCCGGTCTGATGAATGTGTGCATCTTCACGCCCGAGATGGCGTTCGGCACTATGGATCATGTGCCCCATCGGCTCAACATCCGGTCCAATGCGGAAGGCGTGATCGAGGCCGTCTATTGCGGCTGATCCTCCGGTGCTTTGGGCGGTCTTGCGCCCCCGCCTGATTCCCCCTATATCCCCCTCAACAGCGGCGCCGACAATCCGGCACCACCGACATTCTCAGGCGGGCCGCACGGCCCGCTTTTTCGTTTCTAGGGGATATATGTCTGACCTGATCGCCAAGACCACCATGGACCGCCGGATGGCGGAAATCCTGATACCCTCGATCGAGGCGTTGGGATTTGAAGTGGTGCGCATCCGGGTGCAGGGTGGCAAGAACAAGACCTTGCAGGTGATGGCCGAGCGTCCCGATGGCGGGATCGAGGTGGATGAATGCGCCCAGATCTCCAACGCGATATCGGTGCTGCTGGACGTGGAAGACCCGCTGGAAGACCCCTACGCGCTGGAAGTGTCCAGCCCCGGCATCGACCGCCCGCTGACGCGGCTGAAGGATTTCGATACCTTCGAAGGCTATGAGGCCAAGCTTGAAACGACCGACCCGATCGACAATCGCCGCCGCTTCAAGGGTGTGCTTGCCGGCGTCGAGGGGGACGAGGTTCTGATCAACATCGAAGAAAACGGCGAGACGCTGACCATCGGACTGCACTTCGACCTGCTGAGCGATGCGAAGCTGGTCCTGACCGAAGAGCTGATCAAGGAAATGCTGAAGCAACGCAAAGATGCGGGGCTGATCGACGAAACCCAATTTGACGAGATCGAGGAAGACACCTCGAACGCGGAGGACTGACATCATGGCCATTACATCAGCCAACCAGCTGGAACTGTTGCAGACCGCGGAAGCCGTGGCGCGCGAGAAGATGATCGACCCCGGCCTTGTGGTCGAGGCGATGGAAGAGTCGCTGGCGCGGGCTGCCAAGTCGCGCTACGGCAGCGAACTGGACATTCGCGTCCATATCGACCGCAAGACGGGGCGCGCCACTTTCACCCGTGTGCGCACCGTGACCGATCCCGACCTGCTGGAAAACGAAAAGTCTGAACTGACGCCAAAAGATGCCGCCGCCATGGTCAAGGCGGCGCGTCCCGCGGTGGTCGTGTTCAACGCCAAATCCCCAGTTTATGACGAAGAGGGCGAGCAGACTGGCACCATCGCTGTGCGCCGCTATGTCATGCGCGCGCCCACCGAGATGGACAAGTTGCTGATCGAAGGTGTCGACCAGACCCTCGCGCCCGACATCAACGACATGATCGCCGACGAAGTGCCGCCCGTCGACATGGGCAGGATCGCCGCGCAATCGGCCAAGCAGGTGATCTTGCAGAAGGTCCGCGAAGCCGAGCGCGACCGCCAGTATGCCGAGTTCAAGGACCGCGTCGGCACCATCATCAACGGCGTCGTCAAGCGCGAGGAATACGGCAACATCATCGTCGATGTGGGTGCCGGTGAAGCGCAGTTGCGCCGCAACGAGAAGATCGGCCGCGAAGCCTATCGCAACGGCGACCGAATCCGCTGCTATATCAAGGATGTGCGCCGCGAGAGCCGCGGCCACCAGATCTTCCTGAGCCGCACCGCGAATGAATTCATGCGTGAGTTGTTCAAGATGGAAGTGCCCGAGATCTATGACGGCATCATCGAGATCAAGGCGATTGCCCGCGATCCGGGTTCCCGCGCCAAGATCGCCGTCATCTCCTATGACAGCTCCATCGACCCGGTCGGCGCTTGCGTCGGCATGCGCGGCTCGCGCGTGCAGGCCGTTGTGAACGAATTGCAGGGCGAGAAGATCGACATCATCCCGTGGAACGAGGACGCGCCGACCTTCCTGGTCAACGCGCTCCAGCCCGCCGAGGTGACAAAGGTGGTTCTGGACGAGGATGCCGGCAAGATCGAGGTTGTCGTCCCGGACGAGCAGCTTTCGCTCGCCATCGGCCGTCGCGGTCAGAACGTGCGTCTGGCCAGCCAGCTGACCGGCCTCGACATCGACATCCTTACGGAGGAGGAGGAATCCAAGCGTCGCCAGGCCGAGTTCGAGGAACGCACCAAACTGTTCATGGACACGCTAGACCTCGACGAATTCTTCGCTCAGTTGCTGGTTTCCGAAGGCTTCACCGCGCTGGAAGAAGTGGCTTATGTCGAAGCGGATGAATTGCTGGTGATCGACGGTGTCGATGAAGGCACTGCCGCCGAGTTGCAGGCCCGTGCCCGCGATTATCTGGAAGAGCAGACTAAGAAGGCGCTCGAGAAGGCCAAGGAGTTGGGTGTCGAGGACAGCCTAATTGACTTCGAAGGCCTGACACCCCAGATGCTCGTGGCCTTGGCGGAGGACGGCATCAAGACGCTGGACGATTTCGCCACCTGCGCGGATTGGGAACTTGCCGGTGGCTGGACCACCAATGGCGGCGAGCGGGTGAAGGACGATGGCTTGCTGGAATCCTTCGATGTCTCGCTTGAGGAAGCGCAGAACATGGTCATGACCGCGCGTCTGCAACTGGGCTGGGTCACCATCGAAGAATTGGAGGCGCAAGCCGCCGCCGAATCCGCCGGGGCCAAGACAAAGGAACGGGCCGAGGGCTGACGCCCTCATGCCCGCATCCGCCCATGACCCGAGGTGGCGAGGATAAGGACCGGAGTGACGGTCCCGAACGCAAATGTACCGCCACCGGCGAGGTCGCGCCAAAGCATGGCCTGATCCGGTTCGTTGTGGCCCCCGATGGCCAGATCGCAGCGGATGTTCTGGAACGCCTGCCCGGCCGGGGCATCTGGGTTGCCGCCGACCGCGCGGCCCTGCAACTGGCGGTGAAGAAGAACCTGTTCTCGCGCGCTGCAAAGCAGCCGGTGCAGGTGCCCGATGATCTGGTCGACCGTGTCGAGACGGCGCTTGTCCGCCGAGTGACGGACCTGATCGCGCTAAGCCGCAAGGGCGGCCATGCGATCGCCGGGTTCGAGAAGGTAAAAGATTGGCTCGCCACCAGACAGGTCGGCGTCCTGCTTCAGGCCAGTGATGGCTCGGAGCGGGGAAAATCCAAGCTGTGGACCCCGGAAGGGGCCCGCTATTTCAGCGTTCTGACCGCCCAGGAATTGGGTTTGGCATTCGGACGTCAAAGTGTGATACATGGCGCGCTTGCCGCTGGTGGACTCGCCCCCCGTGTTGTAGAGGGGGCCGCGAAACTCCAGGGACTGCGCGTAGCAGACGGTGGCAAGACCACCGGGAAGGACGAACGGAACGCATGAGCGATCAGGACGGAAAGAAACCCCTTGGCCTCTCTGGTGGGGCACGGTCAGGCCGTGTGAACCAGAGCTTCTCGCGCGGACGGACGAAGTCCGTCGTGGTCGAGACCAAGCGCAAGCGCGTGATGGTGCCGAAACCCGGCGCCCCTTCGGCGGCTGCCCAGAACGCAGAAGGCGGCAAGCGCGACAAGTCGGTCCCCGACGCCGAGATGGAGCGGCGCCTGCGCGCGTTGCAGAACGCCAAGGCACGCGAAGTCGAGGAAGCCCAGGGGCGTGTGCAGGCCGAGAAGGACCGCGAGGACGAGCGCAATCGCCGCCGCGCCGAAGCCGAAGCCAAGGAGCGCGAAGAGCGTGACCGCGAAGATGCGCTGAAGGCCAAGGAAGTAGAAGATGTTCGCCGCCGCGAGGAAGAGGAAGCGCGCCGCAATGCGCCGCCGCCCGTCGCCGCGGCACCTGCGGCTGTCGTCGCCCCTGCGGACGCAATGGCCGATGACATGGGTCCGAGCGGCGCCCGCGGCAACGGCAAACCCGCCACCGCCCGCCGTGAGCCCGAGCGTGATACCAAGCGCGAAGCACCCCGCACCCGCGCCGATGACAGCGCGCGCCGTGCCGGCAAGCTGACCCTCAACGAAGCGCTGACTGGCGGCGAAGGGGGGCGGCAACGCTCCATGGCCGCGATGAAGCGCAAGCAGGAACGCCAGCGCCAGAAGGCGATGGGCGGCGCGCAGGACCGCGAGAAGGTCACGCGTGACGTCAAGGTGCCCGAGACGATCATCGTCTCGGAACTTGCGAACCGCATGGCCGAACGTGTGGCCGATGTGGTGAAGGTCCTGATGAAGAACGGCCTGATGGTCACGCAGAACCAGGCGATCGACGCCGACACGGCGGAACTGATCATCGAGGAATTCGGCCACCGTATCGTGCGGGTGTCCGACAGCGACGTTGAACAGGTCATCGACACGATCGTCGACGATGACAAGGATATGGTGACACGTCCCCCGGTCATTACGATCATGGGCCATGTCGACCACGGCAAGACCTCGCTTCTGGACCGGATCCGCAAGGCCAATGTAGTCGCGGGCGAGGCCGGTGGCATCACTCAGCATATCGGCGCCTATCAGGTCACGACCGAGAGCGGGGCGGTTCTGTCCTTCCTCGACACGCCGGGCCATGCCGCCTTTACCTCCATGCGGGCCCGTGGCGCGCAGGTGACGGATATCGTGGTGCTGGTTGTCGCCGCCGACGATGCGGTGATGCCGCAGACGATCGAGGCGATCAATCACGCCAAGGCCGCCCGGGTGCCGATGATCGTGGCGATCAACAAGGTCGACAAGCCCTCCGCCAACCCGCAGAAGGTCCGCACGGACCTGCTGCAGCACGAGGTGGTGGTCGAGGCGATGTCGGGCGACGTGCAGGACGTGGAAGTTTCGGCTGTGACCGGCCAGGGCCTGCCCGAACTGCTGGAAGCCATCGCGCTGCAGGCCGAACTGCTGGAGTTGAAAGCCAACCCTAACCGTCAGGCGCAAGGTGCGGTGATCGAAGCACAACTGGACGTGGGTCGTGGCCCTGTCGCCACCGTTCTGGTGGCCAAGGGCACTCTGCGCCAGGGCGATATCTTCGTCGTGGGCGAGCAGTGGGGCAAGGTCCGCGCGCTGATCAACGACAAGGGCGAGCGGGTGCCGGAAGCCGGCCCCTCGGTTCCGGTCGAGGTTCTTGGCCTCAACGGAACGCCCGAGGCGGGTGACGTGCTGAACGTGGTCGACACCGAAGCGCAAGCCCGCGAGATCGCGGAATATCGCGCCCAGGCCGCCAAGGACAAGCGCGCCGCCGTCGGCGCCTCGACGACGCTGGATCAGTTGCTGGCGAATGCCAAAGCCAACGAGAACGTGTCCGAGTTGCAGATCGTCATGAAGGCCGACGTGCAGGGTTCTGCCGAGGCCATCGTTCAGGCGCTGGAGAAGATCGGCAACGACGAGGTTCGCGTGCGCGTGCTGCATTATGGTGTGGGCGCTATCACCGAGAGCGATATCGGCCTTGCCGAAGCCTCCGGCACGCCTGTCATCGGCTTCAACGTCCGGGCCAACGCGCCCGCACGCGCCGCGGCCAACCAGAAGGGTGTGGAGATCCGCTACTACTCGGTGATCTACGACTTGGTGGACGACGTGAAAGCGGCGGCCTCCGGCCTTCTGGGCGCGGAAATCCGCGAGAACTTCATCGGCTACGCCCGCATCAAGGAGGTCTTCAAGGTCTCTGGCGTCGGCAACGTGGCGGGTTGTCTGGTTACCGAAGGCGTGGCGCGCCGCTCGGCGGGTGTGCGCTTGCTGCGCGACAACGTGGTTGTCCACGAAGGCACGCTCAAGACGCTCAAGCGTTTCAAGGACGAGGTCAAAGAGGTCCAGTCCGGTCAGGAATGCGGCATGGCTTTCGAGAACTACGAAGACATCCGCCCCGACGATGTCATTGAGATCTTCGAGCGGGAATCGGTCGAGCGCTCGCTGGCCTGATCCAATCACCTTGCAGGAATGCAAAAGGGCGCCCGAGGGGGCGCCCTTTTTGCTTGCTCAGGCAGGGTGGATCACGCCGATTGTGCAGCAGCTTGCGCCGGGTTCAACCGCCAGACCGAGATATTCAGCGCCCCGGCAACCGTGACCCACACCACATAGGGCACGAAAAGGAGCCCTGCGATGGTGTCGAGCGCCATGAAAGTCAGCATGGTGCCAAGGACCGCAATCCAGAGGAAGGCGAGCACAACGGCCCCGGCGCGAATCCTCTCCAATCCGAAGAAGATCGGCGTCCACAGCGTGTTGAAAGCGATCTGCAGCGCCCAGAAACCCATGGCATGGGCATTGTCGTCCAGCACCGCCACCCGCGTCGCCGCATAGGCCGAACTGAGGTAGAGCGTCGTCCACGCCACAGGGAACAGCCAGTTGGGGGGCGTCCAGCGCGGCTTGGCGAGATTGCGATACCATTCGCCGGGCGGAAACATCGACCCAGTGGTCGCAGCGGCCGCGCAGGCCGCGAGGAACAGAAAGAATACAGACCAATCCATCACTGTCCCGTACCACCCTGAGGCCAATTGTCTACGTCCATCGCCCGCGACGCCGGACATTTGCCCCTCACGGCCCTGAGGCGGGCAAGACCGGCGCGGCAAAGCGCTATTGCACCAGCCGTTCGCTCAATCCGATTGTCGGCAATGTGCCGGTCAGTTGCGCCTCGTAGATAGGCAGGCTCTCGATCACGCGCATGATGTAATTGCGGGTCTCCGAGAACGGAATATCCTCGATCCAGTCGATCACGTCATCGGCCCCACGGGGATCGCCGAACCGCTCCAGCCACTGCCGCACCCGCCCCGGACCGGCGTTGTAGCCGACCGAAACAAGGATCGGGTTCTGATCGTAATCCCGCATCAACCCGGCGATGTAGTTGGATCCGAGCAGCACGTTGTAGGCCGGATCGCTCAGCAACCGGCTTTGGGTGAAGGCAATCCCCAACTCGCCGGCTGAATCCCGGCCGGTGGCCGGCATCACCTGCATGAGCCCGGCAGCGCCCGCGCCCGACACCACGCCGGGGTCGAACTCGGATTCGCGGCGCGCGATCGACAAGGCGAAGGCGCGGGGGATCGGCAGCTCGACCCCCTCCAGATCAGCGAGCGGGTAATAGGCGCGGTAGATCTCGTGGCCGGATTGCGCCGCGCGTTTGGCAACCAGAAGTGCGATATGCGGCTCTCCCAGTTCCAGCATCAGGTCGCCCATCCTGCCCGCGTCCACCTCGCTCAGTGTCTCGGTGATATGGGTAAAGAACCGCTCTGCCATGTCGCGCTGGCCCGCTTCGTAAAGCAGCAACGCGGCATGAAAGGTTGTGAGGTTTGCGAACGTGGCCGAGGTCCACGGGCCATAGTCGCGGTCACCCAGAAATTCCGGGTTTACGGGCAACCCGCCCCGTTCCTGCGCCAACTGGCCGTAGAAGCTGGATTGGTATTGCGCACCAAGGGCATAGCCCTCGGCTGAGGCTTCGGCATTGCCCAGCGCCTCATGGGCGCGACCGAGCCAATAGCCTGCCCGTCCAACCGAGATCGGCGACACGACAGCCCCCCGGAAGGCCTGAAAATGCCCGACGGCAATTTCCGCCCGGTCCAGATGAAATGCGCAATATCCGGCCAGCCATTCCAGTTCCGCAAAGTCGGCGGCGTCGGTGTCGGCAGACAGGTGGTGACTTGACGCATAGTCGTAGCAGGTTTCGTGATCGCCCTCGCGCATCACGTCGCGGGCTAGGTCGGCACGACGGCCTGCCCAGGCTGCGGGCCGCCCCAATGCGGATGCAGAGGCCGAGCGTGTCGCCATCAACTCCCCCGCCGTGTCCCAGGATCCGGCACCGATGCGCCAGTTGAACCGCTCGTAGGCCAGCCCCGGATCGTTTTGCAGCGCAGCAGGCACCGCCTCGATCAGGCCATCGACCCCGGCGCGCCGTTCGCGCAGGCCAAGGCGGGCCTCGGCCAGGGCCACCCATCCGGCGGGCACCAGCGAGAACATGGCGCGGGCCCGATCCTCGGACCCGCTCCACAGAAGATTGTCGAGCCGCGCGATGTGATGCGCCTCGGTAAGGACCGAGCCATAGGCGCGGTTAAGGGCCTGCGCTTCGGTGCCCGTCATCACCAGCGTGGTCCAGGCGCGGATGACTTCCGCCTCGGCCCCGGCGCGGTTGCCGGTTTCTTCAAGCGCGCGGGCATAGGCCAGCGAACCCGCCCCGGTCTGCGGCAGGAAGCCCGCGAAATAGTCCAGCACATTGTGGGGATCGCCGCCTTCCGGGATCGACGGCTCGCCCTGACGGCGCAGGTAATCTAGGCCGGGCCAGTCGGGGTTTCGATCAAGAAACGCGATGAATTCGCCGAAATCGCCCTCGCCCCGCCGCAGGCGTGTCCAAGACAGAAGATCCTGCGCCACCGGATCGTCGATGTCTTGGGCAATCCGTGAGCCAAGGGCGAGGTCGCCCGCCGAATAGGCATCCAGCGCCCGCCCAAGGGCTGCGGCATCGGTTTGAGCGTTAATTTGTGTTGCCCCGGCCAGCGAGCAGAAAAGTAGAGCCGATATCAGGCGTCGCATCTGTGCGGCGTCTCCCACAATCGCAAAGCCCCCCGGAGCGCAGGATAGGGCAGAACGCGGCGTGCGCAAC
>JBBQHZ010000138.1:0-10786 GCA_038324445.1 Rhodobacterales bacterium | reverse complement strand
GGAAGAAGTTACCGCCATCTTCGCCGATATGGGCTTTTCCGTCGCAGAAGGTCCGCAGATCGAGACGGATTTCTACAACTTCGACGCGCTCAACATTCCCGGCCACCACCCGGCCCGGGCCGAGATGGACACGTTCTATATCCACCGCGCGCCGGGCGATAACCGCCCGCCTCATGTGCTGCGCACCCATACAAGCCCGGTGCAGGTCCGCACGCTGGAGGCAAAGGGCGCGCCCTGCCGCATCATCTGCCCTGGCCGCGTCTACCGCGCCGATTACGACCAGACCCACACGCCAATGTTCCATCAGGTCGAGGGGCTGGCCATCGACCGCGACATCTCCATGGCGCAACTGAAATGGGTGCTGGAGGAGTTCTATTCCGCCTTCTTCGGCACCACCGTCAAAACCCGCTTCCGCGCCTCGCATTTTCCGTTTGTGGAACCGGGGGCCGAGGTCGATATCCAGTGCAGCTTCGAGGGCGGCACGGTAAAGGTCGGCGAGGGCAATGACTGGCTGGAGATCCTTGGCAGCGGCATGGTGCATCCGAAGGTGCTGGCGGCCGCCGGCGTCGACCCTGATGTGTTTCAGGGTTTTGCGTTTGGCATGGGCATCGACCGGATCGCGATGCTGAAATACGGGATACCGGATTTGCGGGATTTCTTCGCGAGCGATTTGCGATGGCTGAGGCATTACGGGTTCGGTGCGTTGCAGGTTCCTGCGACGCATGCGGGGGTTTGAGGGGTGGGTTGGTTGGTTCGCAAAGCGGCAGCGGTTCGAGCATCTAAAACTCGTGAGCCAAAACCTTTTAGCCATCGAATACATGGGGAATGAGTTCAAGAATGCCATCGAAATGGCTGGCGCTCCAGATTTAGTCGGCACAGTTGAGAGCTTAAGATTGAGTTATGGCGTTACGCGAGATCATCAGAAGTTCTTAAAGTCGCATGACTTGCTTTCGCCAGACCACTTTGACGACCAGTATCGAGCCCAAAAAAAGCTTCGCCGAATGTATGATGGCTGGACGCACGGCAAGAAGGCCTTCGCTGCGCAATTTGGTTCGGTTTCTGAGAAACTTGAGTCATTCGACCGAAAGTTTGAGCCAAACGAAGGTTGGAAGGTCTTCGTCGACCATTTTCGATAAGCCGTAGGGCGGGACTTGTCCCGCCGCGCCGGTAATGGCGGGACAAGTCCCGCCCTACAAGGACAAGACCAAATGAAACTCACCCTCTCATGGCTGCACGATCACCTCGACACGCGCGCAACCCTCGACGAAATCACCGACGCCCTCACCGACCTTGGCCTCGAAGTCGAAGGCGTGGAAGATCGCTCCACCAAGCTCCGCGGCTGACTATAGCCAAGATCATGACCGCCTGACGACACCCCCGAGGTCGACCGCCTTCGGTTCTCTCAGGTCAAATCCGTCGACGGCCTTCATCAGTTCGTCTTTGACGCGGCCGCCTTTCCGACCGGATTTCCCCTGCTGGTGAGCCGCTGCTTCGACGAACCGCTGACGCCGTTCCGCACCGATCTGCCCTGATATCTGCGGCTTCCCAAGTCATTACATCCCGGCTAGCGTCGCGGCGCGGAGCAGCAAGCTCCTTGGCTCCGACATCAAGGATGTTTCTGATGAAATCTGCCCGTCGTCTTGTCGCCTCTCTCACCTTCTCGTGCCTCGGCCTCGTCTTGGCCGCGCTGCCTTCGGCTGCGCAGGTCTCGACCGGGTTTTGTGCCAGCTACACCCAGATCTCTTCCAATGCGGGCGCTTGTAATTCCTGCACCATCCAGGTGAACTCCGATTCTCCGAGCCAGCGCTACTTCGTGACCTCCAGCAACGGCTGGACGGCAACCGGGTTCTGGGTGGAAGGCGACTTCAGCGTGATGTCGGGCTCTGGCCAGTGGCCCGGCAACATGGGCGCCTACAGCAACCAGACATTCGACTTCGACCTCATTGGGCAAGGAGACCAGGCGACTATGGCGATGACGCATCACAACGCCCAACTGGGTGTGGTTCAGGCCGTGTTCCAGTGCAACTGAGCCGGCCCGCCGCGCGCTTGTGAAGTCTGGTCGGGTGGGCGCACTCCACCCGACCGTAGACGTCGGGACGCGACCGCGTTTCCCCGGTAGACACCGCGCGCCAAGGCGTTAGAACGCGGGCGACCCCCGCGATGGAGCGCCTGCGCATGAAATTCACTCTTTCCTGGCTCCGCGATCACCTCGACACGCGCGCAACCCTCGACGAAATCACCGATGCCCTTACCGATCTCGGCCTTGAGGTCGAAGGCGTGGAGGACCGCGCCGCCAAGTTGCGCGACTTCACCATCGCAAGGATCGTATCCGCCGAGCAGCATCCCGATGCCGACCGCCTGCGCGTCTGTCAGGTCGAAACCGACGAGGGCGTGCAGCAGATCATCTGCGGCGCGCCCAATGCGCGGGCCGGGATCACCGTGGTGCTGGCCAAGCCCGGCACCTATGTGCCCGGCATCGATATCACCATTGGCGTGGGCAAGATCCGGGGCATCGAGAGTTTCGGGATGATGGCCTCGGAAAAGGAGCTGGAGCTTTCCGACGAGCATAGCGGCATCATCGAGCTGGCATCTGGCAAGGTTGGCCAGAGATATGTCGATTGGCTGGCGCAGAACGATCCCGCCAAGGTCGATCCGGTGATCGAGGTCGCGATCACGCCGAACCGGCAGGACGCGCTGGGTATCCATGGCATCGCCCGCGACCTCGCCGCGCGCGGCCTTGGCACGCTGAAGGCGCACAACCCGGCAGAGATCAAGGGCAGCTTCCCGTGCCCCATCCCGGTCACCATCGACGCCGATACGATCGACACTGCGCCGCATTTCACCGGCCGGGTGATCCGGGGCGTCAGGAACGGTCCCAGCCCCGCCTGGCTACAGGACCGCCTGCGCGCCATCGGGCTGCGGCCCATCTCGGCGCTAGTCGATATCACCAACTTCTTCACTTACGACCAGAACCGCCCGTTGCACGTCTTCGATGTCGACAAGGTGGCGGGCGGGTTGCGCGTCCACCGCGCCAAGGGTGGCGAGCAGATCGTGGCGCTGGACGACAAGACCTACACTTTCAACGCCGGTCAAATGGCGATCAGCGATGACCACGGACCGGAGAGCATTGCCGGTGTCATGGGCGGCGCGGCGTCGGGCTGCACCGAGGACACCGTCAACGTTTTCCTCGAATCCGCCTGGTGGGACACGGTCCAGATCGCGATGACGGGACGTGACCTCAAGATCAACTCCGACGCGCGCTATCGGTTCGAGCGGGGCGTGGACCCGGAATACACGCTGCCGGGCCTTCATGCGGCGACGCAGATGATCCTCGATCTCTGCGGGGGGGAGCCGTCCGAAGTGGTCGAGGCGGGCGCTGCCGTGCAAACCGCCCGCAGCTACACGCTGCGGTCCGGAAGGGTAAGATCACTGGTCGGCATGGATGTGTCGCGCGACGATCAGGTGCGCATCCTGACGGCGCTTGGCTTTTCGGCCAGCGGGTCGGGCTTAGACGGGGGCGACACGCTGGAGGTTTGGGTGCCAAGCTGGCGCCGCGATGTGCAGGGCGAGGCCGATCTGGTGGAGGAAATCGCCCGCGTCTCGTCCCTCACGCTGTTGCAGCCTCAACCCCTGCCACGCCCGAAGGCTGGCGTGCCCGCGCCTGTGCTGACGGCCGTGCAGCTTCGGGAACGGGCTGCGCGGCGCATGGCGGCGGCCCTCGGCTACAACGAGTGCGTCACCTACAGTTTCATCGATCAGGCGGCGGCGGCATTGTTTGGCGGCGGCACCGATGCGGTGAAGCTGGAGAATCCGATCTCCTCCGAGATGTCGCATATGCGTCCCGCTCTGCTGCCGGGTCTGCTGCAGGCTGCCTCGCGCAATCAGGCGCGCGGCATGGCGGATATGGCGCTGTTCGAGGTTGGCGCGGCGTTTCAAGGTGGCGAACCGGGCGAGCAGCACCTGCTGTGCTCGGGCCTGCTGATCGGCCATACCGGCCCGCGTGATCCCCATGGGCAGCGCCGTGCCGTCGATGTGTTCGACGTGAAGGCGGATGCCGAAGCGATCCTTGCCGCCATCGGTGCGCCCGCCAAGGTGCAGATCCTGCGCGGCGCGCGGGAATGGTGGCATCCGGGGCGTCACGGCATGATCTGCCTTGGCCCCAAGAAGGTGCTTGGCATCTTCGGCGAAGTGCATCCCAAGGTGTTGGCCGCTCTGGACGTGAAAGGCCCTGCCATGGCTTTCACGATCTTCCCTGCCGAGGTGCCGATGCCCAGAACAACCAGTGCCACACGCGGCGCGGTCAGCATGTCGGGCCTGCAACCGGTCGAACGTGACTTCGCGTTTGTCGTGGCATCCGATGTGGCGGCCCTTGATCTGGTGAATGCCGCCGCCGGGGCAGACAAGGCCCTGATCGAGGATGTGCGGGTATTTGACGAGTTCGTCGGCGGCTCGCTTGGTGCGGGCAAGAAATCCATCGCCGTCACGGTTCGGCTGCAGCCCCGCGACAAGACACTGACCGAGGAAGAGATCGAGGGCGTCGCCGCGCGGATCGTCGAGAAGGTCGCCAAGGCTACGGGCGGCGTGTTGCGGGGCTAGGTTAGACCCTTGCGGTAGGGGTTGCGCCGGCTTTGCCGTCGCCGGGGGGCAAATTCTCCAAGGAGAATTTGCAGGGGCGGTTGGCGGGCGGCAATTCGCAAGCGGCGTTTGCGGCGCGGTTTTCGAGTGTTTACTGGGTATTTGAGAAAAGGTGAAAGGGGCAGGCCATGGCGATGAAAGTCTATCTGTCGGGCGAGATCCATACCGATTGGCGAGAGCGGATCTTAGCCGGGTCGGCAGGATTGGACATAACGTTCGCGGGCCCGGTCACCGACCACGCGGCTTCTGACGATTGCGGTGTAGCCATTATGGGCGCAGAGCCGGACAAGTTCTGGCACGATCACAAGGGCGCAAAGCTCAACGCGATCCGTACCCGCCACGGACTCGAGACGGCGGATATCGTGGTGGTTCGGTTCGGCGAGAATTACCGCCAATGGAATGCGGCGTTTGATGCGGGCTACGCGGCGGCGCTGGGCAAACCGATCATCGTGATGTCGATGCCGGAGCATCAACACGCCTTGAAAGAGGTTCATGCGGCTGCGCTGGCCGTGGCAGAGGAACCTGAGCAGGTGGTGCAGTTATTGCGTTACGTCCAGACTGGCGCTTTGCCCCGTCGCTGACGAGCAGCTGGCAGGGCGGGGTGACCCCCGCCCCTCTGATCAGCTTGGGCGCGCAGGGGTCACGAGGCCCTTTTGCACAGCGGGACGCGCCACGAAGCGGTCCAGATAGGCCGGGACCGCCTTCATGGCATCCCAACCGAGAACTTCCTTCACCCCGTAGAAGTCGAGCGCGCGGAGCCAAGGCGCGATTGCCATGTCGGCGATGGAATAATCCCCCGCGATCCAGTCGCGGTCCGACAACTCACCCTCCAGCACCGTCAGAAGGCGCTTGGCTTCGGCCACATAGCGCTCTTTCGGGCGGGGGTCTTCGATCTGCGCGCCGGCGAATTTCGAAAAATAGCCAAGCTGGCCGAACATCGGGCCAAGGCCGCCCATCTGGAACATCACCCATTTGATGGCATTGTATTTGTCGGCCTCGGTCTTGCCGATGAATTTGCCCGTCTTTTCGGCGAGATAGATCAGGATGGCGCCGGATTCCCACATCGCGATCGGCGCACCGTCCGGACCGTTCGGGTCGATCAGGGCAGGGATCTTGTTGTTGGGGTTGAGGCTGAGGAACTCGGGGCTTTTGACGTCGCTGTCCGACAGGGTCACCAGATGTGCCTCGTAGGGCAGACCCATCTCTTCCAGCGCGATCGAGGCCTTCACGCCATTGGGCGTCGGGAAGGAGTAAAGCTGGATGACAGACGGATCTTTCGCCGGCCAACGGGTGCTTATCGGGAAATCGGCAATCGTCGTCATGGCATCATCTCCTGCAGTATTGGTTCAAATCGCAGATATGTCCCCTTGAAAGATTTCACCACCCCGGTCTTTCTACCGTTGCGATAGGGAACGGTGCGCGTGTCCGCACCGACAGAATATCCCCGCAAAATGGAACAGGACTGGTTGGGACAATCACATGATAAACGAATTCAAGAACTTCATCGCCAAGGGCAATGTCATGGACATGGCCGTAGGCATCATCATCGGTGCGGCGTTCACCGCGATCGTGACCTCGTTAGTGGGCGATATCATCAACCCGCTGATCGCGCTGTTCACCGGCGGCATGGATTTCTCCGGCTGGTTCTATGAGCTGGATTTTGACCCGGAGCAGAGCTACTCGTCCATCGATGCGGCAACCGCGGCGGGCGTTGCCGTGTTTGCGATCGGCAAATTCGTCATGGCGGTAATCAACTTCCTGATCGTGGCATTCGTCGTCTTCTTGCTGGTCAAGATGGTGAACCGTCTGAAAGACGCCGCAATGAAAAAGGACGAGGCGGCCCCTGCCGCGGAAGAGCCCAAGGGCCCGACCGCAGAGGCGCTTCTGATGGAAATCCGCGACGCGCTTCAGGCGCGCGGCTAGGCTTCGCCCCTTGGTATCCGGAAAAGGCCCGCTGGTTCAGCGGGCCTTTTTCATTGGGCTGTCGGGGGGCTGCCGGGGGGCTGTCAGGCGCTTGCCCGCCGCGCGGCGGACTTGATTGTCCAGTACCAGAGCCGATAGGCCTCGAGCACGATCAGCGGGCCGAAATGCACCATGGCGACGCCGGTGCCGCCCCAGTCATGCAGCGCCGCCCAATGCAGCAGGGTGAACAGCGCCGCAAGATAGGTGGTGCGTTGCAGGGTCTTCCAATGCGCACCCATGGCCCGCATGGCGGCGTCCATGGACGTCATCGCAAGGGGAAGGAAGATAGCGAACGCAATCCAGCCGGTCCAGATATAGGTGCGGCCGAGCTGTCCGATTACGGTCGACAAGCTGCCCTTGTCGATAATGTAGAAGACGAGGTGCAGGGCGGCATAGCCAAAGCTGGCAACCCCCAGATAGCGCCGGTTATGGCGGAGCCAGCCGATCACTGCGCCGCGCTTGAAGATCAGCACAAGCGGGCTGACCAGCAGGGTGACGATCAGAAGGCGCGCGGCCCATTCGCCGGTGGGATGCACCAGAATGTGGCTGATGCGCGGGTCGGTCGAGGTAAGCGCCGTGTAGGTCCAGTAGACCGGCGGCAGGGAGAGCAGACCCCACAGCAGGTAGGGAGACAGGCGGCATAGCATGGCAACTCCGGGTCGATGATGCGTCATCAGGGTTGCACGGGCCATCCCGCCGTTTCCGTCACTTATTGTTTCACGATCACCGAGGGCGAGGTGACATCCATATCCAGCGCCACGCCAACCGCGTAGTTGGTCAGCTTGCCAGCATGGGTGTTCAGCCCGTCCAGAAGGTGCGGATCATCGGCGCAGGCCTTTTTCCACCCCTTGTCGGCCAGTGCCAGCATGAACGGCATCGTGGCATTGCCAAGCGCCAGCGTGGATGTGCGGGCGACTGCGCCCGGCATGTTGGCGACGCAGTAATGCACGATCCCGTCGACCTCGTAGATCGGGTCCTGATGGGTCGTGGCCTTCGACGTTTCGAAGCAGCCGCCCTGGTCGATGGCGACATCGACGATCACGGCGCCGGGCTTCATGGTGGAAAGCTGCGCGCGCGTCACCAGTTTGGGGGCCGCCGCGCCGGGGATCAGGACCGCGCCGATGACCATATCGGCGCGCGTGATCAGATCGGCGGTCGCATCCGCGCTGGCATAACGCGTCTTGAAGGCGCCGCGGTAGGCATCATCGAGGTAGCGCAAGCGCGGCAGCGAGCGGTCAAGGATGGTCACATCCGCGCCCATTCCGGCCGCCACACGGGCGGCTTGCGTGCCGACGACACCGCCGCCGATGACGATCACTTCCGCCGGACCGACACCAGGCACACCGCCCAGAAGCACACCGCGCCCGCCATTGGCCTTTTGCAACGCCCAGGCGCCAACCTGCGGGGCCAGACGGCCGGCCACTTCGGACATGGGCGCGAGAAGCGGAAGGCCACCGGAACGGTCGGTAACAGTCTCGTAGGCGATGGCGGTGACGCCGCTGGCCAGCAGGTCCCTTGTCTGTTCCGGGTCCGGTGCCAGATGCAGATAGGTAAACAGGATCTGCCCCTCTCGCAGCATGGCACGCTCGACGGCTTGCGGTTCCTTTACCTTCACGACCATCTCGGCGCTGGCGAAGATGGCTTCGGCGGTGTCGACGATCTCGGCACCGACGGCGCGGTAATCATCGTCGCTGAAGCCCGCGCCGACGCCGGCTCCTGTCTGGATCGACACGCGGTGGCCGTGACCCACGGCTTCCCGCGCGGCGGCGGGGGTGATGCCGACGCGGAATTCCTGCGGCTTGATCTCTTTCGGGCACCCGATATGCATGATGGCTTCTCCCAAGGGGTATGTGTGATTGAGGTCGGGGATACGCCTGCGCGGGTGGAATTGCTTTGAAACTTTGCCCATTATCCAGCAAGTTTCCGCAAGAAAGCTGCGCTGCGAGGGTCAATGACACGAAATAGTACCGCCGAGGTTGATCTGGACGCTATAGACGTCGCGATCTTGCGCGCTTTGCAACGACAGGGCCGGATGACCCATGCCGAATTGTCAGAGCGGGTGAACCTGTCCCCCTCTGCCTGTCACCGACGGGTGCAGCGGTTGGAGGCATCGGGCGTGATCCGCGACTATGTGGCGCTGCTGAACCCACGCGCCGTGGGGCGGGTGACGACGGTTTTCGTCGAGATCAAGTTGCAGGGGCAATCCGACGAGATCCTCGATGCGTTCGAGAAGGCAGTTGCCCGCGTGCCGGACCTGCTAGAATGCCACCTTATGGCGGGGACGGCGGATTATCTGTTGAAGATAGTGGCACGCGATTCCGAGGATTTCGCCCGCATCCATCGCCAGCACTTGTCCCGCCTGCCGGGCGTGGCGCAAATGCAATCGAGCTTCGCGCTCAAGACCGTGTTCAAAACGACGGCCCTGCCGCTCTAGAACACCGAGCGCAGGATCAGGAATACCGCCATGCCCGCGCCTGCCGCCAAAGCGGCGTTGGAGCGCCAGTAGCCGACGCCAAGCGCCACAGCGGCGGCCAGAAGATGTGGCGCGCTGATCTGGCCGCCCGTGGCCTCGGGCCAGAGGATTGCGGGCGTTACCAAGGCGGGCAGGATGGCGACGGGCGTATACCGCAGATGCCGCAACAGCCAATCGGGCAGTTGCCTGTCGCCGATCAGGCCCAGGAAAGAGAAGCGGATGATGAAAGTGAGGGCTCCCAGCACAGCGATGATCAGCCAGATCTGGCCCGAACTCCACCCGGTCATTTCCGGCTCCCCGGCGGGGGTGGAAAGGACTTGCCCATCCGCCGCTCTACCTCGGCGCCGACGATCATTGCGCCGATGCCTGCAGGCATCAGGCCAAGGTTAAACGGCAGTCCCGCAAAGGCGATGGCCAGCACAACTGCGGCTATCGCTGCGGCGACATGGGCCATGGTGCGCAAGGCGGGGGCGACCATCGACAAAAAGGCAATGGGCACCATGAATTCGAGGCCCCATTCGGACGGCACCGCCTCGCCGACCAAGGCGCCGACATAGGTGGCGATGCACCAGACCGGCACGATCGGCACGCAGGTGCCGAAGAAGTAAGCCATCTTCTCGGGCAGCGTCAGTGCGGGGTTTGCTTCGTATTCCAGCACCGACACGGCATAGGTCTGGTCGACATTCATGTAGGCCACCAGCGCCCTCTGCCACAGCGGCGCCGGGCCCAGATGCGCGGCCAGCGAGGCGGAATACATCGCCATCCGCAGGTTCACGGCGACGGCCGACATAAGCACGATGATCGTCGGCGCCTGATCCAGCATCAATTGCAGGGCGGCAAACTGCGACGCGCCCGCAATGACGACGATGGAAAAGCCCATGACCTCGGTCAGGTTCAGGCCCGCCTCGGTCCCGACTACGCCGAAAAGCGCGCCGAACGGTCCCGCCACCAGAACGAACGGAGCGCAATCGCGCAGGCCGCGCCAGAAGGCGGCGCGTGGGGTCTGGGTTGCCATGTTCCGTCTCAAACGTAAGGGTTGCTCCATGGGTAGTCGCGGGAGGCGGGGGATGCAATCGACACAAGGCCAGCCCGTGGCGGTAATCCTGGCCAGCGGGCAGGGGCGGCGTATCGGTGGCGACAAGGCGCGGGTGCTGCTGGCGGGGGAGCCGTTGTGGCGCCATGTGGCCGGGCGGCTGGAAGCGCAGGTGGCGGGGCTGGCGGTGAATGGCGGCGGTGATTTCGGCGATTATCCCGTCGTCCTTGATGCCACGCCGGGCCTCGGGCCATTGGGCGGTATCCTGGCAGCGATGACATGGGCTGCAGGGCAAGGTGTTTCACGCGTGCTGACGGTGGCCGTCGACACGCCCTTCCTGCCGCGCGATCTGGCAGCACGGCTGGCGAATGCGCCCGGCCCGGTCGCCGTGGCGCGGACGGCGGATGGGCTGCATGGCACCACGGCCCTTTGGGACGTGGCGTTGGCAGGCGCGTTGAACGGCGCGCTGGAGCAGGGCACCCGCAAGGTCATCGAATGGGCCAATACCGTGGGCTTCATCGCCGTGGATTTCCCCGACCAGACCCCGCCGCCCTTCTTCAACGTCAATACCCCCGATGATCTGGCCAAGGCGGAGGCATGGCTTGCAGCGATTTGACACGGTGGTCATGGTCGATTGGTCGGCACGGTCGTTCCCCTCTCCCGCCAAACCCACCAAGGACGCG
>JBBQHZ010000137.1:0-10946 GCA_038324445.1 Rhodobacterales bacterium | reverse complement strand
AACGCGCTGGTGGCACTCCCCTTCCTGCTGCGCGCCCTTGTCCCTGCCGCCACGCAGGCCGAGGCAACGCAGGGCCGCCTTGCCGATGCGCTTGGCCTGACCGGCGCCGCCCGCCTGCGCCACGCCATCCTGCCTCGCCTGCGCCGCCCCTTGGGCTTCGGCGCGGGCCTTGCGGCGGCGTTCTCCATGGGGGATCTTGGCGTCATCGCGCTCTTCTCGGCGCCCGAGAAGGCGACCCTGCCACTGGAGATGTATCGCCTGTCCGGCTCCTACCGCACCAACGACGCGCAGGGTGCGGCGGTCCTGCTGATGGCGCTGTCCCTTGGCCTGTTCTGGCTTTTCGACCGGGGAGGCCGCGCGCATGCTGCAACTTGATGCCCTTAGCCTGACCCAGGGCGATTTCACCCTGAGCGCCAATCTGCACCTTCCCAAAGGCACGCGCACCGCGCTGATGGGCGCGTCCGGCAGCGGGAAATCGACGCTGCTCTCGACCATCGCGGGCTTCTTCCTGCCCGATGCGGGCCGCATCCTGATGGATGGCACGGATGTCACCCACACCCCCGTCGGGGACCGCCCGCTGTCGATCCTGTTCCAGGATGGCAACCTCTTCCCGCATCTGAGCGTTTTCGACAATATCGCCCTCGGGATCAGCCCGCGCCTGCGCGATGTGGACCGGGGCGCGGTTGAGGAGGCGCTTGCCAAGGTCGGCCTGTCCGGCTTTGGCACGCGCAAGCCCGCTGACCTGTCGGGTGGCCAGCAAAGCCGCGTGGCGCTTGCCCGGATGCTGCTGCGCCGTCAGCCCCTGACCTTGCTGGATGAGCCCTTCGCGGCGCTCGACCCCGCGCTTCGACGCGAGATGCTGGCCCTGCTGCGGACGCTCTGTGACGAGACCGGCCAGACCCTGATCCTTGCCACCCACGATCTGCGCGATGCGCAGGCCCTGTGCGACCGACTGCTGGTGCTGGAGGAGGGCAGGGTGGTCGTGGACATGCCGCTGACCGACGCACTCGCCACCCCGCCCAAGGCGCTTGAGCCATGGCTGTAACCGGCTTGTCCCATGGTCCGTAGGGCGGGGTTGACCCCGCCGCCGACGCGCGTTGCGGGGTTAACCCCGACCTACGGCTTGCGGAGAGCGCCCGACCCCACAAACGCAAAACGCGCCCCTAGGGGCGCGCTTCACATTCTTTCATTCGGTGGAGGGGATCACTCCGCCGGGGTGATGCCCTTGGCCCGTGCCTTGACCGGCGCCCACAGGCGCTTGTTGGTCAGGTAGAGCAGGACCGAGAACACGCCCAGAATGATCACTGCCAGCAGACCCATCTGCTTGCGCGCCATCATGTTCGGCTCGGCCGCCCACATCAGGAACGCGGCCACATCCTGCGCCATCAGGTCCTCAGTCGCAGGTGTGCCGTCGGCATATTCCACTGCGTCCTCATAGAGCGGCGGGGACATCCGGATCAGACCACCTTCCATCGTTTCGTTCACGTAGAAGATCGAGCCGAACTGATCGACTTCTTCCCCGGTGTAGCCGGTCAGAAGCGAGGCGATGTATTCCGGCCCGCCGACACCGTTGACCAGCGAATTGAGCGCCGTTCCCTGCGGGCCGTGAAAGCCTAACCGGGCCTTCGCCATCAGGCTCAGATCCGGTGCACCGACGCCGGTGTTCTCCGGGAAGTTGTCGTTCGGCGTGGCCGCGCGATAATCCTGAAGGTCCGGGTCGTAGACCTCGATGAAGTTCTCGTCGATGTAGGCGCGCACCTCGTCTTCGGTCCAGCCGATGCCGCCCTCGTTCGCAAGCGAGCGAAGCGGCACATGGCTTAGGCCGTGGCACGCCGAGCAGACCTGCGTGAACACCTGCAACCCGCGCTGCAACTGATCCTGATCGTAGCGGCCGAACGGGCCGTCGAACGAGAAGGCAAAGTTCTCGACATGGCCGCCTTCGCCCGCCGCCTGTGCGCCGCCGGTTACAAGGGCCAATGTTGCGACTGTGCTGAGTGCCAGTTTCCTAAGCATGTTCATGTCCTCTTTCACTCAGCCGGGGTCGGCGCTGTGGCAGAACCCGAACCGGGCTTGCCGTGGTCTGTGCCGTAATGGTCGTTGAAGTCTTCCTCGATGGTCCTGGGCTGTGCCAGCGGCTTCTCGATGACGCCCAGAAGCGGCAGGATCACCAGGAAATAGGCGAACCAGTAGGTCGATCCGATCAGTGCGATATAGGGATAGATCCCCTCGGCCGGGCGGGCACCCACCCACATCAACACGAAGAAGTTGACGATGAAGACCCAGAACCACCACTTGAACATCGGGCGATAGCGGCCCGACCGCACGCTGGACGTATCCAGCCACGGTGCCAGTGCCATCACCACGATGGCCCCGAACATCGCGATGACGCCGAAGAATTTCGCGTCGACGATGCCGCCGGTCAGGAAGTTGGCCGCGATCACGACCCATACTTCGCCGTCGAAGGCGCGCAGGATCGCGTAGAACGGCAGGAAGTACCATTCCGGCACGATATGCGCCGGTGTCGCCAGCGGGTTGGCCTCGATATAGTTGTCGGGGTGGCCAAGGAAGTTGGGCATGAAGCCCACGACCGCGAAGAACACCACCAGGATCAGGACCAGCGCGAACAGGTCCTTGATCACGAAATAGGGCCAGAAGGGCAGGGTATCGGCGTCTGCCTCCTTCTTCGAGGTGCGGCGCACTTCGACACCCGTGGGGTTGTTGTTGCCCGTGGTGTGGAAGGCCCACACATGCACGATCACCAGGCCCAGGATCAGGAAGGGCAGCAGGAAATGCAGGCTGAGGAAGCGGTTCAGCGTGGCGTTGTCCACGGCGGGCCCGCCCAGAAGCCAGGTCTGGATACCCTCGCCGATGAACGGGATCGCGCCGAAGAGGCCGGTAATAACCGTGGCACCCCAGAACGACATCTGCCCCCAGGGCAGGACGTAGCCCATGAACGCGGTGCCTATCATCAGCACATAGATCAGCATGCCGATGATCCACGTCACCTCGCGCGGGGCCTTGTAGGACCCGTAATAGAGGCCGCGGAAGATGTGCAGATAGACCGCGATGAAGAACAGCGACGCGCCGTTCATGTGGATATAGCGGATCGCCCAACCACCGTTCACGTTGCGCATGATATGCTCGACGCTGGCGAAGGCGAAATCGACATGGGGCGTGTAGTGCATGGCCAGCAAGACGCCGGTCAGGATCTGCATCACCAGGCAGAAGACAAGGACGATGCCCCAGATCCACATCCAGTTCAGGTTCTTGGGCGTGGGGAGCATCAGCACGTCATACATCAGGCCGACGATCGGCAGGCGGCGGTCAAGCCACTTCTCGCCGCGCGTTTTCGGCTCGTAATGGTCGTGGGGAATTCCGGACATGGGTAAGTTCCTCCTTAACCGAGCAAGATGGTGGTTTCGTCGATGAACTCGACGGCGGGAATTTGCAGGTTCCGGGGGGCGGGCCCCTGACGGATGCGGCCTGCCGTGTCGTAATGCGAGCCGTGGCACGGGCAGAACCAGCCGCCGAAGTCCCCGGCACCGTCACCCAGGGGCACACAGCCAAGGTGTGTGCAGACACCCGTCATCACCAGCCAAGCCCCGCCTTCGGCGGTGAAATCGCCGCCATACGCGCCATCGGGGCGAATGAAGCGGTCCGGGGCCGTGGCGGCAGACCCATCAGGCAAGTTGTCGTTGCGCGCATCCGGATCGACCAGATCGGCCATTTCGACGGCCTGCGCGGCCTCGATTTCGTCTTGCGTGCTGCGGCGGATGAACACCGGCTTGCCCAGGAACAGAACCGTCAGCTGCGTGCCCTCGGACAAGCCTGATACGTCCACGCGAAGCTGGCTTGCGGCCTGCACATCCAGCGACGGGTTCATGGAATTGACCAGCGGCCATGCCGCAGCACCTGCAACGACCAGGCCGGTTCCGGCGGTGGCGTAGTACAGAAAGTCCCGGCGATCGCCGGACGGATCCTCAGTGTGTGACACGAGCTGTCTCGTCCTTTCTCTCGGGGTCCGAACGTCTTCGGACCTGAAAACCAGCATGAATGGCGCGCAGACTCGCTGCAGGGCCAAGCTAGCGTTGCTGTTACCTTTTGAGGTTATAGGCGTCCAGCGGACAAACGCGCGCATGACGGCGGAAATGTCGCATCCTGTCCTCCCACATCCCCGATATCGCCCGTGAACCCGTCCACGAACCGACCCGTGGCATATCCGTCAATGGTTTCGATGTTCTTGCGATGCCAGCGGTCGCGGCCCCGCCGGGGCCCGGTTCTTTAGTTTAACGAGCAAGTCCGGGTGCACCCGCTAGAGGCTCGCCCGCATAAGGCGATGCAGGATGCCCGAGCCGTCGTCATAGTCCGGCCCCTCCGCCACGAAGCCCAACCGTTCGTAGAACGGGATCGCGTAGACCTGGCTTTCCAGTTCCGCCACCGCAAAGCCGCGCACCCTTGCGTCCCCCATCACCGCCTGCATGATCCGCGCCCCCAGCCCCGTCCCGCGAAAGGTGGGCAACACCGCCACCCGCCCGATCTTGGCCACGTCCCCCTTGGCGATCAGCCGGGCGGTACCAGCCCCTTCCGCCAGATAATGCAGGCAGGTCGCGTCATGGTCGTCCCATTCCTCGGCCTCGGGGATCTGCTGTTCCTCGATGAACACGGCGCGGCGGATGTCGAAGCAGGCCTGCCGCTCTGCCGCGCTTTCGGCCAGAAAAACCCTCACGCCGGTGCGGTGGCCACCATCGAAGGCCGCTCGGAGAATCCCTTGTACCACGCGGCCAGGGCATCCCGCCCGTCCCGCCAGTTCCGGTCGCCATGGCGCAGGTCCAGATAGCCAAGCGCGCAGGCGACGGAAATCTGTCCCATGTCCACCGGACCATGGAGATGGCTCATCCACTGACGCTCGATCGCATCGAGCGCGCGCGCGACCTTCACCCACTGCGCCTCGAACCAGTCCGGCCACCACAACGCCTCGGGCCGCAGCCGCTTTTCGTAGACGATGCCAAGCGCCGCTTCCATGATCCCGTCGCCTGTCGCCTCCAGCGTCAGCGTCTCCCACAACCGCGCCTTGGGATAGAACCCCGATCCGGCGCGGTCGTCGAGATACCGGCACACCACGTTGCTGTCATAGATCGTCGGGCCATTGTCGCGCACCAGCGCCGGGATTTTCCCAAGCGGGTTGGCGGCGTTGATCTTGTCCTCGCCGCCCATCGGCGTCGTCTTCACCTCGACATAGGGAATGTCGGTGATCCCCGCCTCTGCCGCCAGCACGCGCACCTTGCGCACGAAGGGCGACGCGCCCGATCCCAGAAGTTCCATTATGCCACCCGCCTTATCCTGAGGCGCGCCAGCGCCGTGCCATCCACGCGGAAGCGCGGCCCGAACCGTCCGGCCCGCCAATCGCGCACGAACCGGGCAGAGCCCGAAATCTGCCCCGCATCCTTCCGCACCCTCAGACCAGCCGGTGCCGCGTCCATCTCCGCCTCGACCTCAGGCGACAATCGCCCCAGAGGCGCGCGGCGCGCGGCGGCATAACTGATCAACGCCACCGCGCCATAGCGCAGCGCGATAAACGCGAGGGGTGGTATCTGCAAAGCCATTAAGGGCACCTTTCCGAAGGAAACGTTGCGTTCCCCTAGATGTAGGTAAGCACCGACCCTTTGTCTATCGACGGCACGCCGCCGGTCATCAACGCGCCCAGCGTCTCGACCTCATGGCCGATGGGGCTTTGCTTCAGGTGCTCGGCGGCGGCTTCCCGTGCGGCGTCGGGCTTGTTCTGTCCCAACTTCCAGGTGCCATCCACCGTTTGAACCTCGAACCGGAACGGCATGATCTGCCGCATCATCCGCTCCAGCGTCTCGTTGGTCATCTTCTTGGTCGTCCAGGGCCGTTTGGGTGCCAGGCGCGGCTCGAACTGCGCCGACAGGCGGTCCAGATGTTCCCGCATCAATCCCGCCTCCATCGGATGCAAAACGCCGCGCAGATGCACCGCGACGTAATTCCATGTCGGCACCTGATCGGGCATCTCATACCAATCGGGCGAGACATAGGCGTCCGGCCCACTGACCGCGATCACTGCCGGCGTCGGTTGGGTGACAGCGCGCGCGATGGGGTTGGACCGCACCAGATGGATTTCGGCCCGTTGCCCCTCCGGGTCGAGGAAGAACGGCACATGGCTGATCATCGGCGCGGGGTCGCCATTGACGCACAACATGCCAAAGCCGCGCTTCTGGCACATGCCAAGGTTGGTGAAGGCGGGTTCCTGCCGGAATGCTGGATTGGGATGCATGCGAAGCCCTTTCGCGAAGTCGGATCAAACCAGAAGCTGTTGCCCGCTGACGCCCGTGATCTGCGCGTTTACTATCAGACCTTCGGCCTGATCGGTCGGGAAGATCACCTCGGCGAACTGCTCTGTGCGGCCCATCCGGGGGTTTTCCATCAGGATGTTGTGTTTTTGCCCTATCTGTTTGGACAGGTGGGCGTTCACGGCATGGGTTCCGGCCTCGCGCAGCCGCTTGGCGCGGGCCTTGATGGTGCGGCCATCGACCTGCGGCATCCGTGCCGCGGGCGTGCCCGCGCGCGGGCTGTAGGGGAACACATGCAGCCATGTCAGGTGGCAGTCATCCACCAGCTTCAGCGATTGCTCGAACTGCGCCTCGGTCTCCGTCGGGAAGCCCGCGATGATATCGGCGCCGAAGGTCATGTCGGGCCGCAGCCGCAGCGCCTCGTCGCAAAACGCGATGGCATCGTCGCGGGAATGGCGCCGTTTCATCCGCTTCAGGATCAGGTTGTCGCCATGCTGCAGGCTCAGGTGCAGATGCGGCATCAACCGCGCTTCCGTGGCGATGGCCGCCATCAGGTTGTCGTCCACCTCGATCGAATCGATCGAACTGATCCGCAGCCGCGGCAGATCGGGCACCAGCCGCAAGATCCGAATTACCAGATCGCCGAGGCGCGGCGCGCCGGGCAGGTCCGCCCCCCACGAGGTCAGATCGACGCCGGTCAGCACCACCTCGTGATAGCCACGATCCAGCAGCCGCCTGATCTGGTCCACCACCACGCCCGCCGGAACCGAGCGCGAGTTTCCGCGCCCGAACGGGATGATGCAGAACGTGCAGCGATGGTCGCAGCCGTTCTGGACCTGCACATAGGCGCGGCTCCGCGTCCCGAACCCGTCGATCAGATGCTGTGCCGTTTCGCGGACCGACATGATGTCGTCGACGCGCACCTTCTCGGTGTCACCGATGAAATCAGGTCCACTGGCTCCGCCGGTAAACTCGGCGGGCAGCGCCGTCCACGTCGCCGGGTCCATCTTCTCGGTGTTGCCCAGAACCAGATCGACCTCGTCCATCGCCTCGAAGGTGGCAGGCTCCGTCTGCGCGGCGCAGCCGGTGACGATCAGCTTCGCACTCGGGTTCTCCCGCCGCAGCCGCCGGATTTCCTGCCGCGCCTTGCGCACCGCCTCGGCGGTCACGGCGCAGGTGTTCACGATCACCGCCCCCTGCAGGCCGGCGGCCGCCGTCATCTCGCGCATCGCCTCGGTCTCGTAGAGGTTCAGGCGGCAGCCCAGCGTGTGGAAGATCGGGGCCTTGGCGTCCATCACTCCAGCCCCGCCAGAAACGCCGCCGTCAATTCGCCGTTGAACACATGCGCCGTTGGTCCCGTCATCCAGACGCCATCCTCGCGCCAGTCGACGGCAATCTCTCCGCCATCGAGCGTGATCCGCACCCGCCGCCCGGTCAGCCCCCGCCGCGCCGCCGCAACGGCCACCGCGCAGGAGGACGAGCCAGAGGCCAGCGTCACCCCAACCCCCCGCTCCCACACCCGCATCCGCAGGTGATCCCGCCCGATGACATGGGCGAATTGCACATTGGTGCGTTGCGGGAACAGCGGGTGACGCTCATATTTCGCGCCCAGCGCGGCCAGATCGACGGCGTCCGCATCCGCCACGAAAAACGTGCAATGCGGATTGCCCATGCCGGTCGCGACAGGCTCTCCCTCGATCGGTAGATGCAGCGTGTCGCAGGCGCCTTTGAGTGGGATGCCCTGCCAGCCCAGCATCGGCTGGCCCATGTTGACCGAGGTCAGGCCGTCACCCGCATCGATTGCCTCCAGCACACCGCGCTCCGTCCGAAGCGTGACGCGCGCCTTGCCCGTCCGCTCCATCTCGCGCCGCGCGATGCAACGGGTGGCATTGCCGCACGCCCCGGCGGTGGAGCCGTCGGCGTTCCAGAACGTCAGCGCCAGATCGGTATCGGTGCCCGTCTCGATCACCGCCAACTGGTCGAAGCCCACGCCCCGGTGCCGGTCGCCCAGCGCCTGCGCCAGCGCAGGCGTGATCGCCCGCGCCACGTCGCGCGCGTCGATGACGACGAAGTCGTTGCCAAGGCCATGCATCTTCAGGAAGGGCAGGCCGGAAGGGGGGGCGGGATCGGGCATGCGCGCCGTATACGAGAAGCCGCGCGCAGTTCAAAGACCCAACCGGGATTTTCACTTGACGCGCTTTGGACCCGGCCATAGGTAGACGGCCCTGAGCGGGCCCGTAGCTCAGTTGGTAGAGCAGTTGATTTTTAATCAATTGGTCACAGGTTCGAATCCTGTCGGGCTCACCAGTTTCCCATTTGCGCTTGCGGCGTCAGGCCCTTTGTCTCGGCCCGCCGCCTCGGCCCTGCGCCCGACGATGAACCCGTCCTTGCGGGCCCTCGCCGCGCCGATCACGCTCTGCCCGCCGCAAGCCGCCCGCCGCAAGCCGCCCGTCACACGCCACCCGTCGCAAGCCACCCGTCAGGCGCGGTAGCGCATGTCCTGCGGTTGCCAGCCGCCCGTCGCCGATGCCTCGGCAATCCTGAAATGCGATACCAACTCGGCCATGCGGCGGGTGTCGTCGTTCAGGGCATGCGCGGCGGCGTTGCTTTCCTCCACCATCGCGGCGTTTTCCTGCGTCACCTGATCCAGCGAACTGACCGCGTCGTTGATCTCGCTCAATCCGGTGGCTTGGCCGACCGTTTCGCCCACGATCTTCGAGATGTGGGTCGAGATCGACGATACCTTGTCGGAAATCGCCGACAGCGCATCGCCCGCCCGCGTCACCAGATCGACGCCCAGCTTCACCTGAGTGGTCGATTTCTGGATCAGCGACTTGATCTCCATCGCGGCATCGGACGCCCGTTGCGCCAGCGCCCGCACCTCGGACGCGACAACCGCAAAGCCGCGGCCGGCATCGCCCGCGCGGGCCGCCTCGACGCCGGCATTTAGCGCCAGAAGGTTGGTCTGGAAGGCAATCTCCTCGATCAACCCGATGATCTGGGCCACCTGGGCCGAGGATTTTTCGATGTCCGTCATCGCCTGCATGGCCGCGTTCACCACGGCGCCGCTTTTCTCCGCCGTCTGGCAGGCGTCCAGCACCACGCCCTCGACCTCGCGCGCGCCGCTGGCGGCACTTCGGACCGATCCGGTCAGTTCCGCAATCGCGGCAGCGGTCTGTTCCAGCGTGGCAGCCTGATGTTCCGTCCGGCGCGCCAGATCGTCCGAGCTGCTGGAGATCGCATCAGCCCCGTTGCTGACCGATGTCACGCTCTTGGCGACCTCGGCGACGACTTCTGCCATGTCCCTGATCGCATTGTTGTAGTCGCTGCGGACCTTTTCATAGGACGCCGATAGATCCTCGTCGATCTGATGGGTCAGATCGCCCTCGGCCAGGGCCTTCATCGCCAGTGCCAGACGCTCGACCACCTGTGCCTGAAACTGCCGCGCGCTCTCTCGGGCCTCCTCGGCGGCCACGGCGTCGATCATGCGCAGGCGCAGCGTTTCCAGCGCTCTGGCAATTTCGCCCACCTCATCCAAGCGGTCCTGCATCGGGACGGCATCACCATAGGCTCCGTCGGCCACACGTCGCATTGCCGCTTCCACTTCCTCGATCGGCGCGCCGACCGAAGATTTCAGGCGTTTGGTTACCTGCCAGAGGCAGCCGAAAAACAGCGCGCCCAAAAGCACCACGCCGATCGCGCGTTGCAATGCCAGCGTTGTCAGAACGGCGCGCGGCGACCAGATCACGGCAACCGTGCCAACCGGCCCGTTCGCCCCGTCAAACACGACAGGTGCCGCGATGGCAAACCCGTTGCCTGAATGCTCTTCGGCCCCGGCTTCCAGCGCGATGGCCCGCAGCGCGTCCAGTTGGCCGGCTTGCACGGCGCTGGCCTCCCCCACCGTCCCCATCACCTCGCCCGCCGCATTCCACGCGACGATGGCCACGAAATTCTCCCCGGCAAGGGTCGCATGGCGGGCCAACTCCGTCTGAACCGCCTCGGCATTACCGAATCGCATATGCGGCCCAAGCTGTCCGGCTGTATTGCCGATGGCGATATCAGCCAGGTCGCGCACGCCATTGCGCGCCACTTGGCTGGTCTGCCAGGTGGAAAACGCAATGGCTGCCACCGCGACGATGACCGTTGACATGGCGGAGAGTGCTGCCGCCCTCAGAAAGATGGAGGCCTCCAGACGGCGAATCCAGGTGCCGGGGAACGTCGATCTCATGGGGTCTTGTCCTTTCGTTGGGCGGAAACGGGGGCTTGTCGCCCCATCAGGACAGGGCCTGAGCATCCACCCCGATGGTGACGGCACCGATGGCTTCGCCTGTTGCAGGGTCGACCAGCGTGACGGAGATCTGGCCCTGATAGCGCTGGCTCGATTCGTCCAACTCGATGTCACTGAAATGCACGGCATCGGGACCGACGCCGAAGGTTTCCTGATGCTTGGCCTCGTCGCCCTGCCAGTAGTCCGAGGTTACATGGCTGACGGCCACGTTCAGGCCGGCCGCGTCCATCACGATGATTTCGGTGATCACACCGCCCGATGCCTCGACCTGCTGGCGCAGGAAATCGGCGGTGGCATTGTCCAGCACGGAGTCGACCAGCGTCGTTTCAGCCGTGCCGACCTGCGCCCGC
>JBBQHZ010000136.1:0-10994 GCA_038324445.1 Rhodobacterales bacterium | reverse complement strand
TTATCCACAGGTAGCCATCGGCGTCCTTCCGGCCCAGATCGCCGGTGCGCAGGTAGACATCGTGGTGGAACAGGTCGTGGTTCTTATCGACCTCGGTATAGGTCGAACCGGCGAACACGCCGGGGTTGTCAATGCAGATCTCGCCCACTTCATCGATCCCACATTCCCGAGGCCCCTCAGCGGATTGCAACAATATCTTCACGTCGCAATGGGGGAAAGGAACGCCGATCGAGCCGATCCTCTTCTCCCCCTCGACCGGGTTGCACGACACGAGGCAGGTCGCCTCGGTCAGGCCGTAGCCTTCGACCAGCGCCACGCCTGTCGCCGCTTCGAAGCGCTTGAAAAGTTCCACCGGCAATGGCGCCGAGCCGGAAAACGCGGTTTTCACGGTCGAGATGTCGGCGTTTACCGGGCGCTGCATCATGGCCGCAATCGCCGTGGGAACGGTGATGATGAAGGTCACGCCCCAGCGTTCCACCAGCTTCCAGAAGTTGTCGAACACCCCCTCGCCGCGATAGCCCTGCGGCGTCGGGAACACCACATGGGCACCCGAGGCGACCATCGCCATCAAGATGACGTGGCAGGCGAAGACGTGGAAGAGCGGCAGCGGGCAGATCACCACGTCCTTTTCGGTGAACAGCAGCGTGTGGCCGATCCAGCCATTGTAGATCAGGCCGGAATATTTGTGCTGCGCCACCTTGGGCATGCCCGTGGTCCCGCCGGTGTGGAAATAGCACGCGACGCGGTCGGCGCGGACATCCTCGAAAGCCAGATCGCGCGGTTGCTTGGCGCATTCGCGGGCGAAATCCAGCACGCGGGCGCGGTGCTTGACCGGGTTCTTCGGGCGCATCAGCGGCACGATCATTTTCTTGATCCCGGTCAGGTAGTGCAGCAGATCGACCTCAAGAACCGCCTGAACACCAGGTGCCAAGGCAATGGCATCATTGACCTTTTGCGCCACGTCCGTTTTCGGGAACGCCTTCAGTGTGACCACGACCTTGGCCCGCGTCTCGCGCAGGATGGAGGCGATCTGTTCGGCCTCGAGGAGCGGGTTGATCGGGTTCACGATGCCTGCCACGGCCCCGCCGAGAAGCGTGATTGCCGCTTCGTTGCAGTTGGGCAGGATATAGGCGACGGTATCGGTCGGACCGATCCCGAGCGAGCGGAAAAGATTGGCGGCCTGCGTCACACGGGCATGCACTTCGTTCCAGGTCAGGGTTTCGGCGGGGTCCGTGGCGCCGGAGAAAAGCTGGAAGGTGATCGCGTTGAGCGCGCCATGCCGGCGCGCCGTGTTGCCGAGCAATTCGTAGAGCGTGACGGCCGGCTGGCTGGCTGGCCAAGGCATCTCCCGCTCGATGGTCGCGATATCTTCCGCCGTGGCAAAACGTGCCATGCGCTCCCCTCCCTATGATCCCGTGGGGCACCTTGTCGCCGGTGCCTCCTCCGCGATTGAGCATCGGGCAAAGTCGGTCGGCGCGCAAGAATTACGCGGCGTTCATATGGCACAAACGCTATTCCGCAGCGAGGCCCGCGGTGAATTGCAGCCGCGCCAGACGCGCATAGAGGCCGCCCTGCGCCACCAGCGCGTCGTGGGTGCCCTCGGCGACGATGCGCCCACCCTCGAATACAAGGATGCGGTCGGCCTGCTTCACGGTCGCGAGGCGGTGCGCCACGATCAGCGTGGTGCGGGTTTTCGACAGTTCCGCCACGGCATCCTGAACCGCGCGTTCGGATTCCGCGTCGAGCGCGGATGTCGCCTCGTCCAGCAGCAGGATCGGGGCGTCGCGCAGAATGGCGCGGGCGATGGCGATGCGTTGCTTCTGGCCGCCCGACAACATCAGCCCCCGCTCGCCGACATAGGTATCGTAGCCCTGCGGCAAGACGCGCAGGAAGCCGTCGGCCGCTGCCGCCGTTGCGGCGGCCTCGACCTCGGCATCAGTTGCGTCGGGCCGTCCGAAGCGGATGTTTTCACGCGCCGAGGCGGCGAAGATCACCGGGTCTTGGGGCACAAGGGCGATGGCGTGGCGGAACGTGGTCCGGGCCATGTCCGGCAGGGCGACCCCGTCGAGCGTGATCCGCCCCGACGACGGGTCATAGAAGCGCAGCAACAGTTGGAACACCGTGGTCTTGCCGGCGCCGGACGGGCCGACGATGGCCACCGTCTCGCCCGGTTGCACGGTGAACGACACGCCGTCGAGCGCCGCCATGCCGGGCCGCGTGGGGTAGTTGAAGCGCACATCCTCGAACGCGATCGCGCCCCGCCCCTGCATCGGCAGGGCCACGCCTGTGGCCGGGTCGGCGACGCTGTCGTCGGTGCCGAGCAGTTCCACCAGACGCTCGGTCGCACCCGACGCGCGCTGGATCTCGCCCCAGATCTCGGACAGGGCGCCGACGCTGCCTGCCACCATGATGGCGTAGATCAGGAACTGGATTAGGGCGCCGATGGACATGTCTTCGGCCCGCACGTCGCGGGCGCCCACCCAGAGCACGCCTACGATGCCCGAGAACACCAGCGAGATCACGATCACCGTCATCGCCGCGCGCGTCAGGATGCGCGACTTGGCGCTGCCAAAGGATTTCTCGGTCACGTCGGCGAAGCGCAGCGCCGAGGCCGCTTCATGGGTGAAGGCCTGCACGGTCTGCGCCGACAACAGCGCCTCGGACGCATTGCCCGAGCTTTCGGCGATCCAGTCCTGGTTCTGGCGGCTGAGCACGCGCAGGCGGCGGCCCAGCACCACGATGGGCACGATCACCAGCGGCACGATCAGCAGCACTGCGCCGGTTAGTTTCGGCGAGGTCCAGAGCATCAGGCCGATGCCGCCGATCAGGATCAGGGCGTTGCGCAAAGCGATGGAAACGCTGGAGGAAATGACGCTGAGCAACAGAGTGGTGTCGGTGGTGATGCGGCTGAGCACCTCGCCGGTCATGATGCGTTCGTAGAAGGCGGGGCTCATGCCGATCATGCGGTCGAACACCGACTTGCGGATATCGGCCACCACACGCTCGCCCAGACGGGTCACGAGGTAGTAGCGCAGGCCGGTGCCGAGGGCCAACAGGCCCGCTATGCCCAGAGCGGCGAGGAAATACCGGTCCAGCAACTCGACACTTTCGGTATCGAACCCGTCCACCACCCGGCGCACGGCAAGCGGCAGGGCCAAGGAGACCATCGCCGTCAGCACCAGGGCCGCGCCTGCGCCCGCCAGCATCAGCCGATAGGGTGCCAGAAAGGGCATCAGCCCGACAAGGCTGCCGATTTTCTTGGAGCCTGCCCGATCCTCTGTTGCGCCCAGGGGCGAAGGGGGAGGCGCGCCCAGGGGCGAAGGGGAGATGGTCTGCGGCGTGTGGGATGTGTCGGTCATGTCCGGGGTCATCATGCGGCTTGCCTGTCGATACCCAAGCCGGTCCCGCCCCGCAAGACCTGCAGGCCCGGCTGCGACATGGACGCAGCGTGGAGGAGATCCGATTGTGTGCCGGTCGGAGAAGGGGCCGGTCGGAGAAGAGGATGGAGCGGGCGGCGGGAATCGAACCCGCGTCTCTTGCTTGGAAGGCAAGGGTCTTACCATTACACAACGCCCGCGCGATCATCAGGGGTATGTGATATGCCTTCTGCGGTCAAGGTTGGACCGACGGTCGGGCGTCCGGGGTGGCAGGCTGGACCAACGGAGCGCGTCCGGGTGACAGGTTGGCCCCCCTGCGCGGCGCCGGGGCCTTCGACCGGCAGAAAAGGGATTTAACCTGACAGGGTGCCTATCGGGCGGCCAAGAAGCTGTCGCGGATCACAATCTGCTTGGATTGTGGGCCCGGGATGCCTACCTCAGAATAAACGGAGGCCCCCTGATGCAGTACTCACTCCTCGATCTGTCGCCCGTGCCGGAAGGCAAGACCGAAGCCGACGCGCTGGCCAATACGGTGTCCCTTGCGCGTGCCGCCGAGCGGGCGGGGTATCACCGCTACTGGCTGGCCGAGCATCACAACATGGCGGGGATCGCCAGCGCCGCCACGGCGGTGGTCATCGGCCATGTCGCGGGGGCGACCCGGACGATACGGGTCGGCGCCGGGGGCATCATGCTGCCCAACCACGCGCCGCTGGTGGTGGCGGAGCAATTCGGCACGCTGGCCACGCTTTATCCGGGCCGGATCGATCTGGGGCTGGGGCGCGCGCCCGGCACCGATATGGCCACGGCGCGAGCGCTACGCCGCCACATGGCGCCAGAGGACAGTTTTCCGAACGATGTGCAGGAATTGATCGGCTATCTCGGCGATGCGCCCGAGGGCAACGCCGTGCGGGCGATCCCCGGCACCGGCACCCATGTGCCGGTGTGGATCCTTGGCTCGAGCCTCTATGGGGCGCAACTGGCGGCGTATCTTGGCCTGCCCTATGCCTTCGCGTCGCATTTCGCGCCAGCGATGCTGGACGAGGCGCTGGCGATCTACCGCGAGATGTTCCGGCCGTCCGCCACGCTGGCCAAGCCCCATGCCATGGTCGCCATCGGCGTCTGCGCCGCCGATACCGATGCGCAGGCGCGTTACCTGCGCAGCTCGCAGTTGCTGGCGTTCGCGCGGATGATCACCGGCACGCGCGGCAAACTGCCCAAGCCGGTCCATGACATCGAGGATCATGTGCCGCCCGCCGTGATGGCGCAGGTGCAGGGCGCGCTGTCGTGTTCGGCCACCGGCGGGCCTGCGACGGTCGATGCGCAACTGCGCGCCCTGATCGCGCGCTATCGGCCCGACGAGGTGCTGCTGACCGGCATGATCCACGATTCCGCCGCACGGGTGCGGTCGTTCGAGATTGCGGCCGAGGTGATGGCCGGCATGGCGGCGCGCGAAAAGGTCGCCTGACCGCCGCAGGGGCCGCAGGCGGACCCGCCGTAGAGCGCTATAAACAGGGCCTTTTCGGAACGCCCCGGCACGGCTAGGGTCGCCAGCATCATGGCGCCTGAGGCCCCCCTTCCGACACGCATTGCCGCGCGCCTTCTGGGCTACGGGATCGAGATCTTTGCCCGCCTCATCACTGCCGTCCGCGCCGAATGGGCGGGGGTGGAGCCGGGGTTGGGGTCGGGGCAGCGCGTCTACTATGCCAACCATGCCAGCAACGGCGATTTTGTCCTGATCTGGGCCGTCCTGCCGCACCGGATGCGCGCCCGCGTCCGCCCGGTCGCGGGGGCCGATTACTGGCTGGCCACCCCGCTCAAAAGCTTCGTCGGACGCCATGTGTTCAACGCCGTCCTGATCGACCGCAAGGGCGAGGGCCGCAAGGAAGCGCCGGTCGAGCAGATGGCCGAAGCGCTGGATCAGGGATCGTCGCTGATCCTGTTCCCTGAGGGCACGCGCAACCTGACGGACGAGGTGCTGTTGCCGTTCAAGACCGGCCTCTATCATCTGGCCCGCGCGCGGCCCGAAACGGAATTCGTGCCGGTCTGGATCGAGAACCTCAACCGCGTCATGCCCAAGGGCGAGGTGGTGCCGGTGCCGCTGTTGTGCAAGGTGATCTTCGGCCCGGCGCAGCGCATCGGCGACGACGACAAGGACGCTTTCCTTGCCCGCACCCGAGATGCCCTGCTTGCCCTGTCGGGGAGGGCCCCATGATCCCGGATCTGGTATTCCTTCTTGCCGGCATCGTCGGGCTGATGGTCGTGGCCACCATTGCGGGCAACATCCTTGAGAGCGCCTATTCGCCCAATGGCGAGAGCGCAGTGATCGAGAACCTGACGGCGCGCATCCGGGCGTGGTGGGCGATGGTGGTGCTGATCGCCATTGCGTTCATCGCCGGGCGGGCGGGCGTGGTGATCCTGTTCGCGCTGTGCAGTTTCGCCGCCTTGCGAGAGTTCCTGACGCTGACCAATGCGCACCGGGCCGATCACTGGACGCTGGCGCTCAGTTTCTTCGTGGTCATCCCGTTTCAATACTGGCTGATCTGGGCCGGGGAATACGGGATCTATTCGATCTACATCCCGGTCTATTGCTTCTTGCTCGCCCCGATCCTGTCGGCCCTGCGCGGCAGCACCGAGAATTTCCTTGTGCGCGTGGCCGAGGTGCAATGGGCGCTGATGATCTGCGTCTACTGCGCCAGCCATGTGCCCGCCCTGATCACGCTGGAGATACCGGGATACGAGGGGCGCGGCGTGTTGCTGATCGCGTTCCTGATCGTCGTGGTGCAACTGTCGGACGTGTTGCAATATGTCTGGGGCAAGCTCTTGGGCCGCACCAAGATCGCGCCCCGCCTGTCGCCGTCGAAGACCGTGGAGGGGTTCATCGGCGGCGTCGCATCGGCGACGCTGATCGGCGCCTCGCTCTACTGGATCACCCCTTTCACGCCAGTGCAGGCGGGCATCATGGCTTTCGTCATCGCGTTGATGGGCTTTTTCGGCGGCCTCGTGATGTCGGCGATCAAGCGCGACCGGGGCGTGAAGGATTGGGGCTATACGATCGAGGGGCATGGCGGCTTCATCGACCGGCTTGATTCGGTGGTGTTCTCGGCGCCGATCTTCTTCCACCTGACGCGCTATTGGTGGACGTGATCCGGCGCCTTGCCAGCCAGACATGGCTCCACATCGGGGTGGGGGCGGTCCTGATGGGCGGTTGGGCGTTCTACGCCAACCGCCCGCACACCATGGCCGAGGCGCTGCAGGCGGCGGCGTTGCAGGGCGCGTTGTCGGGGTTTCTGACCGCCTGCCTCAAGACCCTTGCGGATTACCTGCGCCAACGTCTGCCCTATTGGTGGATGGCGGCGGGCCTGTCGCTGCTGTGCTCGGCCACGCTGTTGGTTGCGGCGCATTGGGTTGCCGGGACACCGGCGCTGGCGGCAACAATTGCCGTGCCGCTGCTGGTATCGGGCAGTTACATTTTCGGATATTGTTACCTTGCACGGAGGCCGCCCCATGGCTGATCTGAAGAACCGCCGACCGCTCAGGAGCCGGAACACCGGCTGGGCGCGGGAGATTACCGTGTATCTGGCCGAGGCTGGGGTGACGCCGAACCAGATATCGGCGGCGAGTGTGGGGTTCGCGGCGCTGGCGGGCCTGTGCCTTGCCGGGGTGGTGGGGAGTGACGGAGCGGTGCGCATCCTGCTTCTGCTGGCGGGGGGCCTCTTCGTCCAGATGCGGCTGCTGTGCAACCTTTTCGACGGGATGGTGGCGGTGGAAGCCGGGCGCGCCTCGGCAACCGGCGCGTTCTGGAACGAGGTGCCGGACCGCCCGGCCGATATGCTGATCCTTGCGGGCTTCGGGATCGGGGCCGGGATCGCGTGGCTGGGCTGGGTGGCGGCGGCGCTGGCGATCTTCATCGCCTATCTGCGCGCGTTCGGCGCGTCCCTGGGCCAACCCGCCGATTATTCGGGTCCGATGGCCAAGCAGCACCGCATGGCGGCCGTGACCATCGCCGCCGTCGCGGCCATTGTGCTTGCAGGCTGGCTCGATCCCTCGCGGGTGATGCAGGTGGCGTTGTGGGGGATCGTGGTGGGCGAGGTCGTGACGGCCGGACGCCGGATGTGGCGGATCATCCGCGAGTTGGGCGGCTGAGGGCTTTTTGCCGCTCAGGCGGCCAAGGGCGCGATCAATTCGGGCCCCTGCGCGCGGTTGGAGTTCACCGTCGGGTCAACCCGCCAGACCTGATAGGTGCCCGCAGGTGCTGCGCGCATCAAGGGCGCGGCCTTGTCCTCATTCTCGCCGAGCCAGGTGGGCCAGTCGGCCTCGGATACCTGAACCGGTTCGCGGTGATGGGTCGTGGCCATCCAGTCGGACGCCCCCGTGGTGACGATCGCCACCGTCGCGATGGGATCGGCGTCGCCGTCCTTGGCGGACCACAACTGCCAGATGCCGGCAAAGACCAGCGGGCTGCCGTCGGGTGAGGAGAAATACCATGGCAGCCGCGCCTCGTCGGCGCCTGCCGTCCATTCGTAGAACCCCGTCGCGGGGACCAGACAGCGCCGCGAGCGAACCGCCGACTTGAAGGCGGGCTTCTCGGCAATCGTCTCGGCGCGGGCGTTGATGAGCAAAGGGCCGCCATTGGGCTTTTGGTACCAATGCGGGATGAGGCCCCAGCGCATCGGCCGGAACCGGCGCCCCTCCTCGCCCGCGACCACCACGCCGACCTGTTGCGTCGGACAGATGTTGAAGCGCGGCGGCTCGGGCAGGTCATTGGCCGGTGCGGCCTGAAACAGCCGCGCCAGCGCGTCGTTGGGATGGGTCATGGTCAGGCGTCCACACATGGCGACAGCCTAACCCATCCGGTCAGGCGCCGTAAACGGCGCGCTTGGCAATCACGTGGGCGTCGCCGGGGAAGAAGCCGAGGTCTTCGATGGCAAGCCGTGTCGGCACGGCGGAAAGTTCCGCGACAGTGCGGTTATAGGCGGCGCGTTTTGCGGCGGCTGCCTGAAGCTGGGAAAAGATCGAGGCCATTGTTGAGGCTCCTTTGTTGCTCGTGTCGTATCGTCTTGCCCCCAATATGATTGCGCTAACAAATCCCGCAACGCCCTCATTCTCGAAACCCGCCATGCAAATGCTGCATAGCAGCAAAATCCGCTTTGCCCTTCCCGGCAAAACAGGACCGGCGCGAAGGTTTCCCCTCGCGCCGGTCCCGGAAATGTCGTCCCGTCAGATGGTTAGCGGATCACTCGACCTGAGAGATCCGGCCATCGGTGTAGGGCGTATAGGGGCTGTTAGCGCCCACGTAATCGGCCACGACCTGCTCCAGATTTGGCCCGAAATCATAGGCATTCGCTGCTGTGGTGAAGCTGACATAACCGTCCCCGCCGCCGCGCATGTAGTTGTTGGACACCACGCCATAGACCGCCTCCGGGTCGACCGGCACGAAGCCGTCGGCCGTCTCGATCTCGACGCTGACAATGCGCGATCCCGGCTCGGCATCCGCGTCCCAGACATAGCGCATCCCCGAGACTTGCGGGAACCGCCCCGCACCGTCCGCGACCTGGCTCACGCCATTCTCCAGCGCCTCCACGATGCCCGCGCCCGTCAACTGGAACGTCGCCAGCGAGTTCTGGAACGGCAGCACCGTCAGCACGTCACCCATCGTCACCTCGCCGCCATCAATCGTGGCGCGCACTCCGCCCCCGTTCTGGATCGCTACGTCAATGCCCTGCTCGCGCACGCGGTTCAGCATTGCATCAGCCACCAGATTGCCCATGGCGCATTCCACCGCTCGGCACGTCTCACGCGAGCCGTCGATAACGTCCGTAGCCTCGCCGATGACCACCGCCATCGTCTCTTCGATCGGCCCGGCCAATTCGGCCACGCGTGCCGCAATCGCTGCATCGGGCTCTATGGAGGCATCCAGCAGGATCGTGTCGCCTTGCGCCCAGATCACATTGCCCTCGTCGTCGAAGGTCACTTCCAGGTGACCCAGATACTTCGAGTAGGCATAGGCCTGCACAATCGGCACCAGCGTGCCTTCGGGGTTGGTCACGAAGGTCGGATAGGCGCCCGCGCGGTCCGGGTCGGACGCGCTGAGGTAGGTGTGCGAATGTCCGCCCACGATCACGTCGATACCTGTCACCGCCTCGGCAATCCGCATATCGGCAGGCAGACCCACATGGTTGAGCGCGATGATGATGTCCACGCCCATCTCCGTCAGCGCATCGACATCCGCCTGCAGCGCTTCAATCTCGTTCTGGAAGATGATCGACGGCCCGGGGCTGGAGGTTTCGGCCGTATCGACCGCCAGTGCCGAGATGATTCCGACCTGCACGCCGCCGACCTCAAGCACCACATGATCGGGCACCATCTCGTCATTCAAAACGTTCGACTGCGACAGGTCCAGATTGCCCGAGATCACCGGAAAGCTGACTGTCTCCAGAAACCGCGCCAAATTCTCCGGCCCGTCATCGAATTCGTGGTTGCCCACCGCCATTACGTCAAAGCCGATGGCCTCCATGAACTCGGCCTCCACGTCGCCCTTGAAGGTGCTGTAGAACAACGATCCCTGGAACTGGTCGCCCGCGTCGAGGACCAGCACATTCTCGCCCGCCGCCTGCAATTCGCCGCGCAACGTGTTGATAGCGGTCGCCACCCGCGCGATGCCGCCGAAACACTCGCCCGCCGCGTCGTCTTCCGCGCTACAGGTCGAATCTGAGCTGCCGATCGGCAGGATGCGGCTGTGCAAGTCGTTGATATGCAAAAGGTGAAGTGTCGTGTCGGCCATGGCCGGGACAGCGGCGCCCAGTCCGGCCAGAATGGCCGTGGACCCAAGGATTCGTGCAAACATCGGAAACTCCCGTTTTTGTCGGTGGACGCCGTCCAGATTGGCGGCGTGTGCACGGCGTGTAAAGCGCTCAGATCACGCAGCGCTGACGGCTTGACGTCCCGGCGCGCACAGGGGACATCTCGGGCCATGCGCATCTACAAGATCCTGCGGGCCGCAGAATGGGCCGAATTGCAAGCCGCGGGCGTGTCTGACGGCGCGCCCATTGACGTGGGGGATGGCTATATCCATTTCTCCACCGCCGCCCAGGGGCGCGAAACGGCGGCCCGGCATTTCGCGGAGGTGGACGGATTGATCCTTGCCACGCTTGAGGCGGACGCCTTGGGCGAGGCGCTGAAATGGGAGGTCTCGCGCGGGGGCGCGCTCTTCCCGCATCTCTACGCGCCGCTGCGGCTGGCCGACATCATCGCCCACGCGCCCCTGCCGTTGGAAAACGGCACGCACCGCTTTCCCGACGATTTCTGAGGTGCTGGAAAAGCTCGCCTTGCCAGTCCTGCGACGGATGGACCCGGAACGCGCCCACGGGCTTGCCCTGCTGGCGTTGAAGGCGGGCCTCGGGCCGCTGCAGGGGCCATTCACGACGCCGCGCCTGCGCACCTCCATCGCGGGGCTCGACATGCCCAACCCCATCGGGCTGGCGGCGGGTTTCGACAAGAACGCCGAGGTGGCGGGCCCCCTGCAACGCGCGGGCTTCGGCTTCATCGAGGTCGGTGCCGCCACGCCGCGCGCGCAGCCGGGCAACCCGAGGCCCCGCCTCTTCCGGCTGGCCGAGGACC
>JBBQHZ010000135.1:0-11126 GCA_038324445.1 Rhodobacterales bacterium | reverse complement strand
TCAAGGAAAAAGAAATCAAAGCCTTGTGTTCTTCGTGCGGTGTGCCCGCATTGCTTGGCCCGGCTGAGGGCGGCGGCCTTGTTTTGCTTGGTTTTAAGGCAGTTTCCGCAAGGCGCGGTCAGAAGGCATCTTTTTTCGCCCGGATAGCGGCAAAGACGCGGGCAGGGTGGTCGGCAGGCAGTCCGAGCGAGGTGGCGATGGCAGGATCGCCCGCGCGCAGGAACGGGTTGGTTGCAAGTTCGTCAGAGAGAGTCGAGGGAACGGTAGGCTCGCCGCGCGAACGGGCGGCGGTAATTGTCTCGACACGCGATATAAGTGCCGGATTGCCGGGATCAATGGTGAGGGCGAAACGGGCGTTGGAGGCGGTGTATTCATGGCCGGAACACACGAGGGTTTCGGGCGGAAGGGCGGCGAGTTTCGAGAGGCTGGCCCACATCTGGTCGGGCGTGCCTTCGAACAGGCGTCCACATCCAAGCGCCATCAGGCTGTCGGCGGTAAAGACGGCGCGGGCGTCGGGGACATGGAAGGCGAGGTGGTTGGCGCAATGGCCGGAGACGTCCAGCACCGATGCCTGAAGGGTGCCGATGGCGAAGGTGTCGCCCTCGGCCAGGGTCCGGTCGAGCGGCGGCAGGCGGTGGGCGTCGGCGCCACAGCCCCAGACCTGCGCGCCGGTCGCCGCGACGAGTTCCGCCACGCCCTGCACATGGTCCGAGTGGTGATGGGTGATGAGGATGGTGGAAAGCGTCCAGCCACGGGCCGACAGGGCGGCCTGGATCGGGGCCGCGTCGGGGACATCGATGCAGGCGGTTTCGCCGGTCGAGGGATCGTGGAGCAGGAAGGCGTAGTTGTCCTTGAGGCAGGGGATGGTGACGATTTCAGCTTGGGACATGGTCATTGCGCCTTTTCCGGGTATCCTAAGGCCCAAGCCTGCGCGGGTAGGCGCGGATATGCAAATGGATAGCGGATGCATCTGGACGTCATCGACCTGCGACAATTCTACTACCGCACAAGGCTGGGCCGGATCGCGCAGAAGGCGGTGCGTGAACGGATGTTGCAGATGTGGCCCTCGGCCAAGGGCGAAACCGTCGTGGGCTTCGGCTTTGCCGTGCCGCTGATGCGCCCCTATCTGGCCGAGGCGCGGCGGGTGATCGGCGTCATGCCGGCGGAGCAGGGCGTGATGCCGTGGCCTGCGGGCCTCGACAATGTCAGCGTCCTGTGCCGCGAGGGGTTGTGGCCGGTGCAGACGGGGCAGGCGGACAAGCTGATCTGCCTGCACGGGCTGGAGACGTCGGAACATCCCGCCTCGGTGCTGGATGAATGCCAGCGGGTGCTGGCGCCGGGGGGGCGGGCGCTGTTCATCGTGCCGAACCGATCCGGCCTTTGGGCGCGGCGGGACGCCACGCCCTTCGGCTTCGGGCGGCCCTATTCGCTGGGCCAACTGGAGCGGCAGTTGCGCGATTTCGACTTCATCCCGGAACGCCACGCGGCGGCCCTGTTCTCGCCCCCGTCCGAGCATCGCTTCTGGCTGCGCTCGGCCGACATGCTGGAGCGGTGGGGCGCCAAGCTGAGCCGCAACCGGGCGGGCGGCGTGATCCTGATCGAGGTCTCCAAACGGGTGCCCGCGCGGCGCAAGCCCGGCCTGGCGCAACGGGCGCGTCTGCCGCTGAGCGTGCTGGACGGCGCGCCGCAACCGGTGGGGCTGTCGGGGCGGGGATAGGGGCGATCCGGCCCTGAAATCGGGCGAAAACCCCAAAGAATCGTGAAAATTCCGGCACCGATTTGCATGGGCAAACCGCCGCAGCGCAGCGACATGTTCGCAAGCCCTTGAAATGGCGATATTTTCCGCCACACAATTGGTAGGCAAGCATGGTTGCAGCATTCGGAACCCTCTGCTACATCACCCTCGATTTACAGGGGAACCGGCGGGACAAGCCGCCTCGGCACAATGAAAACCCGGTGGTGTGTGGGATGAAACCCGCGCCGTCGGGACTGTGTATATGCATCACGCCCCGTCGGGGCGATGTTTACGCGAAGCACGCCCCGTCGGGGCGATGTTTATGAAAGGGTGGACGTGAGCGAGCCAGCTTCGATCTCGACCGGCATTGCCGCACGCTACGCGACGGCGATGTTCGAACTGGCCTCGGAAGCCAAGGCGCTGCCCGCGCTGGAAGCCGATATCGAGGCTTTGGAAGGCGCATTGGCCGACAGTGCCGATCTGCGCGACATGATCCATTCACCGATCTACGGCCGCGAGGAAACCGCCGCCGCCATTGGCGGACTGGCAACCGCGATGAAGCTGAACACGATGACCGGCAACACGCTGCGCCTGATGGCGGAAAAGCGGCGGCTGTTCGTGCTGCCCGCGCTGCTTGCTTCGCTGCGCGAGAAGATCGCCGATCACAAGGGCGAGGTGACCGCCGAGGTGACCTCGGCCAAGGCCCTGACGAAAACGCAGGTGGACAAGCTGACCAAGTCGCTGATGGCGCAGGTCGGCAAGACCGTGAAACTCAAAGCGACCGTGGATGAACGCATCATCGGCGGACTTGTTGTCAAGGTTGGCTCGAAGATGATCGACACGTCGATCCGCTCCAAGCTCAACGCCCTTCAGACTACCATGAAAGAGGTCGGATAAATGAGTATCCAAGCAGCCGAGATCTCTCAGATCCTCAAGGACCAGATCAAGAACTTCGGACAGGACGCGCAAGTTGCGGAAGTTGGCCGGGTTCTGTCCGTCGGGGACGGGATTGCCCGCGTTTACGGCCTCGACAATGTCCAGGCAGGCGAGATGGTCGAATTCCCCGGCGGGATTCAGGGCATGGCCCTGAACCTTGAATCCGACAATGTCGGTGTCGTGATCTTCGGGTCCGACCGGGACATCAAGGAAGGCGATACCGTCAAGCGCACCAACTCCATCGTGGACGTGCCCGCAGGCAACGGCCTGCTGGGACGGGTTCTGGACGGCCTTGGCAATCCGATTGACGGCAAGGGTCCGCTGGAATCGTCCGAGCGTCGCGTGGCCGACGTGAAGGCACCCGGCATCATCCCGCGCAAATCGGTACACGAGCCGATGGCGACCGGCCTGAAGGCCATCGACGCGATGATCCCGATCGGCCGTGGCCAGCGCGAGCTGATCATCGGTGACCGCCAGACCGGCAAGACCGCCGTGGCGCTCGACACGATCCTGAACCAGAAGTCCTATAACGAAGCCGCCGGCGACGACGAGGGCAAGAAGCTATACTGCATCTATGTCGCCATCGGGCAGAAGCGCTCGACCGTGGCGCAGCTGGTGAAGAAGCTGGAGGAGAGCGGCGCGATCGACTACACGATCGTTGTGGCCGCCACCGCGTCCGACCCCGCGCCGATGCAGTTCCTGGCCCCCTACGCCGCGACCGCGATGGCGGAATTCTTCCGCGACAACGGCCGCCACGCGCTGATCATCTATGATGACCTTTCGAAGCAGGCCGTGGCCTACCGCCAGATGTCCCTGCTGCTGCGCCGCCCGCCGGGCCGCGAAGCCTATCCGGGCGACGTGTTCTACCTCCACTCTCGCCTGCTGGAGCGGTCTGCGAAGCTGAACGAGGACAATGGGTCCGGGTCGCTGACGGCCTTGCCCGTCATCGAGACGCAGGGCGGCGACGTGTCGGCGTTTATCCCGACCAACGTGATCTCGATCACCGATGGCCAGATCTTTCTGGAGACGGAATTGTTCTTCCAGGGCGTGCGACCTGCCGTGAACACCGGTCTGTCGGTGTCCCGCGTCGGTTCGAGCGCGCAGACCAAGGCGATGTCCTCGGTCGCGGGCCCGGTAAAGCTGTCGCTGGCGCAGTATCGCGAGATGGCGGCCTTCGCGCAGTTCGGCTCGGACCTCGACGCCTCGACCCAGCAGTTGCTGGCGCGCGGTGCCCGTCTGACCGAGATGATGAAGCAGCCGCAGTATTCGCCGCTGAGCAACGCCGAGATCGTCACGATGATCTTCGCGGGCACCAACGGCTTCCTCGACAAGATCAAGGTCAGCGATGTGGGCCGGTTCGAGGATGGCCTGCTGTCCCACATGCGCAACAAGCGGCGCGATGTGCTGGACTGGATCACCAACGAGGATCCGAAGATCAAGGGTGATGCTGCCGACAAGCTGAAGGCTGCCATTCAAGAATTCGCCGCCGATTTCGCGTAAGGGAGATTAGGTGTGCCTAACCTCAAGGACCTGAAGAACCGGATCGCGTCGGTCAAGTCGACCCGCAAGATCACCAAGGCGATGCAGATGGTCGCCGCCGCGAAGCTGCGCCGGGCGCAGGAAGCGGCGGAGATGGCGCGCCCCTATGCCGAGCGGATGCAAGCCGTCATGGCCGGCCTTGCACAGGCTGTGGGCACTTCCGCAGGCGCGCCGCGTCTGTTGGCGGGGACGGGCAAGACGGATGTGCATCTGCTGATCGTGATGACCTCGGAGAGGGGTCTTTGCGGCGGCTTCAACTCGTCGATCGTGCGCAAGGCCAAGGCCCATGCGGTCGAGTTGCTGGGGCGTGGCAAGACGGTCAAGATCCTGACCGTCGGCAAGAAGGGCCGCGAGCAGATCCGCCGCGATTATTCCTCGCATATGGTCGGTCACGTGGACCTGAGCGATGTGAAGCGCCTTGGCTATGCCAATGCCGCCAGCATCGCGTCCGACGTGCTGGGCCGGTTCGACGCGGGCGACTTCGACGTCGCCACGATTTTCTACAACCGCTTCCAGTCGGTGGTCAGCCAGGTGCCGACCGCGACCCAGATCATCCCCGCAACTTTCGAGGCGTCGGCGGTCGAGGGCGGCACGCTCTACGATTACGAACCCTCGGAAGAGGCGGTGCTGGAAGACCTTCTGCCGCGCGGCATCGCCACGCAGATCTTTACTGCGCTGCTGGAAAACGGGGCGTCCGAACAGGGTGCGCGGATGTCCGCGATGGACAACGCGACCCGGAACGCGGGCGACATGATCGACCGGCTGACGATCGAGTACAACCGCTCGCGCCAGGCCGTCATCACCAGCGAGCTGATCGAAATCATCTCGGGCGCGGAAGCGCTCTAAGACAACCGGAGACACGACATGGCAAATGCAGTCGGCAAAATTACCCAGGTCATCGGCGCGGTCTGCGATGTGCAGTTCCCAGACCACCTGCCTGAAATCCTCAACGCGCTGGAAACCCAGAACAACGGCAAGCGGCTGGTTCTGGAAGTGGCCCAGCATCTGGGCGAAGGCACCGTGCGCTGCATCGCTATGGATGCCAGCGAAGGGCTTGTGCGCGGCCAGGCGGTGACCGATACGGGTGGGCCGATCACGGTTCCCGTCGGCCCCGCCACGCTGGGCCGCATCCTGAACGTCATCGGCGAGCCGGTGGACGAAGGCGGCCCGGTCAATGCCGAGGAGCGTCGCGGCATCCACCAGAACGCCCCGGAATTCAACGACCAGTCCACCGAGGCCGAAGTGCTTGTTACCGGCATCAAGGTGGTGGACCTGCTGGCCCCCTACGCCAAGGGCGGCAAGATCGGTTTGTTCGGCGGCGCCGGTGTGGGCAAGACGGTTCTGATCATGGAACTGATCAACAACATCGCCAAGGTGCACTCGGGCGTGTCGGTGTTCGCCGGTGTGGGTGAGCGGACGCGTGAGGGTAATGACCTCTATCACGAGATGATCGACTCCGGCGTCATCGTCCCCGACAACCTGACGGAATCGAAGATCGCGCTGGTTTACGGTCAGATGAACGAGCCGCCGGGTGCGCGGATGCGCATCGCGTTGGCGGGTCTGACCATCGCCGAGCAGTTCCGCGACGCGACCGGTGCCGACGTGCTGTTCTTCATCGACAACATCTTCCGCTTCACCCAGGCCGGCTCGGAAGTGTCGGCACTGCTGGGGCGCATCCCCTCTGCCGTGGGCTACCAGCCGACGCTGGCGACGGATATGGGCCAGATGCAGGAACGCATCACCTCGACCAAGAACGGCTCGATCACGTCGATCCAGGCCGTCTATGTTCCCGCGGACGACCTGACCGACCCGGCCCCCGCCACGACCTTCGCGCACCTTGACGCGACGACGGTTCTGTCGCGCGCCATCTCGGAGCTGGGCATCTATCCGGCGGTGGACCCGCTGGACAGCACCTCGCGCCAGATGGACCCGCAGATCGTGGGCGAAGAGCATTACCGGGTGGCCCGCGACGTGCAGGGTATCTTGCAGCGCTACAAGTCGCTGCAGGACATCATCGCCATCCTCGGCATGGACGAGCTGTCGGAAGACGACAAACTGACCGTGTCGCGCGCCCGCAAGATCCAGCGTTTCCTGAGCCAGCCGTTCGACGTGGCGAAGGTGTTCACCGGATCCGATGGCGTGCAGGTTGCGCTCGACGTCACGATTTCCTCGTTCAAGGCGGTTGTGGCCGGTGAATACGATCACCTGCCCGAAGCGGCCTTCTACATGGTCGGCGGCATTGAGGACGTGATCGCAAAAGCAGAGCGCATGGCGGCAGACGCCGCCTGAGGGCAGACGGCGGGCTGAACCCCGCCCTACGGCGCCATCGCTCCGTAGGGCGGGGGGTCCGTAGGGCGGGGTTCAGCCCGCCATTCATTCACGAAGCGGAGGCCGACATGGCAACCATGCAATTCGATCTGGTCTCGCCCGAGCGGCGCCTTGCGTCGCTGCAGGTGACCGAGGTGCAGATCCCCGGCGCGGATGGCGATCTGACGGCCATGGCGGACCATGCGCCGCTGATCACCACCCTGCGCCCCGGCGTGTTGAAGGTGTCGGGTCCGCAGGGCGAGGCATCCTTTTTCGTGACCGGCGGCTTTGCGGATATCGCAGGCCCCTCGACCACGATCCTGGCGGAGCGGGCCATGCCGGTCAGCGAAGTGACGGGGGATGTGGTGGAAGAATTGATCTCGGAGGCCGAGGCCCGCCGCGCGTCGGCGACCGAAGGGGCCGCAGACGCCGCGGCCAAGTATCATGCCGATCTGACCACCGCCCTGGATGCCATCGTCGGCCGCTAGACCGCCCATCCCGGACCGGACATCAAACGCCCCCGCGCCGCACAGGCGTGGGGGCGTTTCCTTTTCACCGCCCCGCCCAGAAAACGCGCGCCTGCCACGGTTTTATCTCAACAAAGCCGCCCGAATGGGCTTAAGCGTAGGAACCGGAAACCGTGTCGACGTGATGAAACGCATCAGAAACAACCTTTTCGCCGTCGACCAGGGGTCGAGCGTCCTGTTCTCGGACTTCGCCAACAATGGTCCGATGTGGACCGGCGACGGTCCGCGCGATTCCGTGACGAAGGTTGTCTTCGCAGAGCCGTTCCTGACCGCCCCCATGGTGCATGTGTCGATTTCGATGTGGGACACCGGCGGGGCGACCAACCAGCGCGCCGATCTGCGGCCCGAGAAGATCACCCGCAAGGGGTTCAATCTGGTGTTCCGGACCTGGGGTGACAGCAAGGTTGCCCGTATCCGCGCCGACTGGATGGCGGTGGGCGAGATTGCCGACGACGATGCGTGGGACGTGGACTAGCGCAACTGCGTTGGCGGGAAGCGCCATCGGGCGGTGCGTTCACGCCCCGAAGATGAGCCCAGAAAATGGGCTTCGAAGATGGGCTTAGAAAATGGGCCTGACCGGCGCGCTCTACCGACCCCACATGCCGTTGGGATAAAGTCCCTCGTAGATCGGGACCAGCGTCTTGGTGTCGAAGAGCGACGACACGGATGTGCCATTCCAGATGTTGAGGATGGATTGCGCGAACATCGGCGCCGTGGGCACGACGCGGATGTTCTTGCAGGCGCGCAGTTCTGCCGTGGCCTCGATCGTATCGGTGATGACCAGCGATTTCATCACCGATGCCTCCACCCGTTCCACCGCCGGGCCGGACATGACGCCATGGGTGATGTAGGAATGCACTTCCGTGGCACCCGCCTCCATCAGCACTTCGGCGGCCTTGCACAGGGTGCCGGCGGTGTCGCAGATGTCGTCGACGATCAGGCATTTCTTGCCGGACACGTCGCCGATCACGGTCATGCCGGATACTTCGCCCGCCTTCTCGCGGCGTTTGTCGACGATGGCCAGCGGTGCGCCGATCCGCGTCGCCAGTTCGCGCGCGCGGGCCACGCCGCCGACATCGGGGCTGACGATCATCAGGTCGCTGACGTCGCCATCGAACTGGTGCAGGATATCAAGCGCGAAGATCGGCGAGGCATAGAGGTTGTCGACGGGGATATCGAAGAAGCCCTGAATCTGGGCGGCGTGCAGGTCCATCGTCAGAACCCGCTCGATCCCGCCCTCGGTGATCAGGTTCGACACCAGCTTGGCCGAGATCGGAGTGCGCGCCTTGGTCCGGCGATCCTGCCGTGCATAGCCGAAATAGGGGATCACGGCGGTGATCCGCGCGGCCGAGGACCGGCGCAGCGCGTCGGCCATGATCAGCAGTTCCATCAGGTTGTCATTGGCGGGTCTGGAGGTCGGCTGGATGATGAACATATCCTCGCCGCGGACATTCTCGTAGACCTCGACAAAGATCTCGCCATCGTTGAAGCGCTCGACGCGGGCGTCGACAAGGCCCACCTGCATGCCGCGATGCATCGACATGCGTTTCGCGATGCCCTCGGCCAAGCGCCTGTTTGCATTGCCGGAAATAAGCTTCGGATCGTTGGAAGGCATGGCAGGGTGTCCCCGGTTTTGCGGGCTTGGCCCCATCCCCACGGGCGCCCGATCTTGCAGTTGACACCCCCTAACACCTCGGCCCACGGTCGCGCAAAGCCAAAACGGGGGCCAGCATGGCACATATCGATTATTACTTCGCAACCGTCTCGCCCTACACCTATCTGGCGGGCACGCGGATGGAGGCGGTGGCGGCCAAGCACGGCGCCAGCATCACCTACAAGCCGCTCGATGTGATCGCTCTGTTCGGGCGGACTGGTGGCACAAGCCCGGCGGAGCGGCACGAAAGCCGCAAGGCCTACCGCGCGCAGGAGTTGCGGCGGCAGGCGGCGAAACTCGGCGTGAAGATGAACCTCAAGCCCGCATTCTGGCCGACCAATCCTGCGCCCTCGTCCTATGCGATCATCGCGGCGGCCAAGGCTGGCGGTGGCGATCTGGGCGCGCTCGTCCATGCCTTCACGCGCGCCTGCTGGGCCGAGGAGAAGAACATCGCCGAGGATGAGGTGATCTGCGCCACGCTGGAAGCGGCGGGGTTCGATCCGCGCCTTGCCAACAGCGGCATGATGGAGGGGGCCGAACAATATGCCCGCAACCTCGAGGATGCGGTGGCGGCAGGCGCGTTCGGCGCGCCGTTCTATATCGTTATCGTTGGCGGGGTCGACGGTGTTGGCGGGGTCGATGGGGTCGACGGGACCGAGCGCTTTTGGGGGCAGGACCGGATCGACGATCTGGACCATTACCTTGCCGGCATTGCATGAGTGTCAGGCACTGGGGTTGCGGGCCGGAGCCGGCGCTGGCGCTGCATTGCACCATGGCGCGGGCGGGGGCCTGGTCGGCGCTGGCGCAGCACCTGCCTGCGCGGCTGCGCTTGACCGCCCCCGATCTGGTCGGCCACGGCGACGGCATCGCATTTGATCCTGCTCCCGACTCGGGCCGCGATTTCCACGATCAGGCAACCGAGGCCGCCGCACAGCATCTGCCCGACGCGCCCTGCCACCTGATCGGTCACAGCCTTGGCGCGACCCTTGCGCTCCGGATCGCGCTTGATCACCCGGCGCGCGTCCACTCGCTCACCCTGATCGAGCCGGTGCTGTTTTGCGCCACCAGTGGCCCCGGCCGCGCCGCCCATGACGCGCAGATCGCACCCTTGGCGCAGGCGATGGCGCGGGGTGACACAAGTGCCGCCGCCCGCGTGTTCCTCGACCTTTGGGGCTCTCAGCCGTTCGATGCCCTGCCCGACGCGCAACAGGCCTACATCACCGAGCGGATCTGGATCCCGCTCGCGACCGAGCCTGCATTGGTCGCCGACCGCGCAAATATCCTGCCGCGCCTGCCCTTTCTCGCCATCCCGACCCTGCTGCTGGACGGCGCCCTGTCGCCACCGGTCATGGCCGAGATCAACGCGGCGCTCCTCGCGACGCTTCCCAACGCGCGGCGCGTCACCCTGCCGGACGCCGCCCATATGGCCCCGATCACTCACCCGGAGGCCACCGCCGCGGCCATCACGGCCTTCCTCGACAGCCTTTAGTCACGCCGCACCACCTCTCCATGATACCCCGCGCCAAATCCCGGCGCGCGACCCCTTTCATCTTGTCCGAAAAACTCCGGGGGTGGCGGCCCCCCGGGGCCGCCCAGGGGGCAGCGCCCCCTTCGACCTCTCCCCCTTGCACCGGCGGCTCGGCTCCCGCATCTAGGGAAGAGAAAAACCGAAAGGCCCCCCATGGCGCTTCCCGTCCGGCAACAACTTATCTCCTGGTCCATCGCGGCGGCGCTGTTCTTCCTGCTGCTGTGGTTGTTGGGCGATGTCATCCTGCCCTTCCTTGTCGGGGGCGCCATCGCCTATTTCCTCGACCCGGTTGCCGACCGCCTGCAACGGATCGGCCTGTCGCGGGTCGCCTCGACGGCGATCATCTTCGTGATCCTGATCCTGACGGTCGTCATTGCCGCGCTGATCGTCATTCCGGCGCTGATCCAGCAGACATCGGACCTGATCGACGCTGCACCGGGGATATTCGAGAATCTCCGCACTTTCCTGACCGAGCGTTTCCCGGACCTGGTGGCGGAAGACTCGCTTCTGCGCACATCGCTCGCCAATCTGGGCACCACCATTCAGGAACGCGGGGCCGAGTTGGTGCAGACGGTGCTGTCCTCGGCGGCGGGGGTGGCCAATGTGCTGGTCTTCCTGATCGTGGTGCCGGTCGTGGCGTTCTACATGCTGCTGGACTGGGACCGGATGGTGGCGCGCATCGACGCGCTTTTGCCGCGCGACCACGCCCCTACGGTGCGGCTTCTGGCGCGGCGTATCGACCGGACCCTGGCCAGTTTCGTCCGTGGGCAAGCCACGGTGTGCCTGATTCTGGGCACCTTCTACGCGACGGCGCTGATGTTGCTGGGCCTGCAATTCGGCCTTGTCGTGGGGATGGTCGCGGGCCTGCTGACCTTCATTCCCTATGTCGGCGCGCTGATC
>JBBQHZ010000134.1:0-11162 GCA_038324445.1 Rhodobacterales bacterium | reverse complement strand
GCCTTCGCCCGCCAGAACCCAGGAATACAGCGGTTTTCCCGACATCCGGTTCGCAATGCGCAGACTCTCGACTGCGCAGGCAAAGCAAAGCATCGTGAAATTCTCAAGCAGAACAAAGACAAACCTGCGCTGCTTGGCGCTTTTGGTCGCAACTTCGACCGTCTGGGGCTGGATATCCATGTGGGTGAACCTGGCTAAAAGCCGCGCCGGTGGGCTTGGCAGCTGGACCACAACAGTTTTGCACGCCGGGTTCAAGGGCAATCAAATACGGCAGGATATGTCGCTCGGGCGTGATCGGTCTGCCCGGCACCCGCGCTTTTGCCATTGGCCCGCCCGCATCACGGCAGTATAAGCCCGCGCGTAGCGGCCTGCCCATCGGGCACCGATCCAAGCTGTGGAGCAAGACAATGACCGAATGGCACAAATCAGACTGGCGCGCAAAGCCGCGGGTGCAGATGCCCGATTATCTGGACGCCACCAAACTCCACGCGGTCGAGGCGCGCCTGTCGAGCTATCCGCCACTGGTCTTTGCAGGCGAAGCGCGGCGCCTCAAATCTCTGCTGGGCAAGGTCAGCCGGGGCGAGGCCTTCCTGTTGCAGGGCGGCGACTGCGCCGAAAGTTTCACCCAGTTCACCGCCGACAATATCCGCGACACCTTCAAGGTGATGTTGCAGATGGCGATGGTGCTGACCTATGGCGCCAAAGTGCCGGTGGTGAAGATCGGGCGCATGGCGGGGCAATTCGCCAAGCCACGCTCGACGCCGACCGAGGTGAAGAACGGCGTCGAACTGCCATCCTACCGCGGCGACATCATCAACGAGCTGGACTTCACCCCCGAGGCCCGGATGCCCAATCCGCAGCGCATGTTGCAGGCCTACACGCAGGCTGCCGCGTCGCTGAACCTTGTGCGGGCGTTCTCGACCGGTGGCTATGCCGACATCCACCGGGTTCATTCCTGGACCCTTGGTTTCACCGACAACGACGATGCCGAGAAATACCGCGATCTGGCGGGGCGCATTCAGGATGCGCTCGATTTCATGACGGCCGCGGGCCTGACCTCGGAAAACAACCACGAGTTGAGCACGGTGGACTTCTACACCTCGCACGAGGCGTTGCTGCTGGAATACGAGGAGGCGCTGTGCCGTCTGGACAGCACGTCGGGCAAATGGCTGGCGGGATCGGGCCACATGATCTGGATCGGCGACCGCACGCGGCAGCCGGGTGGCGCCCATGTCGAATTCTGCCGGGGCGTGCAGAACCCCATCGGGATCAAGTGCGGCCCGTCGCTGACCCGCTCGGACCTGAAGGAGTTGCTCGACACGCTGAACCCGACCCGCGAGGCCGGGCGCATCGTGCTGATCAACCGCTTCGGTGCCGGCAAGGTGGGCGAGAATATGCCAAGGCTGATCCGTGCCGTCGAGGAAGAGGCGCATCCCGTGGTCTGGACCTGCGACCCGATGCACGGCAACACGATCAAATCCGAGAGCGGCTACAAGACCCGGCCGTTCGAGTCCGTTCTGCGCGAAGTGCAGGAATTCTTCGCCGTCCACCGCGCGGAGGGCACCGTGCCGGGCGGCGTGCATTTCGAGATGACCGGGCAGGACGTGACCGAATGCACCGGTGGCGTGCGCGCGGTGACGGACGAGGATCTGTCGTCGCGCTATCACACCGCCTGCGATCCGCGTCTGAATGCCTCGCAATCGCTGGAACTGGCGTTTCTGGTGGCGGAAGAGCTGTCGGCGACGCGCGAAGCGCTGCGCGCGGCAAGCTGAAGAACGGGAAAGGGCGCGCATGACGCGCGCCCTTGACCTGTCGAAATTGCGGCGCGTCGCTCAGGCGTCGCGCCTAAGGCGCGCCCCTAAGCCTCAGGCGCCTTACGAGCGGCCGCCCTCGATCACCTTGAACACCGGGCGCGCATGATGCGGCATGATCTGCGCTTCGAAGGCGGGGATTTCGGCCACTGGCTGCAGATTGCTCTTCGCCAAACGCGGGCGGAACACAGGCTGCTTCAGGGGACGCGCGCCTTCGCCCTGGACAATCCCGGCCAGCAGGGGGCCGGTCTCGGGAATATCCAGCGTCCAGCTGTCCTGCACCATGAAGCGCCCGCGAATCTCGGTCACGAAGGGCGTGACTGCGGCACGCTCGGAATAGATCGCAATGGCGCGGGTCAGGCCGCCCATGGTGTCGGTCAGCGGCAGGATCGCCATGGTGGCCTCGGCCGACGCCCCGTGGCGGTCGACGCGGGCCAGCGACAGGATCGACACGGCGGGTGTCGTGATCGCGGTTTCGGCAGCGGCCATGGCGGCGTTGCGGTGATCGAGATCGAAGAGCGCGCGGAGCGGCATGCCGCGCAATTCCATGCCCATCCGTGCCGACAAGGTCGCCCCCGCCAGACGGATCCTGATGGTGCCTGCCCGTGGGCGTTCCAGAATGCAGATCCGCGACAGGTGGCGGGTAATCTCGCTCGGGCGGATTTCGACGCGGCCGGGCGCCACACGCTTGCCGCGCAGCGTGTCCCAATAGGACAGGAGGCTGGTAATCCGGTCATCAAGGTCGGGCAGGGCAGAGCTGGTCATCTGGTCGTTCATCATCCGTCCTCCGTCGATCTCGCACCGAACATCCGGGGTTTCGTGGCCCGCGCTCCGGGTGCCGTTCGGCCCTTTTGCGGGGGCCCATGGCAACTCGGCATGTTTTGGGAATACACTAAATAAAATTTTCGAGGCAGGGGGAGAGTTGCCAAATGGTTAATCCGACAGGAGCCGGAAATGGGGCCGGGATTGGGTCCCGGCATGGGTGACGCGATCGCATCGATGACCGCATTCGCGGGGGCGGACGGGGAAGCAGACGGGCTGTCGTGGAGCTGGGACATGCGCGGCGTCAACGGGCGCGGGCTGGAGATCCGGCTGCGGCTGCCCGACGGCCTCGGCGCGCTGGAACAACCGCTGCGTGCCGCCATCGGCCGCGCGGTGTCGCGGGGCAACGTCACGCTGAACCTGCGCCTTGGGCGCAGCGGGGCGGCGGTGGCGTCGCGCCTTGACCGGGACGCGCTGGCCTCTGCCCTCGTCGCCGTTGCCGAGGTGGAGGCGGCGGCAATCGACAGCGGCCTGGGGCTGGTGCCGACCAGCGCCGCGCAGATTCTGGCGCTCCGCGGCGTGATGGAGGGGGGCGACGCCGCCACGATGCCCGACGCGGAAACCCTGATGGCCGATGCGGGAGCGCTGATCGCCGCCTTCGTGGCCATGCGGCAGGTCGAAGGTGCGGCGCTTCGCGCCGTGATGGACGCCCAGTTGAGCCGCATCGCGGATCTGACCGAGGCGGCAGGGCAGGCGGCGGCGACCCGTGCGGCCGGGCAGGGACAGGCGTTACGCGATGCCGTGGCCCGCGTGCTGGAGGTGTCCGATGCCGTGGACGAGGCGCGCCTGGCGCAGGAAATCGCCCTTCTGGCCGTGAAGGCTGACGTGACGGAGGAGATCGACCGCCTGCGCGCCCACATCGCCGCCGCCCGCGATCTGCTGGCCAAGGGCGGACCGGTGGGCCGCAAGCTGGATTTCCTGATGCAGGAGTTCAACCGCGAGGCAAACACGCTGTGTTCCAAATCCGGCGACACGGCGCTTACCGCCATCGGCCTTGACCTGAAACTGACCATCGATCAGATGCGCGAACAGGTGCAGAATGTGGAATGACGATGCAAACTGACCGGGCGCCAGACCCCGACCGCCGGGGCCTTCTGATCATCCTGTCCTCGCCTTCCGGGGCGGGCAAGTCGACGCTCGCGCGCCGGTTGATGGGATGGGACGCGACGCTCAGCTTCTCGGTCTCGGCCACCACCCGCGCGCCGCGATCGGGCGAGGTGGACGGTGTGGATTACGCCTTCCTGAACGAGGCCGCCTTCAAGGCGCTGGTCAGCAAGGGTGAGATGCTGGAGCATGCGCAGGTTTTTGGCAACTATTACGGCTCGCCCTATGGCCCGGTGGCAGCGGCCATCGACGCCGGGCGCGATGTGCTCTTCGACATCGACTGGCAGGGCGCGCAGCAGATCCAGAAAAGCAAGCTGGCCGGCCACGTGCTGTCGATCTTCATCCTGCCGCCCTCGATCCCCGAATTGCGGCGGCGTCTGGAGACGCGGGGGCAGGACGGGCCGGACGTGATCGCCAAGCGGATGCTCAAGAGCTGGGACGAGATCAGCCATTGGGACGGCTACGATTATGTGCTGATAAACGATGATCTGGACACGACCGAGGCGAAGCTGAAAACCATCATCGCCGCCGAGCGGATGAAGGCCACGCGCCAGCCCGCCCTGATGGGCCATGTGCGCGCCCTGCAGGCGCAGTTCGAGGAGACGACATGATCTATGCACTCGACGGTCTTGTGCCCGTGATCGGCGACGACACATGGATCGCGCCCGATGCCAATATCATCGGCAATGTGGTGCTGGAGGCGGGCGCGTCCGTCTGGTTCGGCTGCACTTTGCGGGGCGACAACGAGGAAATCCGCGTCGGCGCGGGCTCGAACGTTCAGGAGAATGTCGTCTGCCACACCGATCCCGGCAGCCCGTTGCTGATCGGACCCGATTGCACCATCGGCCATAAGGCGATGTTGCATGGCTGCGTCATCGGCGCGGGGTCGCTGATCGGGATGGGGGCAACGGTGCTGAACGGCGCGCGGATCGGCGCGGGTTGCCTGATCGGCGCCGGCGCCTTGATCCCCGAGGGGCGGGTGATACCGGACGGCAGCCTAGTTATGGGGATGCCGGGCAAGGTTGTGCGCGAACTGGACGATGCCGCCCGCAGGCGGTTGCTGGCCTCTGCCGAGCACTACCAGCAAAACATGCGCCGCTTCCGCGCCGGGTTGCGCCCGGCCTAGGCGGTCCAGTCCTGCTGATCGGCGCCGGCGCCTTGATCCCCGAGGGGCGGGTGATACCGGACGGCAGCCTTGTTATGGGAACGCCGGGCAAGGTTGTGCGCGAACTGGACGATGCCGCCCGCAGGCGGTTGCTGGCCTCGGCGGAACACTACCGGCAGAACATGCGCCGCTTCCGCGCCGGGTTGCGCCCGGCCTAGGCGGCCCCGTCGCCACCGGGCTCCAGCCTTGCAGGCGGGCCTGTGCGGGCTGTTTGCGTCTCTGTAAGCCCCTGCGGGGATATCCGCGCATCTAGGGGACCATTAGGGCCCATTTGCGCCAGTGTATTCGGTCCTGTGCGGAGGGATCCGCATCGATGTATGCGGGCCTGTGCCGCCCTATGCGTGCCGCCCAATCTGCGCAGACCTCTGCGAACCTGTCCCGACCTAGGCGGTCGAAATCCGCAGCGTCGCCTCGTCCGAGACGTAGTTGAGCGTCTTGCCCAAAGCCTGTGCCGCGCGCAACAGCACCGGGAATTGCACATCGGCAGGTCGCAGGCTGCGGCCCTCCCCCGGCGCGCCGAAGCGCAGCAGGCACCACAGATCTTCCTTCACCTGCAGACGCGGCCCGGTGGCGTCGAGGGTCCAGTTCCCTGCCGCATCGGGGACGATCCGCACGGTGCCCCCCATCGGCAGCGCCGTTTCGGCGCAGAGCAGCATCAACAGCGCCATCTTCGTTTCCTGCCGAGGACGGTCCTTCTCCGCTGCCCACATGACGTTGATACGGCTTTGGTGGAAATACCCTTCCACCACCATGCGCGCCTCGCGCAGACTGGTGATCTGGCTGGGGCTGGCACCACCGAAAGCAAGGCGGAACAGCCGGATACGCGACTGTGCCGCGCGCACGGCGTCGCGGATCAGGTCAACCTCCGGCCCGTCGGCCTTTCCCGTCATCTCGAGCAGTTCGACCCCATTGCCGATCGCGCCCAACGGGTTAACTAGATCATGGCAGAGCCGTGATGCGACCAGATCGGCAATCTCTGCCATCGGTTCGGTCAACTCGTCGCGCATATCAAGGGGCCCCCCGAGCCATGGAAGACGATCCGTTAGCCGCCGCCGACATCACTGCCCTGCTGGCGCCGGGCATGTTCGTGCGCCATCCCGCAGCGCCCGATTGGGGGCTGGGACAGGTGCAATCGAACATCGGCGGCAAGGTCACGGTGAATTTCGAGAACGCCGGCAAAGTGGTGCTTGATGGAAGTCGTATCGCCTTGGTCATCGACTTTCCCTCGTGAATTCTTTCGCAGATCCTAGGGTCAAATGGTTAACGCAGACTTAACGTGCAGGTCAATCTGTGGCCCCGCATGGCTTGCAAATGGTCGGCGTGCTGCTAAACCCGCGCTCTATCCGGCCCCAGCGGCGGGCCGGGCCCGGTCACAGGCAAGAAGGCTCAAGCCCCCCCGATGCAGATGCCCGAGCCTCATTTCGCCCTTCGTCTTGCCGAAAACGCCGATGATCTGCGCGCGGCGCAGCGCCTGCGCTATGCGGTATTCGTCGAAGAACTGGGCGGTGACGGGGCGCTGGTGGATCACGCCGCGGGGATCGAGGCGGATCGTTTCGATCCCTATTTCGACCATCTCCTGTTGCTGGACCAGCGTCGCGCCCCCGGCGATCAGGTGATCGGCGTCTATCGTGTGATGCGCGCCGATGGTGCGACAAAGGCCGGGCAGTTCTATTCGGAAGATGAATATGATCTGAGTGCGCTGCGCGCCTCTGGTCGCCGGTTGCTGGAGCTTGGGCGATCCTGCCTCCATGCCGATTATCGCGGCGGCACCGCCATGATGCATCTGTGGAACGGCCTGGCCGAGTATATCGCGCGCCACCGGATCGAGATCATGTTCGGGGTCGCCAGTTTTCACGGGCTCGACCCCGGCAAGCTGGCGGCCCCCTTGTCGCTCCTTCACCACCGGCATCTTGCGCCCGTGGATGTGCGCCCGGTGGCGCGGGCAAGCGGCTTTCAGGCGATGGACCTGATTGCGGCCGACGCGCTGGACCGACCGGCGGCGATCCGGGCGGTCCCGGCGCTGATCAAGGCCTACCTGCGGCTGGGGGGCTTCGTGGGGCAGGGGGCATTCATCGACCGCGCCTTCAATTGCATCGATGTGTGTCTGGTGATGGATGTGGCGCGGATGTCGGACAAGCACCGCGCGATCTACGAGCGTGGGCCGATCGCGCGTCGGGGCACGCGGTGAGAAACGGTTGGCAAGGCTGGCCGCCGCCCCCCCGCCGCGCCTTGTCGCTGTGCGACTGGCTGCGCGTTGTTCGTCGCGGCGGGCCGTTGCTGGCGCTGTTGCTGGTGTGCTTCCCGTTGCTGTTGCTGCTCCGCTTGCCGGAGGCGGCGATCTGGGGCCCTCACCGCCCGATGACGCCCCACATCACCCGCTTCGTCTGCATCGCGGCCTGCCGCCTGATCGGCCTGGGGCGGATTGTGCGCGGCACCCCGATGCGCGCGCCCGGGGCCTTTGTGGCGAACCATGTCAGCTGGCTTGATGTCTTCGTTCTCAACGCGTCGAAGCGGATCTATTTCGTGGCCAAGTCCGAAGTCGCCGGATGGAGCGGCATCGGCTGGCTGGCGCGCGGAACCGGCACCGTGTTCATCCGCCGCGACCGGGCACAGGCGGCGGCGCAGACGCGCCTTTTCGAGGATCGCCTGATGGCGGGCCACCAGTTGCTGTTCTTCCCCGAGGGCACCTCGACCGACGGGATGCAGGTGCTGCCGTTCAAGTCGACGCTTTTCGAGGCGTTCTTCGCCGAGCGCTTGCGGGGTCTCCTAAGCGTGCAGCCGGTCAGCCTGCGGTATGAGGCGCCAGCGGGCGAGGAGGCGCGGTTTTACGGCTGGTGGGGCGATATGGAATTCGGGCCAAGCCTGCTGCAGGTTCTGGCAGCCCCCCGACAGGGCCGCGTGACGGTGACCTATCACCCGCCGCTCAGGGTGGCGGAGGCGACCAGCCGAAAGAGCCTTGCGCAGAGCGCGGAACACCTCGTGCGGGCCGGTCTTGAAATGCCCTCATCTGACGTGGTCTCATCCGATACCCCCCCGTCCGATACCCCCCCGTCCGACACACTTCCACCCGACACACTCCCGTCCGACACACCCCCACCCGACGCGCGCCTGCCCGGCTAGACGTCCTTTTGCGACCTGCCCGGCGCAGGCGAGGGCGTCCGCCCGCCCCGCGACGCGAAGCCGTCCCCCGCAGGGGGATGGATTGCGCGGCGCTACCCCTCTCGAGAATGCCTTAGCGCAGGGGCGCCGTCAGTGTCCGCAAGGCCGCCGCCGCATCGTCAGCGCCCCAGATCTCGGGCCCGACGGCGAAGAAATCGGTCACGGGGGCAAAGCGCTCGATCAGGTCCAGATCCAGCGCGCCTTCCGCCACCACTGGCAGTTCGATCATTTGCGACCACCACGCGAACAAATCGTGCTCTGCCCGCGTGCCGTCGCCGAGCGGGCTGGCACCGACCGGTCCGAAGCTGATGTAATCCGCCCCCGCCTCGCCCGCCGTCATGCCGTCATGGCGCAGGGCGCCGCAATAGCTGCCCAGGATCGCATCGCCGCCGAGCGTCTTGCGGGTATCGCGGATCGAGCGGGCGCCATCGGTCAGATGGGCGCCGTCAAGCCCAAGGCGGTCGACCAGTTGGATATGCCGCTCGATCACGATCGGCACGTCGCGGGCATGGGCGATCTCGCGGCAGGTATCGGCGGCGCGCGCCACGGTCGCCTCGTCCCCGGCCGCCAGCGCCAGTCGCAGGCAGGCGATCTCCACCGTGTCGAGGATCGCGGCCAGGCGCGGCGCGAAGACCTCGGGGTCGAAGACGGGCGGAGAGATCAGGTAGATCTGCGGGCGGTCGGGGTCGGCCATCGGCGGGCTCCTGCGGGGGTAATCTGTGCGAGGTGCTGATACCGGGCCGGGGGCGTCGCGGCAATGGGGGCGCGGAGCGGGGGATTTTGGCAGGAGGTGGTGTGGCGACGGGTGTGCCGCAATTGGGGGCCGGGACGGGGGCTTTAGACGGGGGCTGAGGGCTGTCGGAGGCTTGAAGGTTTGACACGGCGGCGCTACGTGCTGGCCCATGTCCGAGAAGCCAACGTTCCAACCCCCGACCTTTGTGCTGGTCCGCCCGCAGATGGGCGAGAATATCGGCGCGTCGGCGCGCGCGATGTGGAACTTCAGGCTGGACCGGTGGCGCGTCGTGGCGCCCCGCGACGGCTGGCCGAACGAGCGCGCGGTGGCGCTGGCCAGCGGCGCGGGCCGCCTGCTGGATCACGCCGGGCCATTCGCAGATGTGCCCGCGGCGATTGCCGATTGCACCTATGTCTTTGCCACCACGGCGAGGGACCGGGGCCTGACCAAACCGGTCGTGACGCCCGAGCGCGCGATGGAGCAGGCGCGCGCCATCAGTGCGGCGGGCGGGCGTGTGGCGGTTCTGTTCGGGCCGGAACGGGCCGGGCTGGAGAATGCCGATGTGGCGCCTGCAAATGCGGTGATATCGGTCAATGTGAACCCGGAATTTACGTCGCTGAACCTCGCGCAATGTGTGTTGCTGTGTGCCTATGAATGGCGGCGGCAAACGATAGAGGTGGCCCCGGAGGTGATGGATCTGGCACGCACCGACTTTGCCTCGGCGCTGGAGGTGGAGCGGCTGGCGGATCACTACGAAGAACGGATGAACGAGGCGGGCTTCTTCTGGCCGCCCGCCAAGGCCGACGCGATGAAGCTGACCTTGCGCAACCTCTGGGGGCGGCTGCCCCTGACCCGCGCGGATGTGCAGACATTGCACGGGGTGATGCGGCAGATGGTGCGTTGGGCCGAGGGCAAGCGCCGGGATCAGTGAGAGATTGCGCCCTTGCTCCGCGCGGGCGGGGGGACCCGGCTGCGCCGGGGAAGGCGGTTGCCCGGCTGCGCCGGGGGGGGGAGGAACGGCGCGGGCTATTCGGGATTGCGCTTGTGTCTCAGGGAAGACTGGGGCGCTGCCCCAGACCCCGGAGTTTTTGGCCAAGATGAAACCGGTAAGGGGCGTGGTGTCGCGGGCGCTTGAAGGGACAGGGGCCGCGCGATAGGTCAGGGCTTCGGGACGAAGGGGATGGGCATGGCCGGTCAGCGCAGCATTTTCGAAGAGGTCGGCGGCAAGGAGAAGCCTGTCGCCATGCCCGGTGGTGTGACCGGTGACCGGGGGCGGGGCCGCGCGCGGGTGCGGCTTTTCGTGATGATCCTCTTCGTCATGGTGGTGGTGCAGATCGCCATTGGCGGTTTGACGAGGCTGACGGATTCAGGGCTGGCGATCACCGAATGGGCGCCGCTCACGGGCGCCTTGCCGCCCTTGGATGAGGCTGCCTGGGAGGCCGAGCTGGAGGCTTACCGCGCCACGACAGAGTATCAGGAGCAGAACCGGGGGATGAGCCTTGCGGAGTTCAAGCGCCTCTACTGGTGGGAATGGGGCCACCGGCAATGGGCGCGGTTGATCGGGGTCGTCTGGGCCGTGGGCTTTGTCGGTCTGGTTGCGACGAAATCGGTGCCGGTTGGCTGGACCGGGCGGCTGGTGCTTCTGGGCGCGCTCGGGGGATTGCAGGGGCTTGCGGGGTGGTGGATGGTCGCCTCTGGCCTGGCACCTGGCATGTTCGATGTGGCCTCCTACCGGTTGGCGGTGCATCTGGGGCTGGCTTTCGCGATCCTGGCGCTGATGGCGTGGTATGTGTTGCGGCTTGGCCGGGCCGAGGCCGAGTTGATGGTGGCGCGGCGCGAGGGAGATCGGCGGCTGCACGGGCTGGCGACAGGATTGCTGGCTTTGGCCTTCATCCAGATCCTCATCGGGGCGCTGGTTGCGGGTATAGATGCGGGGCGGAACTACATCGACTGGCCCTTGATGGCGGGGGCCTTCACGCCGCCCGACATGTGGGTGATCGAGCCATGGTATCGCAACCTGTTCGAGAACGACGGCACGGTGCAATTCCTCCACCGGCTGTCGGGCTATCTGCTGCTGGCTTTCGGGATCGGCGCGTTTGCCGTGGCGCGCCGTTCAGCCCGCGCGGCGACCCGTCGCGCTTTCGACTGGGTGGCGTTGATGCTGTTCGCACAGGTAATGCTTGGCATCGTCACCGTGATGAATTCCTCGCCCTGGTATCTGGCGATTTTCCACCAGTTCGGGGCGGTTGTCCTGATCACGCTGGTCGCGCGCGCGCGGTTCCTTGCGCGTTATCCCCTGCCACAATCCGTCCGGAGGGTCTGAGATGTCCGCAATTGACCACCTGCTGGCCTTTTCCCGCACGACCGA
>JBBQHZ010000133.1:0-11280 GCA_038324445.1 Rhodobacterales bacterium | reverse complement strand
ACGCCGACATGCGCCTCGCAATAGGGTTTCCCCTGTTGCACCGGTAGACCGCAGAAGTAGAAATCCTCGGTCGCGGGATCGCCGATGGGCCATTTGCAGACCCGCTCGGTCAATTCCATCAGGCTGATCTTCTTGGCGTGGTTCTCGATTTCCTTGACCTTGGCCAAGGCCTCGGGGCTGGTTTCGTTGGCCGATGGTTGCGGCGGCAGGGGTTGGCCTGCGGGGGCGATGGGTTTGCGCAGATGCGTCACATTGGACGGACGCGGAACCGGAACCGACGCAGCCGCAGGCTCGGCTGCCTTGGTTTCGGGGGCGGATTTGGGAGCCACTTCCGCCTGAGCCGGTGCGGGTTCCGCCTCGTGCACCGAGGCCGGCTTGCCGGGCACAGCGGTCCCGCCGCCGCCCGAGCGGTTCGACAGGCCAAGACGGTGCACCTTGCCGATCACGGCATTGCGCGTCACGCCGCCCAATTCCTTGGCGATCTGGCTGGCCGACTGGCCCTCGCCCCACATCTTCTTCAGCAATTCGACCCGTTCGTCGGTCCAGGACATGATCAGCCTTCCGATCTTTCGTTCTGCCGCGCACGGCCAGTATCTATCAGCCCGCTCATATGGGGCGGGACGAGGTGAAATGGAAGTCCCATTCTGCGGGCGCGCGGGGGCAGAGGCAAGGTGGCGCAGGGGGTATCGCGCAGGAATCTGGTGGCTGCGGGTGGCTGCGGGCCTGTCAGGGCTGCGGGCGAGGGCGGTTCACCCGCTCGCGCCAGGCCAGAAGGGCCGCGCCGGCGATGATCGTGGCGGCCCCCAGATAGGTCGCGCCCGTCGGCGTGACGCCAAAGATGGCGAAGTCGTAGAGGCCCGCAAAGACCAGCGTAAGGTAGGAGAAGGGCGTGACGAAACTGGCATCCGCCCGCGCCATGGCGTTGATGAAACAGCCCTGAGCGGCCGCCATCGCCCCGCCGAGGCCTACCAATGCCGCCCATTGGGCGGGCGTCGGCGCTTGCCAGACGGAAAGGACGGCAAGGCTGGCGATGACCAGCCCGATGGAGTTGTTGACGAAAAGGATCTGCAACGGCCGCTCGCGCCCGGCAAGGCGCTTGATGAAGATCAGTTCAAGCCCGAGGACCAGCGCCGCGCCAAGCGCCAGAACCGCGCCGGGCTGGATGGTGCCCGCACCGGGGCGCACGAGGATCAGGGCGCCGATCATGGCGATGGCGGCGGCAAGCCAGCGCCACTTGCCCACCTTCTCGCCCAGAAGCGGGATCGCCAGCATCATGCCGAAGACAGGGTTGAGGAAGCTGATCGCGCTGGCATCGGCCAGCGGGATCACGGCGGCGGCGGCGAACATCAGCGTGACGCCGGAATAACCGCATACGGTTCGTGCGATATGGAGGCCCCAATGGGTCCGTGTGAGGGTCGGGCGCAAAGCGACGACGGCGGCGCTGATCGCCAGCCACGCGAAGAGGAACCGACCGTGGCTGACCTGCAGGGGATGCAGCGGCGGCCCGAGAGCGTCGGTGCCAAGCGATTTGGCCAAGAGCGTCGTGGCCGCAAGGAAGGTGGTGGCGATGAGCATGAACACCACGGCCACGCCGGGGGCGGGAGAGGCGAGGCCCGTGGGTGTGACGGGAAAAGCGGCCTGCGGCTGCGGGGTATTCATCGCGACTCGGCCATGAAGGCCAGAAGCGTCGGCGCCAGATCGGGGTGAAGCGGCCGTGAGGGATCGCTGTAGGTCAGAAGGCCTTGTGCCCTGTCGCCCGGTGGCACCTGCTTCAGGGTATGGGTCAGGCCCGCCATCACAACGGCCCGAATGGCCGGGTTTGCGGCGACGAGCCGCGCGGCCTCGTCCTCGCGGACCTGGATATCGGCGTCGCCGGTTATGGCGAGGATCGGCAGATCAAGCGGGCGCGCAAGCTCGGCCGGGTCGGTGGAGACCAACTCGGTCATGTAGCCAAGCAATGCCGGATCGAACAGGGCGGCAAGGTCTGGGGGCAGGGAGGCGATGTCGGGTGCGAGGCCGACCGACAGCTGGTCGAGGGCACGTTCCATCGCCGCCGCATGGGCGGAAAAGCCCGGTTGTGCGGCGAGTTGTTCCATCAGGATCGGTCCCAGCGCGCGGCCCGGGGCGGTCAGCAGGATCAACCCGCAGACGCCCGGCAGGTTGGCTGAAAAGAGTGCGATGGTTCCGCCTTCGGAATGGCCGATCAGCCAGACGCAGTCCGCCCCGGTTTCCGCTTGCAGGGCAGCGATCCATGCCTCGGCATCGTCGCGATAGGCGGCAAGGCTGACGGCATTGCCGTCGCCGCCGCTGTCGCCGATGCCGCGCTTGTCGGTGCGGAGCGTCGAGACGCCGCCCGCCGCCAGCGCCTCGGCCAGCAGGCGGTAGCTGTCGGGCACAAGGCCGTTCGCGATCTGGTTGCCGTTGCGGTCGGTTGGGCCCGAGCCCGGCAGGATCAGCGCCGCATGGGGGCCGGGGGCACGCTCCAGAGTGCCCGCCAAGGTGCCCGCCGGACCATCGATCGTTATTTCCACGGTGTTGGCCTCCGCGGCACTTGCCAGAAGCAGTGTGAGGATGGCCGCTCTAAACACCCAGACACCAGCGCAGGATCGCCTTTTGCGCATGAAGCCTGTTTTCGGCTTCGTCGAATACGACGGAACGGGGGCCGTCGAGCACGGCATCGGTTATCTCCTCGCCCCGATGGGCAGGCAGGCAGTGCATGACCAGCGCATGGTCGGGGGCGCCTGCAAGAAGGCGTTCGTTCACCTGATAGGGGCGCAGCAGGTTGTGGCGGCGCTGGCGCGAGGATTCGGCGTCGCCCATCGAGACCCAGGTATCGGTCACGATCAGGTCGGCATCGGCCACCGCGCGCGCCGGGTCCCGCTCGATCCGCACGTCGCGGCCCGCCCGGCGCACGCTGCCGATCAGGTCGTCGCGCGGGTCAAGCTGGTCGGGGCCGGAGAAGGTGAAATTGAACCCGAAGGACGCGGCGGCCTGCAGGAAGCTTTGCGCCACGTTGTTGCCGTCGCCCATCCACGCGACGCGCTTGCCCGCGATCGGGCCGCGATGTTCCTCGAAGGTCATGATGTCGGCCATGATCTGGCAGGGATGCGAGGTGTCGGTCAGTCCGTTGATGACGGGCACGCTGGCATGTTCGGCCATCTCGTGCAGGATATCCTCGCCGAAGGTGCGCAGCATAATGGCGTCGACATAGCGAGACAGCACACGCGCGGTGTCGGCGATGGTTTCGCCATGGCCCAGCTGCATCTCGGCGCCCGACAGGATCATCGAGGTGCCGCCCATCTGCCGCACGCCCACGTCGAAGCTGACGCGGGTGCGGGTGGAGGGTTTCTCGAAGATCAGCGCCACGATGCGGCCGTCGAGCGGCAGGTCATTGTCCGGCGTGCCCTTGGGGCGGTCGCCCCGCGCCGATTTCATCGCGCTGGCCTGGGTGAGGATGGAGCGCAGATCGGCGGGATCGGTGGCGTGGAGGTCAAGGAAATTGGGCATCGGGATTGGTCGCTTGTGGCTGGCGGAAGAACGGGGGGCCAGCCCCCCGACCCCCGGGATATTTGAAGCACATGGAAAGGGGGGGCGGTCTATTCGGCGGCGGCGCAGTTTTCCAGGGCGGTGGCTGCGGCGTCGAGGCGGGTGATGCCTTCGCTGATTTCGTCCTCGGTGATGGTGAGCGCGGGCAGGATGCGGAGCGTGTTGTCCGCGGCGGGGACGGTCAGAACCGCCTGAGCGTAGCCTGCGGCCACGATTTCGGCGGGCGGGATCTTGCATTTCAGGCCGAGGATCAGGCCGGAGCCGCGCACGCCTTCGAACACCGAGGGATGCGCCGCGACAAGGCCTTCGAGTTTCTGGCGCAGGAAGCCCGCCTTCTTGTTCACCTCGTCGAGGAATCCCTCGCCGGTGATCACATCCATCACGGCACTCCCTACGGCGCAGCCAAGGGGATTGCCGCCATAGGTGGAGCCATGGGTGCCCGCCGTCATGCCCTTTGCGGCCTCTTCGGTGGCCAGCAGCGCGCCGAGGGGGAAGCCGCTGCCGATGCCCTTGGCGACCAGCATGATGTCGGGTGTGATGCCCGCCCATTCATGGGCGAAGAGCTTGCCGGTGCGGCCCATGCCGCACTGGATCTCGTCGAAGATCAACAGCAGGCCGTGCTTGTCGCACAGATCGCGCAGGCCCTTGAGGCACTTGTCGGGCAGGGGGCGGATGCCACCTTCGCCCTGGATCGGCTCGACCATGATGGCGCCCACATCCGGCTCGGCGGCGGCGGCGCGGAGTGCGTCGTGATCGGCGAAGGGGAGCGATTTGAAGCCGGGCAGCAGCGGGCCGAAGCCCTTGGTCAGCTTCTCGGATCCGGCGGCGGAAATCGCGCCGGTGGAGCGCCCGTGGAACGAGCCCTCGAAGGTCAGGATCGTCATCCGCTCGGGCGCGCCGGTTTCCGTGCGGTATTTGCGGGCCATCTTGATGGCCAGTTCCGCGGCCTCGGTGCCGGAATTGCAGAAGAACACGGTGTCGGCGAAGGTGTGTTCCACCAGGCGCTCGGCCAGGGCCTTTTGTTGCGGTACCTCGTAGAGGTTCGACGTGTGCCACAGCGCCTGCGCCTGATCCATCAGCGCGCCCAGGACCTTGGGATGGCCATGGCCCAACGACATCACCGCGATTCCGCTGGCGAAATCGAGGAAGCGGCGGCCATCCGCCTCGACCAGCCAGGAGCCTTCGCCTTTGACGAAGGACAGGTTTGCGCGGGAATAGCTGGGCAGGACGGGCGAGATCATCTGGGTCGTCTCCATCGCGGGAAGGAAGGCACCGGCATGCACCGGTGCGTGGCCCCAGTCAATTCAACGATGGTGATGGGGTCAAGTGGCAGGCGTGATATTTGCGGGCATGATCAGGCAGGTGGTCGAGCCTGTGGCATAGAGCGCGCCGGATTCCGCGTCGCGGATGGTGCCCTCTGCGATGCCGGTGCTGCGCCCGGAATGGGAGACGATGCCCTCGGCCACGATCTCGCGCCCGATGGGGATCGCGCGGGTGATGTTCACCTTGTATTCAAGCGTGGTGTAGAGGCTGCCCCGCGGCACCCGGGTCATCACCGCGCAACCCATGGCGCTGTCCAGCAACGTGCCATACCAGCCGCCATGAACCGTCCCCATCGGGTTGAGCCCACCGAAGGCGGGCACGCCGCGAAACACCACGCGGCCCTCTTCCACCAGATCAAGCCGATAGCCGAGCGTCTGCGCGATGGGCGGATGCGGCACCGTGCCGCCCAGCATGCCGCGCATGAATTCCAGCCCAGACATCGAGGCCAGAACCTCCAGCGGGGGCAGGCCTGCTAAATCGGCGGCGAATAACGGGGCGGGCATGGACATTTCTCCTGACAGTCGCAGGATTTCGCCACGGCCGGCGCCAAAACGCAAGGCCGCCGCCCTCCTTCATCTTGGCAGAAAAACTCCGGGGGGGGTCCGGCACGGACGGGGGGCTGGCCCCCCTCTTCAATCCCCTAAGCCACCTGGGACAGCGCAACCTTGTGCGTGATACCCAATGCCGCACAGACATCCCGGGTCAGTTCGGGACGGTTGAGGGTGTAGAAATGCAGATCCTCGACGCCGCCTTCGATCAGGTCCGAGCATAGTTCGGTGCAGACAGCGGTCGACAGCAACTCTTCCCGGCCGTCGCGGTGCGCCGCGGCAAAAGCCTCGTCCAGCCAGACCGGCACTGTCGCGCCGCAGGCGTCGGCAAAGCGGCGGGTGCGGGTCCAGTTCTCGATCGGCAGGATGCCGGGGATGATCGGAGTGGTGATACCGGCGGCGGCGCAGGCGTCGCGGAAGCGAAAGAAGGTCTCGGCCTCGAAGAAGAATTGCGTGATGGCCGAGGTCGCACCGGCATCGATCTTGCGCTTGAGGTAGTCGACGCAGGCTTGCAGGGACGCCGCCTCGGGGTGCGGATCGGGGTAGGCGCCGACGCGGATCTGGAACTTGCCGGTCCGGGCCAGTGCCTCGATCAGATCGACCGATGAGGCGAAGCCCTCGGGATGCGGCACGAAGCCCGATGCGCCCTTGGGCGGATCACCGCGCAGCGCCACGATCTGATTGATTCCGGCGGCGGCATAGGATTCGGCGATGTCCAGCGTTTCGGCCCGGGTTGCGTCAACGCAGGTCAGGTGCGCCGCGACGGGCACGCCGAAATTGGCATGGATCGCTGTCACCGCCTCATGCGTCAATTGCCGCGTGGTGCCGCCTGCGCCGTAGGTCACGGACACGAATTCTGGGCCCAACGGTGCCAGAACCCCCAGCGTCTCCCACAGCTTGAAGGACCCTTCGAGGTTCTTGGGCGGGAAGAATTCGAACGAGACATTGGGGCTGCGCATGGCATGTGATCCTTGATGTGTTGCCTGAGGATGTCGCATAGATGGCGCCAAGCGACAAATTCATAACATTCATCAAGACTATGAGGTTGGGATGCATATCGAGTTTCGCCATCTGCGCACCGTGAAGGCGATCCATGAGGAGGGCGGGCTGGCGCGCGCTGCCGACCGGCTGCACATCACGCAAAGTGCGCTGAGCCATCAGATCAAGGGGCTGGAGGATCAGGCGGGGGTGGAATTGTTCATCCGCCGGTCCAAGCCGATGCGACTGTCGCCTGCGGGCATGAAGCTGCTGCGCCTGGCGGAGGAGGTGCTGCCCCGCATTGCGGCGCTGGAGGAGGATTTCAGCGGGCTGCGCGCTGGCAAGTCGGGCCGCCTGCATATCGCCATCGAATGTCACGCCTGTTTCGACTGGTTGCTGCCGGTGCTGGAGGCCTTCCGCAAGACATGGGCCGATGTCGACGTCGACATCCGCCCCGGCCTGCAGTTCGAGGCCTTGCCGGCACTGCTGCGGCAGGATGTGGATCTGGTCATATCCTCCGATCCGGAAGACATCGACGGCGTGGAATTCACGCCGCTCTTCGATTACGAGCCGGTCTTTGTCTGTGCCGCCGATCACCCGTTGGCCTCCAGACCTTTCATCGAGGCGGTGGATTTCGCGGATCAGACGCTGATCACCTATCCGGTGGAACGGCCCCGCCTCGACGTCTTCAGCCAGTTGCTGTTTCCAGCCGGGGTAGAGCCGAAGGCGGTGCGGCAGGTCGAGCTTTCCGCGGTGATCCTTCTGCTTGTAGCCTCCGGGCGGGGTGTGGCCGTGCTGCCGGACTGGGTGGTGCGCGATGTGGGGTCCAGCCAATCCATCGTCACGAAATCCCTGACGGCCAAGGGCATCACGCGCCGCCTTTATGGCGCGACGCGGAGCGAGGATACCGCCAAGCCGTTCATGTCCCATGTCCTGAAGCTGTGCCGGACAGAACCGCTCAAGCTGCAGCGGCGCGATCAGGGCACCAGATCGTCGACGACCTGATCCAGCGCCGCGCGGTCCATGCCGCTGCGCGCGGCGGCCGACAGGCCCAGCATCGCCACGGCGACGGTGCGGACGAGGGCCTCGGCCTCGGGCAAGGGCAGGCCAAGCGCCTGAAGGCGGGTTAGCATCGCGTCGTTGAGGGCATCCAATATCGATTGCAGATAAGCCACCATCGGGTCGCCCCCCCCCTTCTGCATCAGGTTTGCCAGCACCATGCAGCCGACGCCGCCATCGCGCGTGAAAAGGCCCACAGCGGTGCGCAACACCCGGTGGCGCAGGTCGCGCGGGGTGTTCGCGCCCTCGATAGCCTCGGCATAGGCTTTGCTGGTCATCGCGACATATTCGGCCAGCACGTCGCGAAACAGCGCCTCTTTCGAGCCAAAGGCGGCGTAGAAGCTGGGTGGATTGATCCCCATCTCGGCGCAGAGATCGGCGACGCACACACCCTCGAACCCGTCGCGGGCAAAGCGGCGCGCCGCCAGTTGGCGTCCGGCGCAGGCGTCGAAGGCGCGGGGGCGGCCGCGGGTGGGCCTTTGGCAGGTGGGTTCTTCGGTCGCGGAAATTTGTGTAGCGGACATTAAATAATCCTTGACCGGCAACACATGGCCAGATTTACGTAACGCACGTTACACAATCCTGCCCCCCTTCGCAACAAAAGGCGCGTCCCCCGATGAAATTCTATTTCCATCCCACCCCCAACCCCTTCAAGGTCGCCCTGATGCTGGAAGAATTGGGCGTTCCCTACGAGATGGTGCCGCTCGATACCCGCAAGGGCGAACAGCATCTGCCCGAGTTCCTGGCGATCAACCCCAATGCCAAAACGCCCGCCATCGTGGAGGATGACGGCACGCCGGTGTTCGATTCCAACGCTATCGTGCTGCATCTGGCGCAGAAGCACGGCAAGTTCCTGCCCGACGCGGCGGGCATGGGCGAGATGCTGAGCTGGTATTTCTTCATTGCCACAGGCGTTGGCCCGTTCTCGGGGCAGGCGGTTCATTTCACCCGCGTCCACACGGACAGCGCGTATGCGACCAACCGCTACGTCAAGGAAATCGCGCGCCATTACAGGGTGCTGAACGACCGGCTGGCCACCTCGGAATGGATCGGCGGGGCTGAATATGGCGTTTGCGATATCAACGCCTGGGGCTGGGTCAAGATGGCGGGCTACGTGATGGAAGGGCAGGGCGCACTGGCCCCCTATCCCCATGTCGCGGCATGGTTCGACAAGGTCAACGCGCGCCCTGCCGTTGCCCGCGCCAATGCGCTGGCCACCCAGCACGAGTTCAAGAAGGAAAACGACGAAGTGGCGCAGCGCGCGATGTTCCCGCAGAACTTCTGATCGCACCAGCCGATGGCGCGGCGCCCGGCCCCTTGGCACGGGCGCCCACCCCGTCTATAGGGCGCATCTTCACCGACAAGGACACGCCCGATGCAAGGCTCTGCCAATCTCAACGTGATGATGAAGGCCGCCCGCAAGGCGGCGCGCAGCCTGCTCAAGGACTTCCGCGAGGTCGAGCAATTGCAGGTCTCGGCCAAGGGCCCCGGCGATTTCGTCAGCAAGGCGGACCATTCGGCCCAGCAGATCATCAAGTCCGAATTGATGGAGGCGCGCCCGAACTACGGTTTTCTTGGCGAGGAAGAGCCCGAGATCGCGGGAACCGATCCCACCCGCCGCTGGATCGTCGATCCGCTGGACGGCACCACGAATTACCTCCACGGGATGCCGCATTGGGCGATTTCAATCGCGCTGGAACACAAGGGCGAGATCGTGGCGGGCGTGGTCTACGACGCAGCCAAGGACGAGATGTTCTTTGCTGAAAAGGGGGCAGGTGCGTGGCTGAACGACACCCAGCGCCTGCGAGTCTCGGCCCGCTCGCGCATGGCGGAAGCGGTCTTTTCGGCCGGGTTTCCACCCGATGGCGGCAAGTATCTGCCCGCCGTCCTGCGCGATCTGGCCCGCCTGTTGCCGGCCTGCGCCGGGATGCGGCGCAACGGGGCGGCGTCGCTTGACCTCGCCTGGGTGGCGGCGGGGCGGTTCGAGGGGTATTGGGAATACAACCTCAAGCCGTGGGACATTGCCGCGGGCATCCTGATCGCGCGCGAGGCGGGGGCGTTTGTCGAGCCGATCCGCGAGGATCAATCGCTGCTGGAAGATGGCCACGTGATTGCCGGGGCGGCGTCGATCTTCGACCAATTCGCCAAGATCATCCGCACCCGCGACTAGATCAGCCGCAGCCGCAGCCGGTGCTCAGCGGGCATAGCCCCTGTCATAGATGACCTGCTGCGCCACGCCCGCCAGCAGCAGGTATAGCGACGTGGCCGTCACCACCGCCGTCAGGGCCGGATTGGGCGCGAAGCCGGTCCATGCCGCATAGGCGATGGAAACCACCCAAAGTACCGAGACAGGCAGCGACACCCAGCGCCAGCGCGCCGTGCGCACCGGATGCACGAACCGCAGGTTCACGAACTGCGCCGCCGACAGAACCAGCACCAGCGCCAGAATGATCTCCCACGGGGGGAGCATCACCAGAAGCGACAGCACCACCATGTTCCAGCAGGCCGGAAAGCCCCGGAATGATTTATCCGCCGTCTTCATGCGGGTATCCGCGAAATAGAGTGCCGATCCGAAGGGGATCAGCAGCACTACGAGCCACCCCGACCAGCCCGGCAGAAGGCCGGAGCCATAGAGCGCATAGGCCGGGATCATCACATAGGTCAGGAAATCGATGATCAGGTCCAGCAGCGCGCCGTCGATCACCGGCGCATTCTCCGTCACGTCATAGCGCCGCGCGAGGGGGCCATCGATGCCGTCGACGATGAAGGCGATCGTCAGCCAGATCGTCATCATCGCCCAGTCCTGATTGGCGGCTTCCAGCAGCGCCAGCATAGCAAGCGACGCACCGGCGGCAGTGAACAGATGGACAGAGTAGGCTCTGAAACGCATGGCTTTGGGATGCCTGCTAAATGGGTAAAGTGCAACAGTCCTGTGACAGCCTAGGCCTTGGGGTGGGCGCTGGCATAGACTTCCAGAAGGCGGGCGGTGTCCACGGCGGTATAGGCCTGCGTGGTCGACAGCGACGCGTGGCCCAACAGTTCCTGAATGGCGCGCAGGTCGCCGCCCGCGTCCAAAAGATGCGTGGCAAAGGAATGGCGCATGGCGTGAGGCGTGGCGCTGGCGGGCAGGCCAAGCTGCATCCGCGTCCGCTCCATCACGAGGGCCACGGCGCGGGGGCCAAGCCGGCCGCCCCTTATGGCGCGGAAGAGGGGCGTTCCGGGTGCAAGGTCATGCGGGCAGAGGCGCGCGTATCGCGCAACGGCGGCCTGAGCGGCAGGCAGGACGGGCACCTCGCGTTCCTTGCCACCCTTGCCGGTGATGCGGAGCGTCTGGGGCAGGGGATTGTGGCGCGCGTCGAGGCCAAGCGCCTCGGATATGCGCAGGCCGCAGCCATAAAGCAGCGTCACCACCGCCATGTCGCGCGCCTGCACCCAATCGCGCATGTCCTGATCCGCAAGGCCCGCGATCATGTCCTTCGCGCCGGTCTCGGACAGGGGGCGGGGCAGGCGGCGCGTGTGTTTGGGCGCGCGCATCGACAGGACGGGGGTGGCATCGAAGCTGTCGCGCTCTGCCCACCACTTGTAGAACGCCTTCACCGCGGACAGGCGGCGGGCAAGGGACCGCGCGCCCACATCGCGGGCACGCTGCGCCGCCATCCACGCGCGCAGGTCGCGGGTCGTCAGACCGCGCAGCGCGGCGGGGCCGGGGGCACCGCCCAGATGCAGGGCCTGAAAACCAAGGAACTCCGTCACATCCGCGCCATAGGCCGTCAGGGTGGCATCCGCCCGCCCGCGCACGCCGCGCAGATGGGTCAGCCAATCCTGC
>JBBQHZ010000132.1:0-11404 GCA_038324445.1 Rhodobacterales bacterium | reverse complement strand
AATTGGCGCTCCGCGCCGGGCTGGAGCGCGAGCCGCGCGATGGCACCGGGCGCTTCTATGCGGGCGAGATGTTCGCCCAACAGGGCCGCCCTGATCTGGCCCTGCCGATCTGGACCTCGCTCCTGCAGGACAGCACGCCCGACGCGCCCTGGGTCGCGCCCATCCGCGCCCAGATCGCCGACATCGCCTTTGCCGCCGGCGTCGAGATCGACCCCGCCCTTGCCGCAGCCCCCCGCGGTCCTTCCGCCGCCGAGATCGAGGCGATGGCAGGCATCGGGGCCGCGGACCAGCAGGCCATGATCGAAACCATGGTCGCGGGCCTTGCCGACCGGCTGGCAACCGACGGCGGCCCGCCCGAGGATTGGGCGCAACTGATCACCGCCTATGGCGTCCTCGACCGCATAGATGCCGCGCAACTTGTCCATGACGACGCTCTAACCATGTTCGCCGACGCGCCAGAGGCGCTGGCGATCATCGACACGGCCTTCCGCGCCGCCATGGCACGTGCGGGCAACCAGTGATCTGCCCCGGCATCGAGGATTTCGCCACGGCCTTGCCGCCGATGCGCGGGCTTCTGGGCCTCGATCTGGGCACCAAGACCATCGGCGTGGCGCTGTCGGACCGGCTTCTGAACTCGGCCACGGCGCTGGAGACGGTCCTGCGCAAGAAATTCACCGCCGACGCCGATCACCTCGCGCACTTGGTGGCGAAACACGAAATCGGCGGCATCGTCCTTGGCCTGCCCCGCAACATGGACGGGACCGAAGGGCCCCGCGCCCAGGCGACGCGCGGCTTTGCCCAGAACCTTGCCCGACGGCCCGATTTCGCCGACCTGCCGATTGCCTTCTGGGATGAACGCCTGAGCACGGTTGCGGCAGAAAAGGCACTCCTCGCGGCGGATACGACCCGAAAACGTCGCGCCGAGGTGATCGATGCCGTCGCCGCAGGCTATATTCTGCAAGGCGCACTGGACCGCCTGCGCCACCTGAGGACACGTCGTGATGAGTGAAAACAGCCTGCACCGCGTCCCAGGCGAAGACGCTCAGCCCGACACCTCAAACGACGATATCTGGAGGAGAGACGAAATCGACAGCCCCTGCATCAAGATCTGCGTCGTCCATCCCGAGGCACGGCTCTGCACCGGCTGCCTGCGCAGCATCGAAGAGATCACCGAATGGACCCGGATGGGGGCCGAAGCGCGCGCCGAGGTGATGGCAGCGCTTCCTGCCCGTCGCGCCACCCTGCACACCCGCCGGGGCGGCCGCGCGGCGCATCTGGCCCGCCTGTCCGAGTGACCGGCCCCTAAGGCGCCTCCAGCCATGCGCGGGCATCCGCAAAACACGGCCTGAAATACGCAATCGCCCGGCCCCCCGGATCGGCCTGTGCGCCCTGCGCCCAAGGTGCCACGCCATGGATCAGCATCCGATGCAGCAGCACCGTCTGGCCTTGCATCAGCAGCACCGCGACCCTCAAGCAGGTGTCGAACACCTCCGCCCGCGCGGATTGATAGATGTCGGTGACATCCTCATCACCCCAGTTGCCGGGGTCGACCCCGGCGAAGGCCCGCGTGAAGGCCGAGCGGATCACGAGGTGGCTCCCCTCCCACACCACCAGCGGCGCAGCATCCGGATCGGCCCGCGTCAGTGCCACGCCGAGGATCCAGCCATGCGGCTCCCTCAGATGCCGCCGCTTGGCCGGTCCCTCTGGCAGCAGCCCGTCCAGATGCGCCGCATCCCGCAGCGCCCGAAACCGATGCGCGGCGTCACTCTCGCCCGGATCGCGCCCCGGATAGCCGGGATACATCACCGAGATCTGCGCCCGGTGCAGGTGCCCCAGCGCTGTTGCGCCCAATGCCGCCTCGAAAGCCGCCCCGCCAAAGGCAGGCCCGCCCACAACCCGGCCCGCGCTGTCATTGTCCAGCGCATCGACGCCCACCCCCCACGTTCCGCCATGCCGCCGTTCGGCCTTGGCCGCCGCTGCCAGCGCCACCGGGCGCGCGGCACTCAGCCACGCCTCGACCGCAGGCTCCACAGCAAAGACCTGCCAGCCGGAAACCAGCCAGCTCAATATCCTGCTGCCTTGCGCAACATGTTGACTGCCATCACCACGATGAACACCGCAAAGGCCCGCTTCAGGATCTTCGGGTCCATCGCATGCGCCAGCTTCACGCCCCAGGGCGTCGTGATCAGCGTCATCGCCACGACCACCGCAAAAGCCACCAGATTGACCTGCCCCACGGTATAGGGCGGCCGGTTCGCCCCCTCCCCGGTGATCAGCAGGAAGCCGATCACCGACGGCACCGCAATCAGCACGCCAAAGCCCGCCGCCGTCGCCACTGCCCGGTGGATCGGCTGGTTGTAGAGCGTCATCATCGGCACCCCGAACGACCCGCCCCCGATTCCCATCAACACCGACAGGAACCCCAGAATGGGCGATGAAATCGCCGTGCCGACCACACCGGGCATCTGGGTGCCCAACCGCCAGTCGGCCCGGCCAAACGCCATGTAGAGGCCGACGGTCAGGCCCAACACGCCGAAGATCGCCATCAACACTTCGTTGCGCAGGCCCGAAGCCGCCACCACGCCCAGCCCTGCGCCCACCGCGATCCCCGGCCCCCAGCGCCGCAAGATCGCCCAATCCACCGCGCCGCGCTTGTTGTGCCCAAGAACCGACCGCACGGATGTCACCAGGATGGTCGCGAGCGACGTCGCAAGGCAGATCTGCATCAAGCCATCGGTGCCGTAACCCAAATTCTCGAACGCAAAGAAGAACGCCGGCACCAGCACGATACCGCCACCCACGCCAAGAAGCCCCGCGATGACGCCCGCGAATGCCCCGATCACAAGGATCAAGGCCAACATCGGTAGCAGTTCAGACATTTCCGGCATGGCGCGTCCCCTGAAGTTTCCCCGCCTGCTATCGGAGTGCCGCGCCCGCCAAAAGCCCCTGCCCTTTCATCTTTTCACAAATACACATCTTCTGCGCCCGCAGGGCGCCACCTTCTCCGCGCCCGAAGGGCGCCACCGACTACAGGCCCGAAGGGCGCCACCTTCTCCGCGCCCGAAGGGAGCCCTCCATGCAGCGAAGCGAAGCGGCGCCTATTCCGCCGCCGCGCGCAGCGGCGTGCCGCCTGCCTCCAGCACCGCCAGCAACTCTGCCCGTCTCAGTGCTGCCTTCTCGGCATTCTTGTCCTTGACCGACCCGAAGCCCCGGATGCTCAACGGCAGTTCCGCCAGCGCCACCAGAGCGTCCATCCGCCCCGCATCCGCCTGAACCAGCCAGCGCGCCATGTCGCCCTCGAATTGCCGGATCATCGCGCGTTCCGCCCGCCGCTCGGCGGCATAGCCGAACACGTCGAGCGGGGTCCCCCGCAGGCGCTTCATGCCCGCGAGCACCAGGTAGACCTTGCCGACCCACTGCCCGAATTCACGCTTCTTTGGCCGCCCTTGCGCGTCGCGGCCCGGAAGCATCGGCGGGGCCAGATGATAGGTCATGGTGAAATCGCCGCCAAAGGTCTCGCGCACCTTGGCTTCGGTGTCGAGGTGCAGCCGCGCAACCTCGTATTCATCCTTGTAGGCCAAAAGCTTGTGATACCCCTTCGCCACCGCTTCGCGCAGGCGCGGGTCGGCGACGCCATCCACCAGCTTGCGATACCGCGTCGCCAGTCGCGTGCCCTGATAGGTCACCAGATGCGCCGCACGAAAGGCGATCTTTTCCTCCAGCGATTTCGGCTTGGCAACCACGTTCGACACCGTCAGGCGCGTCGCCTCGGCCGGGCTCACCACGGCCCACCGGCCCATCTCGAAGGCCTGCTGATTGGCCGCCACCGCCGCGCCGTTCATCTCGATCGCCTGCACGATCGCCGCGTGGCTCAAGGGCAAAAGCCCCATCTGCCAGGCCGCGCCGAAGGTCATCATGTTGGAATAGATCGAATCGCCCAGAAGCACCCGCGCCAGTTCGGTCGCATCGAACAGCCGAACCCGGTCACGCAGGCGCGCCTGCAACGCCACTTCCAGATCCTTGCCGGGAATGGTGAATTCCGTGTTCAGCGTGAAATCGCCCGTGGTGATCTCGTGGCTGTTGACCGCCGCCCCGGTGCGCCCGGCCTGCATCAGGCCAAGCGTCTTGGCGCCGCCCGTCACCACCAGATCGCCGCCGATCACCGCATCCGTCTCGCCCGCGCCAAGGCGGATTGCGGCGATATCCTCGGGCCGGTTTGCCAGCCGCAGGTGGATCCAGACCGCGCCGCCCTTTTGTGCCAGCCCTGCCATCTCGATCATGCCGACGCCCTTGCCGTCGAGTTGGGCCGCTTGCGCCATCACCGCGCCGATGGTCACGACGCCGGTGCCGCCCACGCCCGTGACCAGCACGTTATGGGTGCCCTGAATGGCGGGCAGAACGGGGTCAGGCAGTCCGCCCAGATCGACAGAGGCCGAGGCCTCCTTCTTGATGACCGCCCCCTTCAGCGTCACGAAACTCGGGCAGAACCCCTTCACGCAGCTGAAATCCTTATTGCAGGTCGATTGGTCGATCGCCCGCTTGCGGCCCAACTCCGTCTCCACCGGCACGATCGACACGCAATTCGATTGCACCCCGCAATCGCCGCAGCCCTCGCACACGTCGGTGTTGATGAAGACGCGCTTGTCGATATCGGGGAAGGTGCCGCGCTTGCGGCGGCGACGTTTCTCGGCGGCGCAGGTCTGGATGAACAGGATGGCCGACACGCCATCGACCTCGCGCATCCGCCGTTGCACAGTGTCCAATTCGTCCCGCTCGTGGCGCGGCACACCCGCCGGGAAGCCGGACCAGTCCGGTTCCTCCTTCGGGTCATAGACTATCTCCAGCGTCTTGACGCCCATCGCCACCAACTCGTTCGCGATGCGCTGCGGGCTCAACTCGCCCTCGTTGGGCTGGCCGCCGGTCATCGCCACCGCATCGTTGTAGAGGATCTTATAGGTGATGTTGGTTTTCGCCGCCAACGCGGCGCGGATCGCCAATATGCCGGAGTGGTTATAGGTCCCCTCGCCGAGGTTCTGGAACATGTGCTTGCGGGTGGAGAACGGCGCCTCTCCGACCCAGTTCACGCCCTCGCCGCCCATGTGGGTATAGGCCTCGGTCTCGCGGTCCATCCATTTCGCCATGAAGTGACAGCCGATGCCCGCCCCCGCGCGCGAGCCGTCGGGCACCTTGGTCGAGGTATTGTGCGGACAACCCGAGCAGAACCACGGCGTTCGGGTCGCCAGATCAGGCGCGTTGGTGGCGCGGCGCGCTTCCTCCACGGTGGCGATGCCGGCGTGGATGCCATCGGTGCCGCAGCCCTCCTCCACGAGGATATGCCCCAGCTTTACCGCGATATCGGCGGGGTCGAGCGCGAAATGCTGCGGGAACAACGTCTTGCCCTTGCCATCCTTGTAGCCGAAGACGCGGTGGCGCTGGCCGTCGTCAAACAGCGCTTCCTTCACCTGCACCTCGATCAGCTTGCGCTTTTCCTCGACCACCACGATCAGGTCGAGCCCTTTGGCCCAGTCGTGGAAGCCCTTCATGTCGAGAGGCCATGTCTGGCCGACCTTGTAGGTGGTCAACCCGATGCGCCGTGCCTCCGTCTCGTCAATCCCGAGCGCGGCCATCGCCGACAGCAGGTCCAGCCAGTTCTTGCCTGCCGCCACGAACCCGATCCGGGCACCGCGCTGGCCATGCACGCGCTTGTCGATGCGGTTGGCGTGGGCGAAGGCCTCGGCGGCCCATCGCTTGTGCTCCAGCAAACGCTCTTCCTGCGCGATCCAGTGATCGCCAAGGCGGATGTTGAGGCCACCCTTGGGCAATTCGAACTCCGGCTCGACAAAGGCCATCCGGTCGGCGCGACCATCGACCACCGCCGTCGCCTCCACCGTTTCCTTGACGCATTTCAGGCCCACCCAAACGCCCGCATAGCGGCTGAGCGCGTAGGCATAGACGCCGTAATCGAGGATTTCCTGCACACCCGCCGGCGACAGCACCGGCATATGGGCATCGACCATCGCCCAGTCGGACTGGTGGCACACGGTCGAGGATTCGCCCGTGTGATCGTCGCCCATCGCCATGATGACGCCGCCATGCTTCGCGGTGCCTGCCATGTTCACATGGCGCATCACGTCGCCCGAGCGGTCGACGCCCGGCCCCTTGCCGTACCACAGGCCGAAGACGCCATCGAACTTGCCCTCGCCCCGCAACTCGGCCTGCTGCGCGCCCCAATGGGCGGTGGCGGCCAGATCCTCGTTCAGGCCGGGCTGGAACAGGATGTCGGCGGCGGCGAGGCTCTTTTTCGCCCGCGCCATCTGCAGGTCGACCGCCCCAAGCGGCGATCCGCGATAGCCGGTGACATAGCCGCCCGTGTTCAGCCCCGCCGCCCGGTCGCGCGCCTTTTGCATCAGCATCAGCCGCACCAGCGCCTGGGTGCCGTTCAGCAGGACCGGGGATTTCGACAGATCGAATTTGTCCTCAAGCGAGACCTGTTGCACACCCATGACGCTATCCTCCCGTTCAAGCAGCACTATTCATCCATTATAGGTCAATATATCTGACCTGTCTAACCCTTTTCGGCCCCCGCCTCGCCCTCTGCCTCCTGCGCCGCCTTGACCAGATAGGCCGCGATTCTTTCATGACCTGCCCAAAGAGCGGGGGAATCGCCCTAATTTGAGGCCCTCGCCCTTGCAGCATGGCGCAAGCGGCACCGATCCGAGAAACCTTTTGCATGGTCCCCGCCCCATCCCTACGTTGCGCAGAAATTACGGGCGGGAAAGCACCACGATGGATTGGGACAAGTTGCGCATCTTTCATGCGGTCGCGGCGGCGGGCAGCCTGACCCATGCCGGTGATACCCTGCATCTCAGCCAATCCGCCGTCTCGCGCCAGATCCGCGCGCTGGAGGAGGGGTTGAACACCACCCTCTTCCACCGCCACGCCCGCGGCCTGATCCTGACCGAACAGGGTGAGTTGCTGTTTGACGCCACCCGCGCCATGTCGAAACGCCTCGATACCGCCTCGGCCCGCATCCGCGACAGCGAGGAGGAGGTGTTCGGCGAATTGCGCGTCACCACCACGATCGGCTTCGGCTCGCTGTGGCTGGCCCCCCGCCTGCCCGCCCTTTACGAGAAATATCCCGACCTGAAGATCGACCTGATGCTGGAAGAACGTCTGCTCGATCTGCCGATGCGCGAGGCTGACGTGGCCATCCGCATGAAGGAGCCAAGTCAGGCCGACCTGATCCGCCGCCGCCTGATGACGATCAACATGCGCCTCTATGCCTCGCCGAAATACCTTGCGGCCAACGGCACGCCCGAGCGGCTGGAAGACCTGTCGAACCACCGCCTGATCTCGCAGAACGCGGCCTCGGCGCAGGTCAGTGCCGGCGCCATTCTGGTGCGCGAACTGATGTCCTACGAAGTCGGCTCGACCCTGTCGGTCAACAACTACTTCGGCGTGTTGCAGGCCGTGATCCACGACCTCGGCATCGGCGTCCTGCCCGACTACCTGACGCAGGATTTCCCCAAGATGATCCGCGTTCTGCCCGAAGTCGAATCCGCCGAGGTGCCGGTGTTTCTGGCCTACCCCGAGGAATTGCGCCAATCGCGCCGGATCGAGGTTTTCCGCGACTTCGTCACCGAGGAAGTCATCGCCTATCGCCGCAGGCAGCGCGACGCCGAGGCCGAAGCAGCCCAGGCCCCCGCGGCCGAAATCCCCGTCTGAACGCGTCTGATCGCGTCCAGACCCATCTAAGGATGTGTGGTATGCGCCACAGACATATCGGCTTTGCGGCGGCGCAGCGTGATTTGCCTTGATCGGGGGCAATCTGCCCCCTTATTCATCAGTTATTGAAGCAATGGTTTTCGGACCGCTTCAATACCTCCCTGTTGGACTTCGGCCGAGATTCGTCTCGGCCTTTTTTTTGGCAAAAGGAGATGCGCGATGGTTTCCCCCGTGGAAACAAATCCTGCCGGATTTCACGACTGGCAGGCGCTGCACGCGCTCCTTGCGTCAAGTTTTGCTTTCATGGACGGCCGCATCAATCCGCCCTCGTCGCTGGCATCCCTGTCGCCGGAAGACTTCAGCGCCAAGGCGCGCCACGAAGACCTCTTCATCATCCGCGACGCGTTCCTTGTCGCCTGCCTCTTCGGAACGCCGCAGGGCGACGTCTACTACATCGGCAAGCTGGCCGTCGCGGGCGCCCATCGCGGTCGCGGCCATGCCCGCGCCCTGATCGATGCGGCCGCCGCCCGCGCCAGCCAGCTTGGCCTCAGCGCGCTGGAACTTCAGACCCGCGTCGAGCTGGTCGAAAACCACGCCACCTTTGCCGCCATGGGTTTCAGCCCCAGCGGCGCCACGGCGCATCCCGGATATGATCGCCCGACTTCCCTGACATTTCGCCGCCCTCTGCAAGGCTTCCCCCCGCGCGGATAGCGCCGTATAGACCTGCGCAAACAAGGGGGCCCGTGCCATGTCCGATCCGATTATCACACCCGACCTGATCGCCGCCCACGGCCTTACGCCCGACGAATACGAGCGGGTGCTGGAGATCATTGGACGCGCGCCGACCTTCACGGAACTGGGCATCTTCTCGGCGATGTGGAACGAGCATTGTTCCTACAAATCCTCGAAGAAATGGCTCCGCACCCTGCCCACCACCGGGCCGCAGGTGATCTGCGGGCCGGGCGAGAATGCGGGCGTGGTCGATATCGGCGACGGGCAGGCCGTGGTGTTCAAGATGGAAAGCCACAACCACCCCTCCTACATCGAGCCCTATCAGGGGGCCGCCACCGGCATGGGCGGCATCCTGCGCGATGTCTTCACCATGGGGGCGCGGCCGATTGCGGCGATGAATGCGCTGTCCTTCGGTGTCCCCTCCCACCCCAAGACGCGGCAATTGGTGCATGGCGTCATTGCCGGTGTCGGCGGCTATGGCAACGCCTTCGGCGTGCCGACCGTGGGCGGCGAGGTCCGATTCCACGCCGCCTATAACGGAAACTGCCTGGTCAATGCCTTTGCGGCGGGCCTGGCGGATTCAGACAAGATCTTTTACAGCATCGCCTCCGGCGTCGGCATGCCTGTTGTCTATCTGGGCGCAAAGACCGGCCGCGACGGCGTCGGCGGGGCCACCATGGCAAGCGCCGAATTCGACGACAGCATCGAGGAAAAGCGCCCGACCGTCCAGGTGGGCGATCCCTTCACCGAGAAGTGCCTGCTGGAGGCCTGCCTCGAGTTGATGGCGTCCGGCGCGGTGATCTCGATTCAGGACATGGGGGCCGCTGGCCTGACCTGCTCGGCGGTCGAGATGGGCGACAAGGGCGGCCTTGGCATCCGCCTGAACCTCGACGACGTGCCGGTGCGCGAAGCGGCGATGACCGCCTACGAGATGATGCTGTCGGAATCGCAAGAGCGCATGCTGATGGTCCTCAAGCCCGAACTGGAGGCCACGGCCCGCGCGATCTTCACCAAATGGGACCTCGATTTCGCCATCGTGGGCGAAACCATCGCCGAAGATCGCTTCCTGATTATCCATGAAGGCGAAACAAAAGCCGATCTGCCCCTGTCGAAACTGGCGTCAAGCGCGCCCGAATACGACCGCCCCTGGGTAGAAACGCCCGCCGCAGCACCGATGGATCCGGTGCCCGAAGTCGATCCCATCGACGCGCTGCGCGCGCTCGTCGCCTCGCCCAACTACTGCTCGCGGGCCTGGGTCTACCAGCAATACGATGCGCAGGTTTTGGGCGATACGGTCAGGGCCCCCGGCCTTGGCGCGGGCGTCGTGCGGGTGCATGGCACCGACAAGGCGCTGGCCTTCACCTCGGACGTGACGCCGCGCTACGTCAAGGCCAACCCGTTCGAGGGCGGCAAGCAGGCGGTCGCGGAAGCCTACCGCAACCTGACGGCGGTGGGCGCGCGGCCACTGGCCACCACCGACAACCTCAATTTCGGCAACCCGCAAAAGCCCGAGATCATGGGCCAGTTTGTCGGCGCCATCAAAGGCATCGGCGCGGCCTGCGCGGCGCTTGATATGCCGATCGTCTCGGGCAACGTCTCGCTTTACAACGAAACCGATGGGCAGGGTATCCTGCCCACACCCACCATCGGCGCGGTGGGCCTGCTGACGCATCCGGACGAATTGATCGCCGGGGTCGCGCGCGATGGCCATGTGCTGCTGCTGGTCGGTGAGACCCATGGCCATCTTGGCCAATCCGCGCTGCTGGCCGAAATCTTCCACCGTGAAGACGGTGACGCGCCCCACGTGGATCTGGCGGCCGAGCGTCGCAACGGCGAGTTCATCCGCGCCAACCGCGCCATGATCGGTGCCTGCACCGACCTCAGCGATGGCGGGCTGGCCCTTGCGGCCTTCGACATCGCTCAGGCCGCGAACATCGGCATCACCTTGCAAGCATCTGATACGGCAACGCTTTTCGGCGAGGATCAGGCCCGCTACCTGATCGCCACCAGCTTCGACAAGGCCGAGGCGCTGATGGTGGCCGCAGGCCGCGCCGGTGTGGCGCTGATCTCGGTCGGTCGCGTCGGCGGCGACAGGGTGCGCATCGGCGCGTGCGACGCGCCTTTGGCCGAATTGACCGAGGCCTGGCGCGGCAGCTTCGCCGCAACCTTCGCATAGATCCATCGGGTCAGGGTCGCCCCCGCCGTCCCCGCTTGCAGCAAGCCCGGCCCCGTCCTACATTCGAGACAAGTCCGCAAGGGAACCCGCCATGCCCATCACCGCCCGCCAGATCGAAGACCTGATCCGACAGGATTTCCCCAATGCCCAGATCACGGTCGAAGGCGACGACGGCGCGCATTTTGCGGCGCAGGTGGTGGACGAAAGCTTTCGCGGCAAGAACCGGGTGCAACAGCAACGCGCCGTCTATGCGGCGCTGAAGGGCAAGATGGACGGCTCGGCTGGCGATCTGCACGCGCTGGCGCTGACCACCAAGGCACCGGATTGAACCCGTCGACAACACTTGAGCTTCGCGCTGCAAAGCGCTGATAAAAAGGAAAACCTGATGAGCGCCGAAGACCAGATCAAGCAGACCATCACCACAAACGACGTGGTCCTTTTCATGAAAGGCACCAAATCCATGCCGCAATGCGGGTTCTCGTCCCGCGTGGCGGGGGTGCTGAACTACATGGGCGTCGATTTCGCCGATGTGAATGTGCTGGCCGATGAGCAGATCCGCCAGGGCATCAAGGAATATTCCGACTGGCCCACGATCCCGCAGCTCTACGTCAAGGGCGAGTTCGTCGGCGGCTGCGACATCATCACCGAGATGACGATGTCGGGCGAGTTGGACAAGCTCTTTGCCGAGAATGGCGTGACGTTCGATCAGGCGGCGGCGGTCAAGATCCGCGAAGCCAACGCCTGATTGGTTTCGCCCCGGACTGCGTCCGG
>JBBQHZ010000131.1:0-11420 GCA_038324445.1 Rhodobacterales bacterium | reverse complement strand
CCACCAAGCGTTTTTGCAGGGCAAAAGCGCGTGGTTGTCCGGGGTTCCTGTCGGGAACTCCTTAAAAGCCCGACCATCCCCGACTTGTCGCCTTCAGCTGGTGCATCCCCATGAAATTCTCCGCAAATCTTGGCTTCCTGTGGTCGGACTTGCCGCTTCCCGACGCGATCCGCGCCGCTGCCGCCGCCGGTTTCGACGCCGTGGAATGCCACTGGCCCTATACCGTGCCGCCCGACGATGTTGTGGCTGCCCTGACCGAGACCGGTCTTCCGATGCTTGGCCTGAACACCAGCCGAGGGGATGTGGCGGCGGGTGAAAACGGGCTCTGCGCCTTGCCGGGACGCGAGGCCGATGCCCGTGCGGCCATCGACGAGGCGGTGGGGTATGCCGGTGCCATCGGCGCGCGGGCGGTGCATGTCATGGCTGGTTTCGCTACCGGACCCGAGGCGGACGCCACCTTCCGCGCCAACCTTGAATATGCCTGCGCGCAGGCAGCGCCACGGGGCATCACCATCCTGATCGAGCCGCTAAACCGCCACGACGCGCCGGGATATTACCTGCAGACCACCACGCAGGCCCGCCAGATCATCGAGGCGATTGGCCTGCCGAACCTCAGGATGATGTTCGACTGCTACCATGTGCAGCGGATGGAGGGCGACCTGTCCAGCCGCCTGTCCGACCTGTTGCCCCTCATCGGCCACATCCAGTTCGCAGCCGTCCCCGACCGTGGCGCGCCGGATCATGGCGAGGTCAACTTTGCCCATGTCTTTCGCCACATCCGCAGCCTTGGCTACACCGCGCCGCTGGGGGCGGAATACAAGCCCGGGGGGCCGACCGGGCCGACCCTTGGCTGGCTGAGCGACCCCGCCTTCCGTACATGAATTGACGCCCGGCCCTGTGACAGGCCGGACGCCGGATCGTCATGAAGAATGGCTTATTGCGCCAGGCTTTGCGCCAATCGCATCAGTTGCACAGCCTCGGCCCGATAGCCGAAGGCATCCGCACCCCGGTTGGCATTGGCCAATGCGATGGCGTCGGAATAGTTCCAGTCGCCGAGGAAATCAGAGCCGCGCAGCAGCTCGCCGAAGCCCGCGATGGCGGCGGCGAATTGCGCCTCGGTTCCCGATTGGCCGGTGGTTGCCGAGATCGGAAATTCCACCAACTGGCTGTCGGCAGCCCCCGGTGCCTTCCAGCGCAGGCTGATGAAGCCCAACTCCTCGGCGAATTCGGCGCGGATCGGCGTCGTCTCCTCGGCGGCATAGCGCAGCGGCGCGATCCGCAGCGCGGGGGAGCCGACCGGGGTGACCTCGTAGATCGCGGTCACGGAATGGCCTGCGCCCAATTCGCCCGCATCGACCGCGTCATTGGCGAAGTCCTCCCGCGCCAGAGCGCGGGTCTCGTATCCGATCAGGCGGTATTCGGCGATCACGGCCGGGTTGAATTCGACCTGCACTTTCAGGTCGTCCGCGATGGGGAAGAGCGCGCCGGCCAACTGGTCCACCAGCACCCGCTGCGCCTCGTGCAGGGTGTCGATATAGGCCGCCGTGCCGTTGCCGTTCTGCGCCAGGGCCTGCATGGTGTCGTCCTGCAGGTTGCCGCGCCCGAAGCCCAGGACGCTCAGATAGATGCCCGTCTCGCGTTGTTCGGCGATGTAGTTCTCCAGTGCTTCGGGGTCCGAAATGCCGATGTTGAAATCGCCGTCGGTGGCAAGCAGGACACGGCTTACCTCGCCGTTCCCCGTCATCTGCGCCGCAAGGTCATAGGCCACCTGCAACCCGCCAACCCCATTGGTCGAGCCGCCTGCCTGCAACGCCGTCAGCGCGCGGGAGATGGTGACGGTGTCCGCCGCCGATGTCGGCTCAAGCGCCACGCCGGCAGAGCCCGCATAGGTGACGATGGCCACCTGATCCTCGGGGTTCAGACGGTCGAGCATCAGGCGGAAGGACTGAATCAGCAGCGGCAATTTGGCGGGATCGTTCATCGAGCCTGACGTGTCGATCAGGAACACGAGGTTAAGGGCCGGGCGATCCTCGATCGCCGGAAGGATGCCCTGAATGCCGATATGCACCAGTTGCGTGTCGGGGTTCCAGGGCGTCGGGAACACCTGCACCGTGGGGCGGAACGGGCTGACGTCGCCCGCATCAGGGGCGGGATAGTCGTAGGGGAAATAGTTCACCATCTCCTCGATGCGGATGGCATCGGGGGCGGGAAGCTGGCCGCGATTGAGGGTCGAGCGCAACAGCGCATAGGCGGCGGTGTCCACGTCGATGGAGAAGGTCGAGACGGGTTCGTCCGCCACCAGCCGCAGGGGGCTGGGGCTTTCGTTGGCGAATTCCTCGGAGTCGGGCAGCGGGGCGGGGGTGGCGTCGAGGGGTGGAATGGCCTGGATGCGGGCGGGGCTTGCCGCGATCTGGTTGCCCGGGACCGGGGCGGGTGCTGCCACGATCGCGCGGCCGCTGGCTGCGTCAGCGGGCGACGTTGTGCCGATGCCGTCGGCACTGGCCTCTGCATTCAAGGTGCCGCTCAGGTCGGCTGCGTCGGCATCGCTTGTAAGCGGGGTGGTTGCGGCAAGTGCTTCGGGTCGCCGGGCACCCTCTGCTTCCGGGGCGACGAGGGGGACGGGCACGGGCAAGACGACGGCGTCCGCGGCCACGGACGGACTGGGGGCGGGCACTGGGGCAGCCTCCGTAGCCGCGAAAGTGTCGCCGGTCGTCGGCGCAGCGATGACGGGGGGAACCGCGCGTGGCGCTTGCGCCAAGGGTTCGGAAATCTCGGGGATGGCGGTGCCACCCGTCGGGACGAGGGGGCCGGGGGCGCGCAGCAACTGCTCGCCCAAGGGCGAGACATAGAGAAGGCCCACGGCGACAAGGGCGGTGGTGGCGGTCAATGCGCCGGTGGTTCGGGTAAACAGCATGTCAAAAACTCCTGCAAAAAATCCCCGATGAGTCGGGGTGGCAGAGTTTTGACGGGCCGCTTGCAGCGATCCTTGGTGGGTGGCAAAAATTTCCTGGGAGCGGGCAAGGTTGGCCTCGCGGCGCGCGGCATCGGGCGCGGGCATGGCTTGGGCCATGGCGCGTTTGAGGTCGTCGAGCGGGTCGTTGCCGGTGGTCTCCTTGGAGGTCATGATGCCTCCTCCTTTTCTCTTATCTCGCGCAGTTTCTTCTTCGCTTCGGCCACGCGCCACGACACCGTGCCCTCGGATATACCAAGGATTTCAGCGGCTTCGGCATGAGTCACCTCGTCGAGCACCAGCGCCAGCGTGTCGCGCAGGCCGTCGCCAAGGCCCGCCATGGCGCGGTGCAGCCAGTCGGTCGCGTCCTCTGCCTCGACCGCCGATTGCTGGCGGTCGATCTCCCAATCGCCCCAGCCCTCGGTGGCGCGCCCGTAGCTCGCCTGCCGCCGCCGCCGGTCCGTCGCGGCATTGACCGCCACGCGGTAGAGCCATGTCGTGACCCTTGCCTGGCCGCGATAGCCCGCCAGCTTGGCAGGCAGGGCAAGGCAGATATCCTGCGTCAAGTCCTCGGCTTCGGCCCGGCTGCCGGTCAGGCGGAAACAGAGGGCGAAAAGGCGGGAATAGACGCGGCCGAGCAACAGCCCGAACGCCGTCGCGTCGCCGCCTGCGGCCGCCATGGCCAGATCCTCGTCGCTTGCTTCCATGCGCATTTCATACCTTAAGACGCGTTGGCTTGGGGCATCCTTGGGTCGGCACTGACATTTTTTTCCTCAGGGCCCGACCGGGCGCCCGTTGCGCCGTTGGCAGACTGGCCAATCACGGTCCCGCGCGCTACACGGGACCATATCGTTCCAAGGGCGCTGTCCGATGCAGATTTACTTACCCATTGCCGAGGTGAGCGTGAACGCGTTCCTTCTGCTGGGGTTGGGTGGGCTTGTGGGCATCCTGTCGGGGATGTTTGGCGTCGGTGGCGGGTTCCTCCTGACGCCGCTTCTTTTCTTCATCGGCATTCCGCCCGCGATTGCGGTGGCCACCCAGGCGAACCAGATTGTCGCGTCGTCCGTCTCTGGCGTGCTGGCGCATTTCAAGCGCAAGACGGTAGACCTGAAGATGGGCGTCGTGCTGCTGATCGGCGGCATCGCGGGCGCCGCAGTCGGGGTGAAGGTGTTCGAGATTCTGACCGCGATCGGCCAGGTCGACCTGATGGTGAGCCTGAGCTACGTGGTGTTTCTGGGCACCATCGGCGGCTTGATGTTTGTCGAAAGCCTTGTCGCGATCCGCCGCGCGCGGAATGCGGGTGGGGTTGTGGTTCCAAAGCGGCGCCAGCGGCGCTGGATCGATGCGCTGCCGTTCAAGATGCGTTTCCGCACCTCGGGATTGTACATCTCGGTGATCCCGCCGGTTCTGGTGGGCCTGCTGGTCGGTTTCCTTGCGGCGATCATGGGAGTGGGCGGTGGCTTCATCATGCTGCCGGCGATGATCTATCTCCTTGGAATGCCGACAAAAGTTGTTGTCGGGACGTCGCTTTTCCAGATCATCTTCGTGACCGGCTTCGCCACCATCATGCACGCGACGACAAACTATACCGTCGATCTGGTGCTGGCGGTTCTGCTGATCGTGGGCGGAGTCATCGGCGCGCAGGTCGGCGCGCGGCTGGGGACCAGGCTGAAGGCCGAGCAATTGCGCATCCTGTTGGCGATCATGGTGCTGGCGGTGTGCGGCAAGCTTGCCTTCGACCTGCTGGTGATGCCGGCGGAATTGTATTCCATCGGGCCGGGAGCGGGGCTGTGAGGGGCGTGGGGCTGCGCCGGCTGAAAGCGGCCCTCCTCGCGATGCTCCTCGCAGGGTCGGCGCCTGGGCTGGCAGAGACGGTGGTGGCGGGCCTGTCGAACGACATGATCGACATAACGGCCAATTTCGACGGTTCAGAGATCACCATTTTCGGGGCGGTCAGCCGGGAAGCCCCGGCCCCCGAGGGGCCGCTGGAGGTGATCATCACGGTCGAGGGGCCCTCGATGCCTGTCTCGGTCCGTCGCAAGGACAGGTGGCTTGGAATCTGGGTCAATACCGACGCGGCCGAGGTTGACGCGGCACCGTCGTTCTACGCCGTGGCCACGACCGCGCCTTTTGCCGAGGTCATCAGTCATGTCGAGGATCTGCGCCACCGGGTTTCCATCCCCCGCGCCATCCGGGCGGTAGGACTGGAGGTGGCGGATGGCGGTGCATTCACCGACGCGCTGATCCGCCTTCGCGAGCGGTCCGAACTGTACCAGTTGATCGAGGGGGGCGTCACTCTTCGTAACGCAACTTTGTTCGACACCTCGATCCAATTGCCTGCGAACCTTGTTGAAGGCGACTACCGGACACGCATATTCCTGACCAGGGGTGGGAGCGTCATCGACGTGTATGTACAGGATATCGCGGTGCGGAAGGTTGGATTGGAACGGTTCATCTACAACCTCGCGCATGAGCGTCCGCTGGTTTACGGCATCCTGTCGCTGGTGATCGCCATTGCGGCGGGGTGGTTGGCTTCGGCGGTGTTCCGCTATGTGCGGACATGAGCGACACCGGTCGACGGAGTGCGCAGCAGGTCGTTCGTGACTTCTGGCGGACCATGGCCAGCAATGATTTCGAAGAAGCAAGCCGTTGTTTGACTTATGATTTCCGCCTTCATTGGCCGCAATCGGGCGAGATGGTCGAGGGCCGAGCGGCCTTTGCCGCGCTGAACGCGGCCTATCCCGCCGCAGGGCCGTGGCAGTTCGATCTGCGGCGGATCGTGGGCGAGGGCGACCAGATCGTCACCGAAGTGACGGTGACGGATGGGGTCGTGCAGGCGACGGCGTTGACCTTTCACACCGTCAGGGGCGAGTTGATCGCCCTGCAGCGGGAATTCTGGCCCGAAAGCTTCGAGGCCCCGGCGTGGCGCGCCGCGTGGGTTCGGCAGGTAGGCGCTTGATTTCGCTGTAGGAAAGTGGGGGCGCTGCCCCCGTCCTGCGGACTCCCCCGGGATATTTGTGGCACATGGAAAGGGGGGCTACCCGCGGCCCACGAACGGCATGTTGGTGGCGAGGACGGTCTGGAACAGGACGTTGGCGGAGAGCGGCAGGGTCGCCATGTGCAGCACGGATTGTGCGGCACTTTCGACATTCATCATATCCATCAAGGGTTTGCCCTGGGCGAGTAGGCGCGCGTTGAGGGTTTCGACCAGCTCGGTCTGGGCATTGCCGATGTCGATCTGTCCGGCGGCGATGTTGAAGGGGCGGCCATCGAGGCTGAGCGTCTTGGTCAAGCCGGTGACCCCGTGTTTTGTCGTTGTATAACAGATACTTCCCTCACGCGGGCTATGGGCCGAGAGGGAGCCGTTGTTGATGATGCGCCCGCCCTGGGGGGATTGCGCGCGCATCTGCGCGAAGGCCACGCGGGCGGTGTTGAACATCCCGGTCAGGTTGACGGAGAGCGAGCGGTGCCAGTCGGCGGGGTCGATCTGATCGATGGTGCCCTGCGGCGTGAATATGCCCGCATTGTTGAACACGGCGTCGAGCCTATTCCATTGATCACACAGAGTTTTTACCGCCTTCTCCATATCCGGCAGCGAGGTGACGTCGCCGGGCAGGACCAGCGCGTCGGGGTGGTTGGCTGCAACCTCGGCCAGCAGATCGGCGCGGCGCGCCAGCAGGCCGACGCGCCAGCCGTCATGGAGAAAGGCCAGCGCCGTGGCGCGGCCGATGCCGGAGCTGGCACCGGTGATGAGGATGGTCCTGGCTGTCTGGGTTCGTGCCATTCGGGAAGATCTCATTTGGGGACAACTGGCGGGTCTTTGGGACGATAGGCTGTTTCACATCGTGCCATATGGGAACATTGATCGAAAGCAAGCTCGTTCCAAATGGGATTATCCCATTTGGGAATGAGGGATCGGCGTTTAGTCGGGGATCGGGGCGTTGCAGGTGCAGGATTCGGAGCACCAGACCGGGGGGTGAGGCGGGCGGCGGCGAGGGGGGCGAGGGGGCGGGCGGTGGCGGTGGTAGCGCTGCAGGACGGGCGTGGGGTGAAGAGGGTCCTTGACGGCGCGGCCGTCAGCCTTCGGCGGGATGTTCGGAGTGGAAGAGGGGTGCGTGCCGTCGGGCCGGGATCGCGGGTGATGGGGGTGGCGGGGTGAACCCCGCCCTACGGAGGTTCCTCGGGCTTTGGTTGCGGGTGGGAGGCGGGAGGTTGGGTGCGCGCATCGGGCCGGGATTGCGGGTGATGGGGGGTGGCGAGGTGAACCCCGCCCTAAGGCATCTCCTCGGGCTCCAGCGAGAGGGGGGCGGCCGGTGCTTCCAGATCGTCGGTGCCGAGCGGTGCCGTGGGGCGGGAGAGCATGTAGCGGGTGACCCAGATCAGGCGCTCTTCGGCGCGGGTGATGGCGACATAGGCGAGGCGTTTCCACAGCGCCTGTCCCGCCTCCATCCGGCCCGCCTGCGAGGCGGCGTAGAGGTCGGGGGCGAACACCTGCACCTCGGGCCATTGCGAGCCTTGCGCCTTGTGGATCGTGACCGCAGCCCCATGCAGGAAGGCCGCGCCCATGCGGGCGGCGTAGGGCAGGAAAGGCTCCTCCTCGCCCGGTTTTTCGATCTTGACGATGGAGGCGGCGGAAAAGCGCGGCGTGTCGGCGCCGATGACATGCAGGCGCGAGAAGCCAGGGCGGTTGCCGGGGCCGAGATAGATCACGGGCGCGCCCTTGATCAGGCCGCGCGCTTCGAGGTCGATGCGCTTCTTGCGGTGCTTCAGCGGCAATTCGATCCCGTCACAGATCAGCGGCTCGCCCGGCAGGAGCGCGTCATCGCTGGCGGAAAACGCGGCGCGGAAGGCGGCGATGAGCCGGATGCGGGTGGCGTTGCGCCAGACCAGAACAGGGCTGCGCGCCATCATGTCGGCATTAGCGCGGGGGGCCACGACGATGCGATCGTCGCGGGTGGCGAAATCCTCGATCATCCGCTCGAAGGTGTGGAAGTCGAGCGCGGGATCGCCCAAAGCATGGGCCAGATCGAGGATCGGGTTGTCGGCATCCTGTCGGTGGATGCGGGCGAGGTGCAGCAGGTTGGGGCCGCTGAACTTGTCGAACACCATTTCGCCCGATTGGCCGACCGGGGCAAGTTGCGCCGGGTCGCCGAAGAGGACGAGGACGGGGAAGATTTCCTTCAGGTCCTGAAATTGCTTGTCGTCGAGCATGGAGGATTCGTCGATCAGCCCGATGTCGAGGCCGTCTTCGCGGCGCTTCCAGCCGGTGATGAAGTCGGACCCGCGCAGGCCCGCGGAGGCCAGCGCCGCGGGGACGGATTTGGTGGTGTCGTAGACCTCCTTGGCGCGGTCGAGGGCGGCGTCGGTAAGGGCTTCGATGACGGGACGCTCGCCCGTTCCGGCCATCCATTCTGCCACCTTCTCGAATTCCGGGTCATAGACGGGGGTGTAGAGGATGCGGTGGATGGTGGTGGCGGGCACGCCGCGCTGGCGCAGGACGGAGGCCGCCTTGTTGGTAGGGGCAAGGACCGCGACGGTGCGTTTGTCGCGGCGGCGCTTGCCCTCCCAGTCGCCGGAGACTATCTCGACCCCGGCGCGCTCCAGCGCCTTGACCAGTTCGGCCAGCAGAAGCGTCTTGCCCGAGCCGGCCTTGCCGGTGACGGCGAGGACGGCGCCCTTGCCTTCGACCACGGGCGTCAGGGTGTCGTTGTCGATATCGACGCCCATATCGCGCAGGACGTCGGCGATGCGGTCATGGGCATGGGCCTGATCGTCGGAAAAGATGGGCGCGGGCAAGGACATGGGCGCGACCCTAGCCCGGCTTGGGGCCGGGCGCGAGGGGGGCTGCTGTGGCGAGGGGGAGGCGCTGCGCCGCAGCCGCGATCAGAACGCCAGGTCCACGAGGCGGAGGGTGGTGGCAGGATCGCGGGTGGCTTCCAGATCGTCTGCGGCTTCCGCCAAGGAAAATGCGAAGTTGCGCGCAAGGTCGGCGTCGACGCGACCGGGGCTTGAGCCGTTGAAGGTATCGCGGATCAGATGCTCGGCCGCCAGAAGGGCGCGGATCAGGGCGATCACCCGCGCCTCGGGCACGGAATTGCGCAGGTGTATTGCCAGCGTCAGAGCATCGTTTTCGGTCTGCATCACGGCATGGAGAACATGCTCCAGCAGGGCTTCGGTATCGTGTCGCATGGCGTGTTCCGGGTCATGAGGTGGAGCCCTTTCCGATGGGAGGAAAGGGGGACCGGGATACTCCCGCCATCAGGGCCGCTTTTGCGGGCGTCGGTTCGTGTGAACTGGTCGGGGGATATTCGGCGCGGGGGGCGTGCGCAACCGGGCGGGATGGAAACAGACAATTCTAGGTATTCGGTTAACGTTTCGGGTTGGGTGTGAGTCAGGGGGTTGGGGCATCGCTTGCCGTGCCGATGACGAAGGCGCAATCGCCCGGAGCGATCAGGCCGGGGACATGGCGCGCGGCGATCAGGCCGGAGCGTTGGGCGGTGATCTGGGTGGGCGGCGCCGAGAGGGTGTCGGGGGCGTAGATGCGGGCGAGGGGGGTGCCTGCCGTGACGGATTGGCCAAGGGTTACCAGCGGCTCGAACAGGCCGCCGGTGGCGGGGAAGTGGAAGCCGTCGGGGTCGGACAGGTCGAGGGCACGGGTGGGGGCGGCCGGGGGCGGGGCCGGTGGCGGAGGGGTGTCGGCCAGCAACCCGCCATGGGCGAGGAAGCGGCGCAGGCCGGCTTCGGCCAGTTGCACCAGCGCGGGCGAGGTGGTGCCGCCGCCGCCAAGTTCGGTGCTGACGAAGGTCTTGCCGGCGCGCTCGGCCGCGCCGTCCAGCATGCCGCTATCGTCGATCTCGCGCAGGCGGGCGGTGTAGGGCGCGCCGAAGGCCGTGGCGGCGGCAAAGCAGCGGCCATCGTGCTCGGCGTCGTCGAGGATGTGACAGACGGCCATCGGCAGAAAGTCGAGGGTTTTGCCGCCGGAATGGAAGTCGAGGACGATGTCGGCCAAGGGGATCAGGTGGTCGTTGAGGAAGGCCGCGATCTTCTGGGTGACGGTGCCGGAGGGGTTGCCGGGGAAGGCGCGGTTGAGGTTGCCGCCGTCGATGGGCGAGGTCCGCGAGCCGTTCAGAAACGCGGGGTGGTTCAGCGACGGGATCGCGATGAGGCGGCCCGCCAGAACCGGCGGGTTGGCGATCAGGCGGCGGATCGCCAGAGGACCTTCATATTCGTCGCCGTGATTGCCGCCCATGACAAGGGCGGTCGGGCCGGTGCCGGTGCCCATGACGCAGACCGGCACCATCAGGTGCCCCCAGGCGCTGGTGTCGCGCGACCATGGCAGGCGGATATGGCCGAAATGGGTTCCGGGTTGGTCGAGGGGGATTGTCAGGGACATCCGGGCCCTCCTCGCTGACGCTCCTCGCAGCTTGGGTGGGGGCAGGTCGAGTGGGGCCAGGTCGAGTGGGGGCAGGTCGAGTGGGGGCAGGCCAATTGGGGGCGGGATCGACGGGCGTGGAGGTGATCGGGCGCACGCATCATTTCACGAACACCTTGCGGGGCAGGGTCGACAGGCATTCGTGGCCGGTTTCGGTGATCAGGATCGGCTCGGTGATCTCGATTCCGCCATCCTCCAGCCAGAGGGCGGGCATGAAGTGGAAGGTCATGCCCGGTTGCAGCACCGACATGTCGCCCCGGCGGAAGGACATGGTGCGCTCGCCCCAGTCGGGCGGGTAGCTGAGGCCGATGGCGTAGCCGCAGCGGCTGTCCTTGCGGAAGCCATGGCGCTCGAGGGTGGCGTTGAAGGCATTGGCGATATCCTCGCAGGTATTGCCGGGCTTGGCCTGATCGAGGCCGGCATGGATGCCCTCGATCACGGCCTTCTCTGCCTCGGCATAGCGGTCGGGCATGGAACCGAGAAACAGCGTCCGCGATTGCGGGCAATGGTAGCGGCGATAAACGCCGGCGATCTCGAAGAAGGTGGCCTCGCCCTCGCGCATCGGCTGGTCGTCCCATGTCAGGTGCGGCGCGGTGGCATCCATGCCGCTGGGCGTGAGGGGCACGATGGCGGGGTAGTCGCCCCAGGCGTCGCCGCTGCCAAGGACGGAGGTGCGCAGGATCTCGGCGACAAGGTGGTGTTTGGGTAGGCCGGGTTCGGCGACCTCGAGGATGCGGGTGTGCATCGCCTCGACGATGCGCGCGGCCTTGCGCATGCGGTCGATCTCGGCCGGGGATTTCACCGTGCGTTGCCAGTTCACGAGGCCGGTGGCGTCGTGCAGCGTCGCGTCGGGGAGGTGCCGGACCAGCGCCGCATGGGCGGCGGCGGAATAGTAGTAGTTGTCAAGCTCGACGCCGATCGCCGCGCGGGCGCCGCCGCGCCCCCGGATCAGGTCGGCCAAAGTCTCATGCGGATGCTTGGCCGGGTTCTGCACATAGGTGTCGTCATAGCCGATGACGTGGTCGTCGGGCATATAAA
>JBBQHZ010000130.1:0-11432 GCA_038324445.1 Rhodobacterales bacterium | reverse complement strand
CGTCGATCTGGTCGTAGGCCTTGAAATCACCAAAATACTTCGTGATCGCCGCCGTCAGCGTCGTCTTGCCGTGGTCCACGTGACCAATCGTCCCGATGTTCACATGCGGTTTCGTACGTTCGAACTTTGCCTTGCCCATGGGGGCCTCCTTGGTTTTGTGCGGGCCGTCCTTGCGACGACCCTACGGTGTGGGGCGGGCGGTATTACCGCCCCGCCGTTATGCGTATTTCTTCTGGATCTCTTCCGAGATGTTCTGCGGAACCGGTTCGTAATGGTCGAACTGCATCGTGAAGTTGGCGCGGCCCGAAGACATGGAGCGCAAGGTGTTGATGTAGCCGAACATGTTGGCCAGCGGCACGAAGGCGTCGATGGCAATGGCGTTGCCACGGCTGTCCTGCCCCTGAACCATGCCACGGCGCGATGTCAGGTCGCCGATGATGCCGCCGCAATACTCTTCCGGCGTCACAACTTCGACCTTCATGATCGGCTCCAGCAGCTTGGCACCTGCCTTGCGCATACCCTCGCGCATGCCCATCCGGCCTGCGATCTCGAATGCCAGAACGGAGGAGTCCACGTCGTGGAACTTGCCGTCCAGCAGCGCGACCTTGAAGTCGATCACGGGGAAGCCGGCCAGCGGGCCGCTATCCATGACGGACTTGATGCCCTTCTCGACGCCGGGGATGTATTCCTTCGGCACCGCGCCACCAACGATGCGGCTTTCGAACGAGAAGCCCTCGCCGGGTTTGGTCGGGCTGATTTCCAGCTTGACCTCGGCATACTGACCCGATCCACCCGATTGCTTCTTGTGGGTGTAGGTATGCTCGACCGTGTGACCGACGGTTTCACGATACGCCACCTGCGGCGCGCCGATATTGGCCTCGACCTTGAACTCGCGGCGCATGCGGTCGACGAGGATGTCGAGGTGCAATTCGCCCATGCCCTTCATGATCGTCTGACCGGACTCGAAGTCGGTCTCGACGCGGAAGGACGGATCTTCGGCTGCCAGACGTGCCAGCGCCAGACCCATCTTTTCCTGGTCTGCCTTGGTCTTGGGCTCGACCGCGATCTCGATCACCGGCTCGGGGAAGGTCATCGTCTCGAGGACGACAGGGTCTTTTTCCGAGCAGAGCGTATCGCCGGTCGTGGTGTTCTTGAGGCTGCCAAGCGCGATGATGTCGCCCGCGAAGGCCTCGTCGATTTCTTCGCGGTTGATGGCGTGCATCATCATCATCCGGCCCACACGCTCTTTGCCACCCTTGGTGGAGTTGAGCAGCGCGTCGCCCTTCTTCAGCTGACCCGAATAGATGCGCACGAAGGTGAGCGAGCCCACGAAGGGGTCGTTCATGATTTTGAACGCAAGGCCCGAGAACGCCATCGCGTCATCGGCGCGACGCGGCACGTTGCGGGTTTCGGTCTCGTCATCGGGGCGGAAGCCCATGTAGTCAACCACGTCGAGCGGGCTCGGCAGATAGTCGATCACGGCGTTCAGCAGCGGCTGTACACCCTTGTTCTTGAACGCGGAGCCGGCCAGCACGGGCACGAACTTCAGCGCCAGCGTGCCCTTGCGGATCAGGCTGCGCAGCGTGGCCTGGTCAGGCTCTTCGCCTTCCAGATACGCCATCATCGCGTCGTCATCCATGTCGACGGCCAGCTCGATCAGCTTGCCGCGCCATTCGGTCGCCTCGTCCAGCAAGCTGGCGCGGATCGGCTGACGCTTCCACGAGGCGCCGAGGTCTTCGCCCTGATACACCCACTCTTCCATGGTGATCAGGTCGATGATGCCTTCAAGCTCGGTCTCGGCACCGATCGGCAGCTGCACGGGCGCGGGAACCGCCCCGGTACGGTCGGCGATCATGCGGACGCAGTTGAAGAAATCGGCGCCGATCTTGTCCATCTTGTTGACGAACACGATGCGCGGAACCTTGTAGCGGTCGGCCTGACGCCAGACGGTTTCCGTCTGCGGCTCGACACCGGCATTGGCGTCCAGCAGGCAGATCGCGCCGTCAAGCACAGCCAGCGAACGCTCGACTTCGATGGTGAAGTCAACGTGGCCGGGGGTGTCGATGATGTTCATGCGATACTTGGTATCGGACTTGCCGTCGGCGCTGGGATCTTCCTGGCGCTGCCAGAAGGTCGTCGTCGCGGCGGACGTGATCGTGATGCCGCGCTCCTGCTCCTGCTCCATCCAGTCCATCGTTGCGGCGCCGTCATGGACTTCGCCGATGTTGTGGGACTTGCCGGTGTAAAACAGGATTCGCTCGGTGCAAGTGGTCTTGCCGGCGTCGATATGCGCCATGATCCCGAAGTTACGGTAGCGCTGAAGCGGATAATCGCGTGCCATGGGGGTGTCCTCAGGCTGGGGTGTAAGGTCGTGAGGCGGCCCCCGGACGGGGCCGCCAATTGATTACCAGCGCCAGATATTACCAGCGATAATGGCTGAACGCGCGGTTGGCGTCGGCCATCTTGTGAACGTCTTCCCGCTTCTTCACGGCAGAGCCACGCATGTTGACGGCATCGACCAGTTCCCCGGCCAGACGCTCTTCCATGGTGTTCTCGTTGCGCGACCGCGACGCCTTGATCAGCCAGCGGATGGCAAGGGCTTCGCGACGCTCGGGGCGCACATCGACAGGCACCTGATAGGTGGCACCACCGACGCGACGCGAGCGCACTTCGACGGACGGTTTGATGTTTTCCAGCGCTTCATGGAAAACGTCCACTGGCGCGCGCTTCAACTTGGTCTCAACCCGGTCGAAGGCGTTGTAAACAATCGACTCAGCGACGGATTTCTTGCCGTCAATCATCAGGTTGTTCATGAATTTGGTCAGGACCATATCGCCAAACTTGGCGTCGGGCAGGACCTGGCGTTTTTCGGCGGCGTGACGACGCGACATCGGTCAATCCTTCTCTTATTTGGGGCGCTTGGCGCCATATTTCGACCGACGCTGGCGACGTTCCTTGACGCCTTGCGTATCAAGCACACCGCGCAGGATGTGGTAGCGCACGCCCGGAAGGTCTTTTACCCGACCGCCCCGGATCAGGACCACGGAGTGTTCCTGAAGGTTGTGGCTTTCACCGGGGATGTAGCTGATGACCTCGAAGCCGTTGGTCAGACGCACCTTCGCAACCTTCCGCATGGCCGAGTTCGGCTTCTTCGGCGTGGTCGTGTAGACGCGTGTGCAGACGCCGCGCTTCTGCGGGCAGCCTTCCATGTGCTGGGACTTGGAGCGCTTAACTTTGGGCTGCCGCGGTTTGCGGATCAGCTGCTGGATCGTTGGCATGGGGTCTCCCCGGTTTGCTCATCTTCGTCAGTGGTGCCATCGCGCGGGCGGCCGGGCCGCGCAAAAACACCAAAACCGCATGCGCCCCTTTCCTACCTGGAGGGCGCCGCGGCGGAATTTCCAGAGGATCGAGGCGACTAAATTGCCCGGATCGTGGCCACTCAGAACTGTATGTCAGCCATCAACGCCGCCCTCGGGCAGCTAGGCCAAGTGGGGGGGCGTATAGGGGGAGTCGAATGGGGTGTCAACAGCACCGCCGCAGACGCGGTCTAGCTTTTGATCAAGGCACGCCAATCGGCCTGAAACGCCGGAAAATCAATGCCGAAGCGGCGGGCGAGCATCTCGGGGATCTCGCCTTCAGGGGTGGGCACCGGCTGCCCCGCGGCAAAGGGCGTCTTGGCGTCATTGTGGTCGTGATCGCCGCGAATGAACATCACTGAATCCGTCAGGTTCACGAACGGCACCCGCGCCCAGATCTTGTGGTGCGGGAAGTCCATTACGATCGCCTCGTCATCGGGTTTGAGGTAGATCGCAAGGCCTGCCGACCAGCAATGGGTGTTGAGGACATGCGGCTTGATGGTGCCGTCATTCTTCGCCTCCAGCACCAGACCCTTGCCATGGTCCAGCGCCACCCGGCCCTGAAAACTCGCCAGTCGCGCCACCTTGCCCCAGCCCCGGCGCAACTGCTGAACATAGTCGACCGCCACGGCGTCATCGTCGTCCAGCCTGAATTCGGCCACCACGGCACGGGTGGCATCGCGGCCGCCCCACATCACGTAGCGGCAGATGGCGCGGTGATCGCCGGCCTCGCGCCAGTGCGCCCGTATCTGCGGCACATCTGCAATCGCTGCCTCCACCCTGCCCCGCCACGGCTGCGGCAGATCCTCGCCCATCAGCAGATGCATCGTGAAATCGCCATCGTTCTGGGCCCGCAGCGGCGGCAGGAAGACATGCTCGAACCACAGCGTCCGCTCGTCCAGCCGCCGGGGCGCGTAAAGCGCCGCGCGGCGCTCCTCCAGTGAGGTGTGATACTTCTTGAACCCACCGGTGCAGGGGAACGAGAAGCGGCACAGGCCCTGCACCTGCACGCCGTCAACCATGCTTCGCCCGCCGCTCGCGGATCAAGGTGAACACACCCGTCGCCATCACCAATGCCGCCCCGGAAAGTGCCAAGTTGTTGGGAAACTCTCCGAACACGAAATAGCCCATTACCAGCGCGAAGATCAGCGCTGTGTAGCGAAACGGAGCCGTGACGGAGACATCGCCTTCCCGCATGACAAGGATCGAGAAGACATAGCCGCCGATGATGCACAGCGACGATCCGGCGAGCAGCAGCACCTCGGTTGTGGGCATGGCCACCCAAGGCTCGCTGAGCGACAGGACGCCCCCGAAAATGCCCACCGCTGCCGCCGTGATCACCGCCACGGACAGCGAAGGCAGGGCGGGCGAGAAACTGCGCGTCACCAGATCGCGGCCTGCCACGATCACCATCGAGACAAGCGCCAGCAGCGAGTAGACGTTGAAGCCCGCCGTGCCCGGTTGCACTATCATCACCACCCCCACGGCCCCCACGCAGATCGCGCTGATCCGCCGCCAGCCCACCGGCTCGCCGAACAACAGCGCCGCGCCAAGTGTCACGACCAATGGCAGCGCCGACAGGATCGCGGTGACGTTGGCAATAGCCATGTTCACCAGCGCGGTCAGGAAGGTGACCATCGCCGCAATCTCGAAGAATGTCCGCAGGGCGACCTTAACGCGATCCCCCTTGGGGATCCGGAAGCTGAGCTTGCCGAACATCGCCACCGTCGCGGCCAGCATCACGGTCGTCAAAAGGCCGCGCAGGAACACGATCTGATAGAGCGGCACATCGACCGACAGCAGTTTGACCAGCGTGTCGTTCAGCGTGAACGCCGCCATTGATCCCGTCATCAACAACGCACCTTTGACATTCGGGGTCATCGCGCGCTGTCATCCCCGTCGGCATCTTCGGTGTCATCATGGTCCGGATCAACGCCCTCTGCGTCGACAAGATCGGCCCCCGGATCACCGTCATCGAATTCTTCGTCGAAATCCTCGTCGAACCCGTCCTCGAAATCGCCGTCGAACTCTTCCTCGTCCGCGCCCCCCGCCACGTCACGTCGCGCCCGCGTCGCCAGACGCTGCGCCATGCCCGAGCCCTCTTCCTGCAGCTTCGACATCATCGGCAACAACCGCTTGGGGTTCAGGCCGAAGCGCTCGCGGAACAGCTTGCGCGCCTGCCAGTCTGGCAGTTGCCGCGCACCCGGCGGGATCGAGCGGTCGCTGTCGTTGTGCCCATGCAGCGTGCGCACGAACATATATTCATGCGGGTCAATCCAGCAGCGCGCATTGCTCGCCAGCTTGCGATGGTTCCAGCGGTAGATGTTATGCTGGCTGTCGGGATGCGCAATCATCGCGCTGGCCAGACCGAGGGGCTGCGGTTCGGAATAGTCCCAGAACTGATCCTCGTCCCGCTTCATGTCCCAATAGATGCCCCGGTGAAAACACACGGCTGCGGGTATATCTGCCGTGGCCCAGTTCAGCTTGATGAGGGCATCCGAAATCTCGCGCGTGCGCGCGATGTAGTCGGTCCCCACCGCGTCGTCATCGTCCAGCCGGAAGCCGGTGATGAAATCGGCCTCCTGCTCGTCCAGCCCGCGCTTGAAGGCGCGGCGGGTTGAGTTTAGCGGCCCCGCCGCCTCCAGCGTGCAGATACGCAGGTAGGAATGTAATTCCGACAGCCGTTTCAGGCGCTTGCGGAAATGGAACGGCATCGTGTCGCCGATCAGGGCGACCAGCACGAAGTCCTTGTCGGTCTGATTGTCGAGCGACGGCAGGCAGATATTCTCGAAATACGCGAAACGCCGCTGCATCCGCCCCGGGGCATAAAGCGTCTTGGCCGCCTCCGCCGCCCCGCCCGCCAAGGTGCGGAACCCCGCATCGCCCAGATAGGAGAAACGGCACACCCCGATGATCTTGTTCACTGCCATGACTGGGCCTCTAGCCGTCCGATTGGGGCGACGTTAGGCGATCCTTGCGCCGGGGGGAATCCTTCGCGTCGATTCCCGGTTCGTGTAGAAGATTTGCCCGGCGTCTGCCGCCCAAAAGCAAAACGCCCCACCAGAGGCGGGGCGTTTCACAATCTTCATGCGGCGGGCCTTACTCGGCCGCGTTGCCTTCTGCCATCACAGGCGCTGCCAGGGCAGCCGCTGCTTCGGCGTCCTTGCGGGCCGCGTCGATCACAATCTGATCGCGATCCTTCGCGATCCGCTCGACGTTCTGAGTGGCGCCACCGGTGCCTGCCGGGATCAACCGGCCGACGATGACGTTTTCCTTCAGACCAACCAGCTTGTCCCGCTTGCCCTGAACCGATGCTTCGGTCAGCACGCGCGTGGTTTCCTGGAACGACGCCGCCGAGATGAAGCTGCGGGTCTGCAAGCTTGCCTTGGTGATGCCCAGCAGGATCGGCTCGCCCGTTGCCGGACGACGCCCATCGGCAATAGCCTTGTCGTTCGCCGCGTCGAACTCGGCCTTGTCCACATGCTCGCCCTTGAGCAGCGTGGTCTCGCCCGAATCCTGGATCTCCCACTTCTGGAGCATCTGGCGCACGATCACCTCGATGTGCTTGTCGTTGATCTTCACGCCCTGCAGGCGGTAGACGTCCTGCACTTCGTCGATCATGTAATCCGCCAACGCCTCGACACCCAGGATCGACAGAATGTCGTGGGGGGCGGGGTTGCCGTCCATGATGTAGTCGCCGACCTGGACGAAATCGCCCTCGGCCACGGGGATGTGCTTGCCCTTGGGCACCATGTATTCCACGGGCTCCTTGGACTCGTCGGCAGGCACGATGTTGATCCGGCGCTTGTTCTTGAAGTCGCGTCCGAATTTCACATAGCCGTCGATTTCGGCGATGATGGCATGGTCCTTGGGGCGACGGGCTTCGAACAGTTCTGCCACCCGCGGCAGACCGCCGGTGATGTCCTTGGTCTTGGCACCTTCGCGCGGGATACGCGCCACCACGTCACCGGCTTCAACCTGCTGACCTTCTTCGATCGACAGGATGGCATCCACCGACATGGTGTAGGTGACAGGATTGCCCTGCTCGTTGCGCATCGGTTCGCCGTCTTCGCCCGCGATCAGGATCTCGGGCTTCAGCTCGTTGCCCTTGGGGGCTGTGCGCCAATCCGAGACGATCTTCTGGGTCATGCCGGTCGCGTCGTCGGTTTCGTCCCGGATCGAGATGCCCGAGATCAGGTCGACGAACACAGCCTTGCCCGAGGCTTCCGCGATGATCGGCAGGGTATAGGGATCCCACTCGAACAGACGGTCGCCGCGCTTCACCTTCTTGCCGTCCTCGACAAGAACGTTGGTGCCGTAACCCAGCTTGAAGCTGGCCCGCTCGCCGCCCTGGTCGTCCATGATCAGCAACTGCATGTTGCGGCCCATGACGACGTTCTGACCGTCGCGGTTGCGCAGCAGGTTCGGGTTGCGGAACTGGATCGTGCCGTCGACATTGACCTCCTGGAAGGACTGTTGACCGCCCTGCGCCACGCCGCCGATGTGGAAGGTCCGCATCGTCAACTGGGTGCCCGGCTCGCCGATAGACTGTGCCGCGATAATTCCCACGGCTTCGCCGATGTTCACCCGCGTGCCGCGTGCCAGATCCCGGCCATAGCAGGACGCGCAAACGCCCTCCTCCGCTTCGCAGGTCAGCGGCGAGCGCATCTGCATGGTGGTGACACCCGCCTGCTCGACCGCATCGGCCTTGCGCTCGTCGATCAGCTCGCCACGCGCAACGATGATCTCGTCGGTGCCCGGAACAAACACATCCTCGCCCGCGGTGCGGCCCAGAATGCGCTCGGCCAGGGACGCCACGACTTCACCGTCGTTGACAGCCGCTTCCGCCTTGATCGTGTTCTCGGTTCCGCAATCCTCCATCCGAACGATGCAGTCCTGCGCCACGTCCACCAGACGCCGCGTCAGATACCCCGAGTTCGCGGTCTTCAATGCCGTGTCCGACAGACCCTTGCGGGCACCGTGGGTGGAGTTGAAGTATTCAAGAACGGTCAGACCTTCCTTGAAGTTCGAGATGATCGGCGTCTCGATGATCTCGCCGTTCGGCTTGGCCATCAGGCCGCGCATGCCGCCCAACTGCTTCATCTGCGTGACCGAGCCACGGGCACCGGAGTGCGCCATCATGTAGACCGAGTTCGGTTCATGCTCAGCGCCAGATTCGTCGAACTTCTTGGCCGAGATGGTGGCCATCATGGCATCCGTAACCTTGTCGTTGGCTTTCGACCAGGCATCGATGACCTTGTTGTACTTCTCACCTTGGGTGATCAGACCATCCATGTACTGCTGCTCGAACTCCTTCACCTGGGTGCGGGTCTCTTCGACCAGCTCCCACTTGGTGTCGGGCACGACCATGTCGTCCTTGCCGAATGAAATACCGGCCTTGAACGCCTCGCGGAAACCCAGACCCATGATCTGGTCGCAGAAGATGACCGACTCTTTCTGACCGCAATAGCGGTAGACGGTGTCGATGACCTGCTGGACTTCCTTCTTGCGCAGAAGGCGGTTCACCAACTCGAACGGTGCTTTCGTGTTCAGCGGCAGCAATGCGCCCAGACGGACGCGGCCCGGCGTGGTGTCGAACCGCACCATGACCTCGTTGCCTTCCGCATCGATCTGCGGCAGGCGGCACTTGATCTTCGAGTGCAGGTGCACCTCGCCCGCGTCCAGCGCGTGCGTCACCTCGTCCACGTCCGAGAACACCATACCTTCGCCCTTCATGCCCTCGCGCTGCAAGGTCACGTAATAAAGGCCTAGGATCATGTCCTGCGACGGCACGATGATCGGGGCGCCGTTGGCAGGCGACAGAACGTTGTTGGTCGACATCATCAGGACGCGCGCTTCCAACTGTGCCTCAAGGGACAGCGGAACGTGCACGGCCATCTGGTCGCCGTCGAAGTCGGCGTTGAAGGCGGAACAGACCAGCGGGTGAAGCTGGATCGCCTTGCCTTCGATCAGGACCGGCTCGAACGCCTGAATGCCCAGACGGTGTAGCGTGGGCGCACGGTTCAGCAGAACCGGATGCTCGCGGATGACCTCGTCCAGAATATCCCAGACCTCGGGACGCTCTTTCTCGACCAGCTTCTTCGCCTGCTTCACGGTGCTGGACAGGCCTTTGGCCTCCAGCCGCGAATAGATGAACGGCTTGAACAGCTCCAATGCCATCTTCTTCGGCAGACCGCACTGGTGCAGCTTCAGCTCCGGTCCGGTCACGATGACGGAACGGCCCGAGAAGTCGACGCGCTTGCCCAGAAGGTTCTGACGGAAGCGGCCCTGCTTGCCCTTCAGCATGTCCGACAGCGATTTCAGCGGGCGCTTGTTGGCCCCCGTGATCACGCGCCCGCGACGGCCGTTATCGAACAGCGCATCGACGGATTCCTGCAGCATCCGCTTTTCGTTGCGGATGATGATGTCGGGCGCGCGCAATTCGATCAGCCGCTTGAGGCGGTTGTTGCGGTTGATCACCCGGCGGTAGAGGTCGTTCAGGTCGGAGGTCGCAAACCGGCCGCCGTCCAGCGGCACCAGCGGGCGCAGTTCCGGCGGAATGACCGGAATCACGGTCATCACCATCCACTCGGGCCGGTTGCCCGACTCGAGGAAGGATTCGACGATCTTCAACCGCTTGATGATCTTCTTCGGCTTCAGCTCGCCGGTGGCCTCCTTGAGGTCCTCGCGCAGCTGGTTGGCTTCCGATTCCAGATCGATCGCGGCAAGCATCTCGCGGATGGCTTCCGCCCCGATATTGGCCTGGAAGGCATCAGCGCCATAGGCGTCCTGCGCGTCGAGGAATTCCTCTTCGCCCATCAACTGACCATATTGCAGGTCGGTCAGGCCGGGCTCGATCACCACGTAGTTCTCGAAATAGAGGATCCGCTCCAGATCGCGGAGTGTCATGTCCAGCATCAGGCCGATCCGGCTGGGAAGCGACTTGAGGAACCAGATGTGGGCTACGGGCGCAGCCAGTTCGATATGGCCCATCCGCTCGCGGCGGACCTTCTGCAGCGTGACTTCCACACCGCATTTCTCGCAGACGACGCCGCGATACTTCATGCGCTTGTATTTGCCGCACAGGCATTCGTAATCCTTGATCGGACCAAAGATGCGCGCGCAGAACAGGCCGTCACGCTCGGGCTTGAACGTGCGGTAGTTGATCGTCTCGGGCTTCTTGATCTCGCCGTAGGACCAGCTGAGAATACGCTCGGGCGAAGCCAGCGAGACCTTGATCTCGTCGAAGGCCTTTTGCGGCGTCAGCGGGTTGAACGGGTTGTTTGTAAGTTCCTGGTTCATGCGAGTTCCTCGAAAATCGTGCAAAGGGAGGGGCGAGGCGGGAAAATTCCCGCCCCACCCGGGGGCCACTTGGCGCGGACTACCGCGCCGCTTGGCTCACTCCTCACCCTCCGCATCCAGGAGTTCCATGTTGAGGCCCAGACCGCGGACCTCCTTGACGAGAACGTTGAACGATTCCGGAACCCCGGCCTCGAAGTTGTCCTCACCCTTCACGATGCTCTCGTAGACCTTGGTGCGGCCTGCGACGTCATCCGACTTCACCGTCAGCATCTCCTGCAAGGTGTAGGCGGCGCCGTAAGCTTCCAGCGCCCAGACCTCCATCTCACCGAAGCGCTGGCCACCGAACTGCGCCTTACCACCCAGCGGCTGCTGGGTAACGAGCGAGTACGGCCCCGTGGAACGGGCGTGGATCTTGTCGTCGACAAGGTGGTGCAGCTTCAGCAGGTATTTGACACCCACCGTCACCTGACGCGCGAACTTCTCGCCCGTGCGGCCATCGAACAGATCGCTCTGCCCCGAGGTCGAGAACCCGGCCCGGATCAGGGCGTCGTTCACATCCGCTTCCTTGGCACCGTCGAACACCGGCGTGGCAATCGGGACGCCGCGCGTCACGTTGCTGGCCGCCTCGATCAGGCTGTCCTCGTCCCGGTGCGAGAAGGCATCGGTATAGACATCCTCGCCATAGGCGATCTTGAGCGCGTCGCGCACCGGGGTCATGTCGCCGGAGCGGCGATATTCGTCCAGTGCCTCGTCGATCTTCAGACCCATGCCGCG
>JBBQHZ010000129.1:0-11510 GCA_038324445.1 Rhodobacterales bacterium | reverse complement strand
GACCTTCGCAGCCCCTTCCTCGGCAAACTGCATCAACGCCTTGTCGAGGTGCTTGGCCTTCATCGGATCGCCGGCCCGGCAGGTTTGCAGCAGTTCCGGCGCGAAGGACGGGATGCCGGTGAAGCGCAGCATCTCGCCTTCCGTCAGGCCGTCGCCGATACGCAACTGACCGTGGTTCGGGATGCCGATGATGTCGCCGGCCCATGCCTCTTCCGCCAACTCCCGATCCGAGGCGAGGAACATGACCGGCGCGGTTATGGCCATCGGTTTCTTCGAGCGGACATGGGTAAGTTTCATGCCGCGCAGGAAATGCCCCGAGGCCAGGCGCACAAAGGCCACGCGGTCGCGGTGCTTGGGGTCCATGTTGGCCTGCACCTTGAACACGAAGCCGGTCACTTTCGGCTCTTCCGGCGCAACCTTGCGCGGTTCCGCATTCTGCACCTGCGGCTCGGGTCCGTATTCGGCGATGCCGTCCATCAACTCCTTTACACCGAAGGAATTGATCGCAGAGCCGAACCAGATCGGCGTGAGCGTTCCTTGCAGGAAGGCCGTGCGGTCGAAGGGCGGCAAAAGCGCTCGCGCCATCTCAAGCTCCTCGCGCAGTTTGGCGAGGAGGTTGGCGGGGACATGGGTGGTCAGGGCGGGGTCGGACAGGCCGTTGATCTTGACCGACGATGCCACCTTGTTGCGGTCGGCGCGGTCCATCAGTTCCAGCCGGTCATGGATCAGGTCGTAGCAGCCGATGAAATCGCGGCCGACCCCGATGGGCCATGATGCAGGCGTCACGTCGATGGCGAGGTTTTCCTGGATTTCGTCAATGATCTCGAACGTATCGCGGGATTCGCGGTCCATCTTGTTGCAGAATGTCAGGATCGGGAGATCCCGCAGTCGGCAGACCTCGAACAGCTTCTGGGTCTGGGATTCCACGCCCTTGGCGCCATCGATCACCATGATGGCCGCGTCAACGGCAGTCAGGGTGCGGTAGGTATCCTCGGAGAAATCGCTGTGGCCGGGCGTGTCGACCAGATTGAAGCGATACTGCCGTCCGGGCGTGTTGAAGTCGAACGACATCGCCGAGGCGCTGACCGAGATGCCGCGGTCCTTCTCCATCTGCATGAAGTCCGAGCGGGTGCGGCGCGCCTCGCCCTTTGCCCGCACCTGACCCGCCATCTGGATCGCGCCGCCATATAGCAGGAACTTCTCGGTCAGCGTGGTCTTGCCCGCATCGGGATGCGAGATGATCGCAAACGTGCGGCGACGGGCGATTTCGGGGGGCAGGGTGGGGCGGTTGGTGTGCAGAGTATCGGGCATGGGCTGCATATATTGGGCGGCGGGCCGGGGGACAATCGCTGTTTCAGCAGGCTCGACAGCGCCTCCGGCCTGAAGGGGGGGATCCGTTTCGCCGTTGTCATCAGACTCACACATGATGAAGCCATCCTGACCGTCATCGTCGGTGGCGGACGTGCCACCGACGGTCGCGATCAGGCCGGAGGTGGCGTCGCTGGTTGCCCCGGCGCGGCTGCAGGACCGCGCGGGCATCCGCCGATGCCTCTGCCGACAGGACGGTGTCAGGAGGAGCAGGTGACAGAAACCGGCGACTCGGGCATCATGCGAACATTAAGTGAACACATGACAGGGAGACGATCCATGGACTTGAAGGAAATCGCCAAGGAACTGGTGGCAGGTTGCCGCGAAGGTGCCGCGCGCATCCGCGCCAATCTCGAAAAGCTTTACGCCGATGATGCGGTATCGGTGGAAGCCGCAGACATGAGCGGGAGCGGTCGCGAGACGCATGGCAAGCCCGGCATCCACGGCAAGCACGACTGGTGGGACGGTGCGATGGAGGAACATGCGAGCACGATTACCGGGCCATTCTACCATGGCGAGGACCAGTTCAGCGTGCTGTTCGATATGGACGTGACGGACAAGACCAGCGGACAGCGGATGCAGATGAAGGAAATCGGGGTCTATCACGTCAAGGACGGCAAGATTGCTCGGGAAGAGTTCCATTACGCTGTGGACTGAGGGGGCAGGGAACTGGAAGGCAAGCGCGACGCTGGTGGAATATCCGGCTGAGGGCCAGATTTCACGGCGGGATGTCTTATCCCCCCTTGCGCGACCACTTCCCTTGAATGCTCGACGCCGCACCGTACATGCTGGTGCGGCGTCGATCCGCGCGGTTAATCGCCGCCGCCTTTCGAGGCGCGGGACAGCCGCTCCACCACGTTTTTGCCTGCGGCGTCCTCCCCGATCTCCAAGGCTGCTGCATGCGCCGCCGCACCGGCCGGGCCGGTCAGCGCCAGATCGTCGGGCAACATGGCGCGGGTCTGGCCTGTCACCAGAAGCGATTCGACCGCGATTCCTTCGGCATAGATGATCTCGTGCCCGTCAAAGACGATCTGATAGGTATCGATATGTCCGCCTTCCTCGCGCCTGACGGTGGTGCCGTTGACGAGCAGTTCTGCCTTCACCATGACCTCGGCGCGTCCCGTGCCCAATTCGTCGCGGCGTTGCCAGATGAACAGGCGGTGCTGCGGCGACAGGCGCAGGTCGCGCGAGGTGTTGAGCGTGCCTTCGGTGATGCGCACCGGCGCGCCCGAACCCACCGCCCGGCGCGTCTGGAAGCCGATCCAGCGGATCGGTTGCGGCCCGTGATCGCGTGTCAGAAGCAGGTCGCCGACGCTGAGATGCTCGACCGGGCATTGCTTGCCATTGGCCAGCGTCAGGTGTGTGCCGGCAAGAAAGCTGACCGAGGCGATATCCGCGAAGCGCGCGGGTGCCGAGGCTGTTTCGGTGCCGACCAGATCGTATTCCGTGTCGGGCTTGAGGGGCGACAGGGGCAGGACAAGCAACTCGGCGCCCTGTGCCGCCTGATGGGTCAGGATCAGCACCTCGACCACTTCGCCCGAGGGGCCCATCAGCATGTGGCAGGCCGAGATCGCCAGCGCCTCGCCGGGCTGACCGACGCCGGAGCCGTCGGCAATGCAGGGCTGCCCGTTCACACCGTCGTCCGAGATCGCCAGTCGGACAGGCGGCACCGTTGAGAACAGGCGATAGGCGTCGCCGGGCAGCGAGTCCTCGGCCAGCCCGATCCCATCGCCCCGGTTGGTGCCGGAGGATACGCGCAGGGCGCTGGCGGGATAGGTCTGGAAACGGAATAGCGGCGGATGGGATGACATCGGGCAGACCTCGCGGGTGATGTCAGAGGTTAGACTAGGGCAGGGGCGGGGGGTCAAGGCTGGTGGCGGGTCCGAGGCTGGGTTAGGTGTTTGCGAAACGGATTGAACGGGAGCGTTGAGATGGATCTGGGGATCAAGGGACGCCGCGCATTGGTTTGCGCGTCATCGAAGGGCCTGGGGCGCGGCTGCGCCGAGGCGCTGGCCGCAGCCGGCGTGGACCTGGTGCTGAACGCGCGGGGCGCGGAAGCGTTGGAGGCGACGGCGGAAGCGATCCGCGCGGAATATGGCGTCGACGTGGTGGCAGTTGCCGCCGACATCACCACCGAAGCGGGCCGCAGGGCCGTGCTGGACAAGGCGGGGTCCATCGACATCCTGGTGACCAATGCGGGCGGCCCGCCGCCCGGCATGTGGTCGGACTGGAAGCGCGAGGATTTCATCGCCGCCCTTGACTCCAACATGCTGACGCCGATCGCCCTGATGACCGAATTGATGCCCAAGATGATCGATCGTGGCTGGGGCCGTGTGGTCAACATCACCTCGCAGTCGGTGAAGGCGCCGATCCCGGCGCTGGGGCTGTCCAACGCGGCGCGGACCGGTCTGACCGGGTATGTCGCGGGCACCTCGCGGCAGGTGGCGCCGTTTGGCGTGATCGTGAACAACATGCTTCCCGGCATCCACGACACGGACCGCGCGGTGTCGCTGGACGGGGGGGTGTCTCAGAAGGAGGGGATTTCGATGGCCGAGGCGCGCAAGCGGCGCGAGGCCACCATTCCCGCGCGACGCTATGGCACAGCGGCGGAATTCGGCGCGATGTGTGCGTTCTTGTGCTCGGAAAAGGCCGGTTTCATCGTGGGGCAGAATATTCTGGTCGACGGTGGCGGCACCAACGCGACGATTTGAGGCGCGTGGGTCGGAGCACGGCGAGATGACGGATCGGTTTTCGCTGAAGGATCATCTCTTCAACGCGGAGAGCCTTGGGCAGTTGGCGGGGGAATTTTCGGCCGCGGTTGCCGGGTTCGACGGCGATGGCTTCAAGGCAGAGGTTCTGGCGGGGTTGCCGGGGCGGGAGCTTCTGGAACGGCTGGAGTGGATCGCCGATTGCGTGGAACGGCGGCTGGCGGCGGATTTCCCGACAATGGCGGCAGAGCTGCGCGCGGCGATGCCGCCGCCGCTGGACCCGACCCTGACGGACGATGATTTCGGGCGGTTCATCCATGCGGTGCCCGGGATACTGGCAGTGCGTCACGGGCTGGAGGCGCATCGCGATCTGGCCCTGGACCTGCTGGAGCAGGCGACGCAGCGGTTCTCGATGGAGTTCTATATCCGCCCGTTCCTGAACCGCTGGCCGGAGGAAACGCTGGCGCGGCTGGAGCTTTGGGCGGAACATCCGAATTACCATGTGCGGCGGTTGGTCAGCGAGGGGACGCGGCCGCGCCTGCCTTGGGCGAAGAACATCCATATCGATCCGATGCGCGCGCTGCCCTTGCTGGACCGCCTGCACGGCGATGGCGCGCGTTTCGTGACGCGCTCGGTGGCGAACCATATGAACGACCTGAGCCGCGTCGATGCGGCCAGGGTGCTGGACACGCTGGCGGATTGGCGGGCGCGGGGGCGGCAATCGGCGAAGGAGCTGAACTGGATGACGGCCCATGCCCTGCGCACCATGGTCAAGCAGGGCGATGCGCGGGCGATGGCGATGCTGGGATATGACGCGGCGGACGCGGTGCGGCTGGAGGCCCTGACGCTGCGGCCCGCGGCGCCCAGAATTGGCGACAAGGCCGTCGTGGAAATCGTGCTGTCGGCAGAGAAAACGACGCCGGTGCTGGTGGTCTACGCCATCGACTTCATCCGGCCGTCCGGCAGCGTCAGCAACAAGGTGTTCAAGGTCCGGCAAGGCATCGTGGCACCGGGAACGCCCCTGACACTGACGAAAACGCAAACCTTCAAGGGCGACGCCACGACTTATGTGCTGGTTCCCGGCCCGCATCGCTTGTCGGTGATGGTGAACGGCGTGGTGTGCGGCACGCTGGACTTCGACCTTGGCGCAATGGCGTGACGGTGTTATCTGCCGTATCCGATTGAAATGATCGGAATTGTCCCCTGATGTTGCCGCCCCCCCGCCTCGAGCTTGAGCATGTCTGCTGCCATTTCGATGGCCGCGAGGTTCTGTGCGGCGTCAACCTGACGGTGCGCGCGGGCGAGGTTCTGTGCCTGCTCGGCCCCTCCGGCTGCGGCAAGTCCACTACCCTGCGCCTGATTGCCGGGATCGAGCGGCCAAGCCGGGGGGTGATCCGCGCCGATGGGCAGGTCTTGTCGGATGCGAACACGCATATCCCCCCCGAGGCGCGGGGCGTGGGATTGATCTTTCAGGATTTCGCGCTTTTTCCGCATCTGAGCGTGGCGCAGAATATCGGCTTTGGCCTGCGCGGTCCGGCGGCACAGACCCGCGCCCGGGTGCAGGAATTGCTGGATCGGGTGGACCTTGCAGCTTTTGGCGACAAGCCGCCCCACATGCTGTCGGGGGGCGAGCAGCAGCGCGTTGCCTTGGCGCGCGCCTTGGCGCCCCGGCCCCGGATCATGCTGATGGACGAGCCGTTTTCCGGCCTCGACAACCGCCTGCGCGACGGCATCCGCGACCAGACGCTGGCGCTGTTGAAGGAGGAGGGGACCGCCGTCGTACTGGTGACGCATGAGCCGGAAGAGGCGATGCGCATGGCCGACCAGATCGCCCTGATGCGCGATGGCGAGGTGGTGCAGACCGGCGCGCCCTACAACATCTATCACGCGCCGGTAGACCGCGACGCGGCAGCATTCTTCAGCGATGTCAACGTGTTGCCGGGGCGCGTGCAGGGCGCGTTGACGGATACGGCGTTCGGCCAGTTTCTTGCCCCCGGCGTGCCGGACGGCACCGACGTGGAGATCGTCTTCCGTCCCCAACACGTCAAGATCGACTTCGATCGGGGCGGGCGTGGCCCGAACCCGACGCCGCAAGACGGCGTGCCGGCGCGGGGCGTCGTGGAACGCGCCCGCTTCATGGGCCATGAAAGCCTGGTGGAGTTCCGGATGGATTTCGACGGCGGCATCGTGAAGGCCACGGTTCCTGCCGTTTTCCTGCCCAAACCGGGCACCCCCTTGTGGCTGACGATAAGGCGCGACCGCTGTTTCGTGTTCCCGAACCGGGACTGAGAAGCTCTTGGCGCAAAGATTCTGCGCTCAAACCAGCCGAGGCCCCAAGTTTGTGCGTTTTGGGGCTTTGATCTGGCGCGGCGAAATCATACCTATGGACGGTGAATTCAAACACACGGAGCCCGCGCGATCCCGCAAAGGGCAACCCGGAGGGAGAGAACATGCTCAATAATATCGGACCTGCCGGCCTTATCCTTATCGCCGTGGTTGTCCTTGTCCTGTTTGGCCGTGGCAAGATCGCCGGCATGATGGGCGAAGTCGGCAAGGGTATCACCGCGTTTAAGAACGGCGTGAAATCCCCCAATGCCGAGATCGACGATGCAACGGCCCGCGCGGATGGCTCGACCGCCCGCGACGTGACACCCGAGCAGCGCGCCGCCGCAACCCGTGACCGCGACAACGCCTGACCCCTTTTTGACGACAGCAGGGGGATCGGCGGATGCCTGATATCGGCTGGATGGAACTATTGGTGATCGGAGTCGTGGCGTTGATCGTCGTCGGCCCCGAGGACCTTCCAAAGATGTTCCAGAAACTGGGGCAGATGGTTGGCAAGGTGCGCGGCATGGCGCGGGAGTTCTCCTCGGCGATGAATGCCGCGGCGGATGACGCCGGCATGACCGAAATGAACCGCGACCTGCGGGCTGCCTCCAAATTCACCAATCCCAAGAAGATGGCGCGCGAGATGATGGGCGGGGTGATGGAGGATATCGACCCGAGCCAGTTCGAAGAAGGCTCGGCCACGCGCATCATCGCCGAGAAGAAGCTGGCCGCCCAACAACAGACGCGCGAAAGGATTGCGGCCCTGCGCGCGTCGCGGGAGGCCGCCGAAACCAGCGCCGAGCCGGAAGGCGACGAGCCGATCCCGTCGATTGCCGCGGCGCCGGGCAAGACCGTGACGCCGAAAGCGGCGGCACCATCGCCCGTAGAGGTCGCGCCGAAAGAACAGGCGGCCAAGCCGAAAGTTTCTGCGGCCAAGCCAAAGGCGTCCGTGGCCGAGCCGACAGCGGCGAAGCCGAAGGCCGCAGCCAAACCGAAAGCATCTGCACCCGAAGATCCCAGTGCGACAGCCGCGCCGAAAGCCGCGACGAAGCCCCGCGCGAAATCCAAAGCCAAACCGGCGACTGAAACCGAGCGGACATGAGCAAGAAAGACACGATCGAGGACAGCTCTGCCCCGTTGGTCGAGCATCTGGCAGAGCTGCGCACACGGCTGATCTGGTCGGTGCTGGCCTTTGTCGTCGGCATGATCGCGATGTTCACAGTTGCCGAGCCGATGCTGAACTTCATCTCCCAGCCCCTTGCCGATGCCTTGCGTGGCCGGGGAGAGGATGCGCGGCTGATCTTCACCGCCCCGCAAGAGAAATTCTTCGTGCTGGTCCGGATCTCGGTCATTCTGGGGTTCGCGGTTTCCTTCCCGGTGATTGCGCATCAGTTGTGGCGCTTTGTGGCACCGGGCCTTTACCGCTCCGAAAAGAATGCGATCTTGCCCTTCCTGGTCGCCTCGCCGGTGCTGTTCCTGATCGGCGCCAGTTTTGCCCATTTCGTCGTGACGCCGCTGGCGATGCAATTCTTCATCGGTTTCTCGGATGCCATCCCGGCTTTGGCAAACCTGATCGCGGGGGATGGCACGTTCCAGGCCCCGGTGGCGGAAGGCGAGTTGCAGACGATTTTCCTTGGCTCGGTCAAGGAATCGCTCGATCTGGCGCTGAAGTTCATCTTTGCGTTCGGTCTGTGTTTCCAGTTGCCGGTGTTGCTGACCCTGATGGGCAAGGCTGGGCTGGTAACGTCGGAGGGGCTGGGCAATGTGCGCAAATGGGCGGTTGTGGGCATCCTGACCCTTGCCGCCATCGTGACGCCCCCCGATGTCATCACGCAGCTGATCCTGTTCACCGTCGTCTACGGCCTCTACGAGATTTCGATCCAGCTGGTCCGGTGGGTGGAGTTTGCCCGCAACCGTCGGCTGCGGGAAGAAGGCATCCTTGAAGAGGGTGAGGAGCTTTGAGGGCGTGACAGACCCGATGATCCGTATCGCCGATGCGCTGGAGCGGTTGCGCCCTGCGCCCGCCCATGCGCCTCATTGGAGCGAGGCCGCGGCCTTCGTCTGGCATGCCGATCCGGATCATCTGGAACCTGTGATCGAGGTGAACCGTGTCGATCTGGCGTTGCTGCATGGCATCGACCGTGCGCGCGATACCTTGATCGCCAATACCCGCCAGTTCGCATCAGGTCTGCCCGCGAACAACGCGCTTTTGTGGGGCGCGCGCGGGATGGGGAAATCATCCCTCGTCAAGGCGGTGCATGGCGCGTTGACCGAGGAATTTGCCGGGCTGAAGCTGGTGGAAATCCAGCGCGAGGATCTGCCGAGCATCGGGCGGCTTCTGACGCTGTTGCGCGGGGCCGATGTGCGCGCGATCCTGTATTGCGACGACCTGTCGTTTTCGCATGACGATCAGCATTACAAGAGCCTGAAGGCGGTGCTGGATGGTGGCGTCACCGGAAGGCCGGCCAATGTGGTGTTTTACGCCACGTCAAACCGCCGCCACCTGATGCCGCGCGACATGATCGAGAACGAGAGCGGTTCGGCCATCAATCCGTCCGAAGCGGTCGAGGAGAAGGTATCGCTCTCGGACCGGTTCGGGCTGTGGCTGGGGTTTCATGCCTGCGATCAGGACGCTTACCTGACGATGATCCGGGGCTATTGCGACGCCTATGGGATCGAGATCCCCGATGCAGAATTGCGCGCCGAAGCCGTGGAGTGGCAGGCGACGCGGGGATCACGCTCGGGGCGGGTGGCGTGGCAGTATTTCACCGACCTTGCGGGGCGACGGGGCGTGAAAATCTGAGGTCCGGCGCGAGGCGCTGGGACTGGATGTGAGTTTTTTAACCAAGATGAAACAGGGCAGTCGCCTAGCTGGTCGCGGCGCGGATCTGTGCGAGAAGTGCCATGGTCTCGGGGTCGTCGGGTAGGTCGGCAGGGCGCGGATCCGGCAGTCTTGTGACCGCTGCAGGGATGGTGCCCCCGGCGGGCATCGCGGCGGGCATCGCACCGGGCATCGCAGCGGGGCGATGCGGCGCGGCGGTCGCAGAGGTGGCGGGCGCAGAGGTGGCGGGCGCAGCGGTTGCAGGTGCGGGCTGGGGGGGTGCTGCATGGCGCGCCTCGGCCGCCTCCATCACCTTGAGCGCGCGCTTGTCCATCATCCGGTGCCAGATGCCGGGCACCAGCGCGATCATCGCCATGACGGGCATGGAGAAGGGCAGGGTGGGCACGTCGGCCTGCGGATCCAACCGCTCATAGGGGCGGTCGGGGTGCAGGTGGTGTTCGGAATGGGCGGGTGCGTTCATCATCAGGTAGGACGAGAAGCCCTTTGGCGCGTTCCAGCTGTGATGCGCGGCAAGGGGCTCGATCCGTCCGGTGGGCAGGATCAGGCGCTGAAGGCCATAGTGCTGGATGTAGTCGGACATGAGGATCTGTGCGCCCGTCAAACCGGCTAGGCCAAGCAGGACCACGGCGGCAAAGGGCCCCCCGAGGACAGTCACCAGAATAAGGGTCGCCGCAGCCCCCCCGAGCCAGATCCAATAGGGGTTGGTGACATGGTTCGGGCCACGCTCGCGCCGCTCCAGCTTGTCGATCTCGGCCATGATCCCGGCCTCGAAACTGCCATGCCAGGCGCGGGGCAGGTAGGCGTAGAACGACTCGCCCGGAAGCGGCGTGTTCGGATCGTCAGAGGTGCCGACATTGCGGTGATGCACCAGCCTATGCGCCGAGACATGGTGCCCGAACCCGATGGAGGTATAGACCGCAGCCCCCAGCGCGCGCAGAGGGGCGGCGCTGCGGTGGATCAGCTCATGTGCATTGGGGTGGCTGACCTGCCCCATGAAGGACGCCGTGGCAAGGAAGAGCGCAACGCCTTGCCAGAGGCCGACCGCACCGGACGCGATGGCACCGGTGGTGGAGATCACCAGCAGCAAATGGCCGATGGCGAGGCCGACGGACAGGGTGTCGGACCACGGTTCGGTGATTTCTTCCGCCTCGGGGGCGCTTGGCGGCTCCAGCAGTTTGTCCGCGACGGCGGCCACAAGCGTCAGCCACAGCAGGGCCACCCACGCAAAGCCACCCCAGGCCGTGCCGGCAAGGATCAGGAGCAGCAAGGGAGGGACCGTGATGGCGGCGTAGCGGGCGATGACCGGCATCGGCTGGGGATCCTGTTGTTGTCGTGCGCGAATTAACGCTTCAATCGGGCAAAAGAATGGCGCGGCTTCGGGATCTTTCCAAGAGCCTCTATCAGGGTTAGGTGGGTCTGGCAGGCATGGTTGACAGGGTGCAGATGTCGTTTTTCCGCAAAATGAAGGATCGCATGTTCAAATCCTCGTCCAAACTGGACGAGGGGTTGGGGGCGATCGTCGACGAGGGCGTGGCGCCGGTCGCCGCCGAGGCGGCCCCGCGCGATGTGGCGCCCGACCGCGCAGTTGCGCCCGAGGCCGCGAAGCCCGGTCTTCTGGGGCGGATGCTGGGACGTTCGGCCGAGCCAAGACGCGCGTTGGATGACGACATGCTGGAGCAGCTGGAAGAGTTGCTGATCGCCTCGGACATGGGTGTCGACATCGCGTTGCGCGTGACGGCCAACATGGCGGAGGGGCGCTATGGCAAGCAGATGTCGGTGCGCGAGATCAAGGAAGTGCTGTCGGCCGAGGTTGCCCGCGTGATGGAACCCGTGGCGCGCCCGATGCCGATCTATCCGCGCAAGCCGCAGGTGGTGCTGGTGGTGGGTGTCAACGGCTCTGGCAAGACCACGACCATTGGCAAGCTCGCCAGCCAGTTTCGCGCTGCGGGCAAGAAGGTGGTGATCGCGGCTGGCGACACCTTCCGGGCTGCCGCGGTCGAACAGCTGCAAGTCTGGGGCGAGCGGGCGGGCGTTCCGGTGATGACAGCGCCCGAAGGGTCGGACCCCGCGGCGCTGGCCTATGACGCCATGGTGCGGGCCGAGGCAGAGGGGGCGGATCTGTTGATGATCGACACGGCGGGGCGGTTGCAGAACCGCGCCGACCTGATGGAGGAATTGGCCAAGATCGTCCGGGTGATCCGCAAAAAAGACCCGGATGCGCCGCATAACACGCTGCTGGTGCTGGATGCGACCACAGGGCAGAA
>JBBQHZ010000128.1:0-11544 GCA_038324445.1 Rhodobacterales bacterium | reverse complement strand
CCGTTTCGCCCGAATATGCCAACTGGACGACCCATCCCAACAATCCCGGCGCAGTAAAGGCGGCGGAATGATCGAGCGGCTGGACCATGTGAACCTGCGCACCACGCGACTGGCCGAGATGGTGGCCTGGTATGGGCGGATTCTGGGCCTTGAACCGGGGCCGCGTCCGCCGTTCGGCTTTGCCGGCGCGTGGCTTTACGGCGGCGGGCATCCCATCGTGCATCTGGTGGAAATCAGCGCCGAGGCGGCGCGGCCCGATGATCTTGCGCTGGAGCATGCGGCGTTTCGCGCAACGGATTTCGCCAATTTCATCAAACTGTTGGATGACAACGATGTAACCTACAGGTTGGCGCGGACGCCGGTTTTCCCCATCGTTCAGGTGAACCTCTGGGACCCGGATGGCAACCATCTGCATGTCGATTTCGATGCGGCCGAGGCAGAGGGCGTCGAGATTGCGGGATTCGCCACCTCGGTTATCAAGCCCGCCTGATCAGCGCGCCAGCAGGCGGGTGAACAGCGCCTCCAGAAATCCCTGCGCCTCGTCGATGGGATCGCGCTTTTCGCCCAGAATGGCGCGAACCTGCACGTCGAAATCGGCGTAGTGCTGGGTCAGTGACCAGACCGAGAAAATCAGGTGGTGGGGGTCGATATCTGCGATCAGGCCGGCCTCGGACCAGCCCGCGATGACCCCCGCCTTCTCGTCCACCAGCGTCTTCAGATCGCCCGCCAAAGCGGCCTGCATCCGGGGCGCGCCTTGCACGATCTCTTGCGCGAAGAGCCTGGATTCACGGGGAAAATCCCGGCTCATCTGCAGTTTCCGACGCACGTAACCAAGGATTTCGTCAAGCGGATTTCCGCAAGCGCGCAGTTCCGCCAGAGGGTCGAGCCAATTGGTCATCAGCGCCTCCATCAAGGTCGCGTGAATCTCTTCCTTGGAGGCGAAATAGTAGAGCAGATTGGGCTTGGAGAGGCCCGCTTCGCGCGCAATCTCATCGAGCGTCGCGCCGCGAAATCCCTCGCGCGAGAACACCTCCAGTGCGGCGTCGAGCACGCGGGCGCGGTTGAGTTCCTGGATCCGGGTGCGGCGGGGGGGGGCGTTCATCGGCTGTCCGTTCCTCGGATGCGCAATCGGGATGCGCGATCGTCCCATTTGGGGGCAGATAAGGTGCTTTTGGGATGTTAGGCCCTCGGCAATCGTCCCAAATGGGCGCATGGTGAGATGCTAGCCGTTGACTGGCACCTGCCATTTGCTAGCGTGACGTTGACCGTTTGGTCAAAAAGAAAATGCGCCCGCGGGTCGGGCTCGGAGGAAATGACCATGGCACTTGATAGATCGAATCCGATTCCCAATGACCTGAGCGCGTTCTGGATGCCGTTCACTGCGAACCGGCAGTTCAAGAAAGCGCCGCGCATGATCGTTGGCGCGGACAAGATGCATTACAAGACCGCCGATGGGCGGCAAGTGCTGGATGGCATCGCGGGGCTGTGGTGCTGCAATGCGGGCCACAACCAGCCGCGCATCGTGGAGGCGATCCAGAAGCAGGCGGCGGAGCTCGACTATGCGCCGGCCTTCCAGATGGGTCATCCCAAGGCTTTCGAGCTGGCCAATCGCCTGCGCGATCTGGCGCCCGCGCCGTTCGAGCATGTGTTCTTCACCAACTCCGGCTCGGAGGCGGTGGAAACCGCGCTGAAGCTCGCCATCGCCTATCAGCGCGCCATCGGTCAGGGCGCGCGCACGCGCCTGATCGGGCGCGAGCGCGGCTATCACGGGGTGAATTTCGGCGGCATCTCCGTCGGCGGCATCGTCAACAACCGCAAGATGTTCGGCACGCTGCTCAATGGCGTCGATCACCTGCCGCATACGCATCTGCCCGCCCAGAACGCCTATTCCAAGGGCCAGCCCGAGCATGGCGGGAACCTGGCGGACGAGTTGGAGCGGATCGTGGCGCTGCACGGCGCGGAAACCATCGCGGCCTGCATCGTGGAGCCGGTCGCAGGCTCGACCGGGGTTCTGATCCCGCCCAAGGGCTACCTGCAGCGCCTGCGCGAGATCTGCACCAAGCATGGCATCATCCTGATCTTCGACGAGGTCATCACCGGCTTCGGGCGGCTTGGGTCGACCTTCGCGGCCGAGCATTTCAACGTGATGCCCGACATGATCACCTGCGCCAAGGGTCTGACCAACGGCGTGATCCCGATGGGGGCGGTTCTGGCGACGAAATCCGTGCATGACGCCTTCATGCAGGGACCCGAGCACATGATCGAACTGTTCCACGGCTACACCTATTCCGGCAACCCGATCGCCTCGGCGGCGGGCCTCGCCACGCTGGAGACCTACAAGGAAGACGGCCTGTTCGAGCGCGCCGCCGGATTGGCGCAATATTGGGAAGATGGCCTGCACGCGATGAAGGGGCTGCCCCATGTCATCGACATCCGCAACCTCGGCCTGATCGGCGCCATCGAGCTGGAACCGATCGCCGGAGAGCCGACCAAGCGCGCGTTCCAGGCGTTCCTCGATGCCTACGAGAAGAACGTGATGATCCGCACCACGGGCGACATCATTGCCATGTCGCCGCCGCTGATCATCGAGAAGGCGGATATCGACCAGTTGTTCGGCACCTTGGCGGACGTGCTGAAGAAGCTGCACTGAATGGATCTGCGGGTGACAGCCGGCGCGGACATGATCCGCCAGATGAACCCTGTCATCGTTCCGGGGCGCTGGGCGTTCCGGACGGTGGCAGAGGGTGAATTGGCCGGTCTGTTGCCCGTTGCGAGGGCCATTTTCCGCGAGGATGAGGGGATCAGCGTGCTGGTCCCGGCGCAAGCGGGAGAGGTCGCCATGGCGCAGATCACCTTGCAGGTCTTCTCGGATCTGGAGGGGGTCGGCCTGACGGCGGCGGTCTCGGACGTGTTGGCGAAAGCGGGAATTGCCTGCAACGTGATCGCCGCAACCCTGCATGACCATGTCTTCGTTCCCGAGGCGTCGGCGGCGCGGGCGCTGGTTCTTCTGCAACAGCGCGCCGGTCGGGAGGTTTCGTGATGGCCGACGCGCGCGCCCAAACCCTGATCGACGATGCCCGCGTGCGGGTGACGCGCTTCGATTTCGAGCCGCTCGACCAGACCGGCTGGCATACCCACGGGATGGACTACATCATCACCACGCTGACCGATTGCCTGATGCGGCTGGAAGAACCCGGTGGCGCCATACGTGAGGTTATGGTGCCTGCGGGCACTGTCTACCGCCGGGAAAAGGGTGTGGAGCACAACGTCATCAACGGCGGCGACGCGCGCATGACGTTCATCGAGACGGAACTGAAGTAAGGACCTTGCCCATGGCATCCCCCGCAGAAAACATGAAGATCGACGGCGCGCGCCTGTGGGACAGCCTGATGGAGATGGCCAGGATCGGCCCCGGCATCGCGGGTGGCAATAATCGCCAGACGTTGACGGATGAGGATGCAGCGGGCCGAGCGCTGTTCCAGTCGTGGTGCGAGGCGGCGGGATGCGCGATGGGCTTGGATACCATGGGCAACATGTTCGCCCGGCGCGAGGGGACGGACCCGGATGCCTTGCCGGTCTATGTCGGCTCGCATCTCGATACGCAGCCGACGGGGGGCAAATACGACGGCGTGCTGGGGGTTCTGGGCGGGCTGGAGGTTATCCGCACGATGAACGACCTGGGCATCAGGACGAAGCATCCCATTGTCGTGACGAACTGGACCAACGAGGAGGGGACGCGTTATGCGCCCGCCATGCTGGCCTCGGGCGTGTTTGCAGGCAAGCATACGCAGGATTGGGCCTATGACCGCGTCGACGCCAAGGGCAAGCGCTTTGGCGATGAGTTGGAGCGGATCGGCTGGAAGGGCTCGGAACCTGTGGGCCAACGCAAGATGCGCGCCTTCTTCGAGCTGCATATCGAACAGGGCCCGATTCTGGAGGCCGAAGGCGTCGATATCGGCGTCGTGACCCACGGGCAGGGCCTGCGCTGGATCGAATGCACGGTGACGGGCAAGGAAAGCCACACCGGCTCGACCCCCATGAACATGCGCAAGAATGCCGGGCGGGGATTGGCCCTTGTGACGGAACTGGTCCACGAGATCGCGATGAAGAACCAGCCCGGCGCCGTGGGCGCGATCGGGCAGATCGACGTTTACCCGAACTCGCGCAACATCATTCCGGGGCGCGTGGTGTTCACCGTCGACCTACGCAGCCATGTGCTGGAAAAGCTCGAGGCGATGGTGGCCGAGTTGATGGCGCGCGCCCCCGCGCTCTGCGACGAGATCGGCGTGGGCTTCGCGGCCGAGATCGTCGGCCAGTTCAATCCACCCGCCTTCGACGAGGATTGTGTCAAAGCGATCCGGCAAGCCGCTGAAAGACTTGGCTATTCGCACATGGATATCGTATCGGGGGCTGGGCACGATGCGTGCTGGATCAATGATGTGGCCCCGACGGCGATGGTGATGTGTCCCTGCGTGGACGGACTGAGCCATAACGAGGCCGAAGAAATCAGCCCGGAATGGGCAGCGGCCGGGGCAAATGTGTTGTTCCACGCGGTCGTGGAAACGGCGGAGATAGTGGAATGAATTCAAAGATTTGGCTGGGTGTGGCGGCAGCGGCGGCGATGGCGTTGTCGGGTTGCGTGACACCCACGCCGGTGGGCGAGGTGGAAGTATTGCCGCCCGAGGTCATCGGCCTGATCGCACCCGGGCAGGACCCGTCGACGGCGCGCCTCGAGCCGGACGGATGCTATTGGTATCTGCACAACGGCCCGGTGGAAAGCACCTACATTCCGCTGCTGACCCGCGACCAGCGGATGATTTGCGTGGTCGCGCAGGGGTAATTTTCAACCGACGGGGGGTCTCATGAGCAAGATCATCAAGGGCGGCACGGTTGTCACGGCGGACCGCCAGTGGCGCGCGGATGTGCTGATCGAAGGCGAGAAGATCGCGGCGATCGGCGAGGGGCTGCAGGGCGACGAGGTAATCGACGCCTCGGACGCCTATGTCATCCCCGGCGGGATCGACCCCCATACCCACCTTGAGATGCCCTTCATGGGCACCACGGCGGCGGAAACCTTCGAGACCGGCACCTTTGCGGCGGCGGCCGGTGGCACCACGATGCTGGTCGATTTCGTGCTGCCGGGGCCGGATGGCTTGCTCGCAGCGGTCGATGAATGGGACCGCAAGTCGCGCGACAAGATCTGCGTCGACATCAGCTATCACATGGCGATCACTGGCTGGAGTGAGAGCATTTTCAACGAGATGGAAGCCGTTGTTAAAGAACGCGGCATCAACACGTTCAAGCATTTCATGGCCTACAAGGGCGCGCTGATGATCGAGGACGACGAGATGTACGCGTCCTTCAAGCGCTGCGCCGAACTGGGTGCGCTGCCGCTGGTCCATGCCGAAAACGGCGATATCGTTCAGGAATTGCAGCAGAAATACATGGCGCTTGGGATCACGGGGCCGGAAGGCCACGCCTATTCGCGCCCGCCGGAAGTTGAGGGAGAGGCTGCGAACCGCGCCATCATGATCGCGGACGCTGCCGGCACGCCTTTGTATATCGTCCACGTGTCGTGTGAGCAGGCGCATGAGGCGATAAGGCGCGCGCGGCAGAAGGGGATGCGGGTGTTCGGGGAGCCGTTGATCCAGCACCTGACGCTGGATGAGAGCGAGTATTTCAACAAGGATTGGCAATATGCGGCGCGCCGCGTGATGTCGCCGCCGTTCAGGTCCAAGGACCATCAGGACGGGTTGTGGGCCGGGCTGGCGGCGGGATCATTGCAGGTGGTGGCGACGGACCACGCCGCGTTTACCGATGAGCAAAAGCGCATGGGCGTGGGCAATTTCGGGATGATCCCGAACGGCACCGGCGGGCTTGAGGAGCGGATGGCGATGCTCTGGACGCGGGGCGTCGAGACGGGCCGCCTGACGCCCGAGGAGTTCGTGGCGGTGACGTCGAGCAACATCGCCAAGATCCTGAACATCTACCCGCTGAAGGGCGGGATCAATGTGGGCGGCGACGCCGATATCGTGGTCTGGGACCCGAAGCTGGGGCGGAAGATCACGACGGCGACGGCGAAATCCATCCTTGATTACAACGTGTTCGAGGGTATGGAGGTCAGCGCATCGCCCCGCTACACTCTGTCGCGCGGGGATGTCGTCTGGGCCGCCGGGCAGAACTCTCAGCCGCAGCCGGGGCGGGGACGGTTTGTGAAACGGCCACCGAATGCGAGCGCGTCACAGGCGCTCAGCAAGTGGAAGTCGCTGACCACGCCGAGGAAGATCGAGCGCGATCCGCGGAATATTCCGGCGGGGGTTTGAGGGTGTTCCTAGTTGCAACACGGGTCGCCTGCGGATGATCGGGCTACCGGAAGTCTTGGCGTTCACCGGCGGATTTATTGCTGATCTGTTGCGGAAATTACTGCTGCCACAAAGCGAAGCGTGGTTGGGTAGATTTTTGCCACACAGCCGAAGGTCGCAGAATCTGCAGGCAAACCTTCTACAGTTAGATGTGCGAAAGAAATTGGAGGAACTTGGTTATGATCCCGATTTGGCAAATCAAATCGAGGACGATAGCGTTGAATTCGCCAAGAAACTTAGAACTTCGAACGCTGCCTTAACTTCTGCTTACGTGGAGACAGAGGCAGAAGGACTAGCCGCACAACTTAGAACTCAAGCTGAAATGAATGAATTCGCTTATAACAGTCTGCAATCTGCAGAGAGTGTTCTGGGTCGTCGCTACGAGGAATTGATGCAAAGCGAGAAATTATCTCCAGCCGCTTTGGAAGCTTTGAGGTCGTCCCAACAGGCTTGGGAAAAGTTTCGACGCGCTGACGCTGAATTGGAGGGTCTTCTGCTGGTCGAAGGTGGCTCGATGCAACCAATGATAACAGCGGGAGCCATGGAAGCGGAAACGCTTGAACGGATCGCGAGGCTGGCGGTTTTGCGCGGCTACTCTGACAATCCGGAGGCGACGTACTTCAATGCTTAACACTTCTGTCATCTCCGCCCGATCCCTCGACCTCACATTCCAGACCAATGACGGCCCGGTTCAGGCCCTCTCGGATGTCACGCTGGACATCAGGAAGGGCGAATTCATCTCCTTCATTGGCCCGTCCGGCTGTGGCAAGACGACCTTCCTGCGGGTGATTGCTGCGTTGGAACAACCCACCGGCGGCCAAGTCACCGTCAACGGGATGACGCCGGACGAGGCGCGGCGGGCGCGGGCTTATGGCTATGTGTTTCAGGCCGCGGGCCTCTACCCTTGGCGGACGATCGAGAAGAACATCAAGCTGCCCTTGGAGATCATGGGGTTCTCCGCCGCCGAGCAGGAAAAGCGCGTGAGGAACGTCTTGCAACTGGTTGATCTGCAAGGGTTCGGCAAGAAATACCCCTGGCAACTCAGCGGTGGGATGCAGCAGCGCGCCTCGATTGCCCGCGCTCTCGCTTTCGATGCCGATATCCTCCTGATGGACGAGCCGTTCGGGGCATTGGACGAGATCGTGCGCGACCGCCTGAACGAGGAGCTTCTGCGGCTTTGGGCGCGGACGGAAAAGACCATCGGGTTCGTCACCCACTCGATCCCCGAGGCCGTCTACCTCTCGACCAAGATCGTCGTGATGTCGCCGCGACCGGGCCGGATCACGGATATCATCGAAAGCGATCTGCCGCGGGAACGGCCGCTCGAAATCCGCGACACGCCCGAATTCCTCGCCCTTGCGCACCGGGTTCGGGAAGGGCTGAAGGCGGGGCATGCTTATGATGAATAGCGGCCTGCAAGATCCTGTAGTGATCCCGTATTTATCCTATAGTTACACGTTTTCTGCACGGAACGGCAGACGCTGCGCACCAAAGGTGCGCTCATGCTGAGTGAGGCCGGCGTCGCGTCCCACCCGCCCTGCGCCTTTTGCATGGCCATGCGGCGGATCACCGGCGCGGTGCTGCCGGTGCTGGTGGTGGTCGGCGTGATCGTGGCGATCTGGTATCTCGGCGCGATCCAGATGAACCGGGCCTGGACGCTGGACACGGCACAACGGCAGGGCGTCGAGTTGACCGCTGCCGAGATCAGGGCCGATGCGATGGCGCAGGAGCGGCCCGTGCTGCCCGCGCCGCATCAGGTGGTGCGCGAGATCTGGGCCACGACAGTGGGCGAGCCGCTGCTGATCGAGCGGCGCAATGCCCTGTCGCCCAACCCGCGCAACCTGCTGTTTCACGCCTACCAGACGCTGGCGCCGACGCTGCTGGGCTTTGTCATCGGCACGCTGGCCGGCATGGCGCTGGCCATCGCCATCATCCACAACCGCGCCATGGACATGAGCGTGATGCCCTGGGCCATCGCCAGCCAGACGATCCCGATCCTGGCAATTGCGCCCATCGTGATCGTGGTTCTGAACGCCATGGGGCTGACCGGGCTGGTGCCGAAATCGCTGATCTCGGCCTACCTCTCGTTCTTCCCGGTGGTCGTGGGTATGGTGAAGGGCCTGCGGAGCCCGCGCGACATGGATATGGACCTGCTGCGCACCTATTCGGCCTCGCGGCCGCAGGTGTTGTGGAAATTGCGGCTGCCGGCGTCGGTGCCCTTCCTTTTCACCTCGCTCAAGGTGGCGGTTGCGGCGGCCCTGGTGGGCACCATCGTGGCGGAGCTGCCGACCGGCGCGCGCTTCGGTCTGGGCGCGCGGCTGCTGTCGGGGAGTTACTATGGCCAGACCATCCAGATCTGGTCGGCCTTGTTCATGGCCGCAATCTGCGCGGGGCTTCTGGTGGGCCTTCTGGGCCTGATCGAGCGGATCACCCTGCGCCGCATGGGGTTGGCTGCATGAGCGGGTTCGCGATGCCGCGACACTGGGCCTGGCCCGGTGTGCTGGTCTGCTGCGTAGCGGTGGTGTGGGTGCTGGATTGGCGGCTGGCGCTGATGGCGGCGGTCTGGCTGGTTGCGTGGGGGATCAACGCGATCCTCGCGAAAGGGGTCGAGGGCGCGCGTGTGCTGGTGCCGGTGATCTTCGGCCTGACGCTGCTGGCCTTGTGGGAAATGGCCGTGGCGCTTTACGCGATCAGCCCGGTGATCTTGCCCGCCCCCACGGCCATCGCGGCGGCGTTTGCGGCCAATATCCCGACGCTTTGGGCCGATTTCGTGCAGACCATCCTGAAGGGTGCCTTGGTGGGGTATGTCATCGGCTGTGGTGCTGCGTTCGGGGCGGCGCTGGCCATCGACCGCTCGGCCTTCTTGCAGCGCGGGTTGTTGCCGGTGGGAAACTTCCTTGCGGCGCTGCCGATCGTGGGCACAGCGCCCATTCTGGTGCTGTGGTTCGGCTTCGGGCCGCAATCGAAGGCGGCCGTCGTCGTGGCGATGGTGTTCTTCCCGATGCTGGTCAACGCGGTGGCGGGATTGAAGGCGTCCGAGGCGATGCAGCGCGACCTGATGCACACCTACGCGGCCACCTACTGGCAGAGCCTGCTGAAGCTGCGCCTGCCCACGGCGCTTCCGTTTCTTTTCAACGGCCTGAAGATATGCACAACCCTTGCGCTGATAGGGGCAATTGTGGCTGAATTTTTTGGCTCACCCACGGTGGGTATGGGGTTCCGCATCAAGATCGAGGTCGGACGGCTGGCCATGGACATGGTCTGGGCCGAGATTACGGTGGCGGCCATCGCAGGCTCGGGGTTCTATGGGCTGATGGCGCTGGCCGAGCGGTACCTGACATTCTGGCATCCGTCGCAAAGACGGTGAGACGACACCAAGACCCGTCGCGGTGGCGACAAGACCGAGACCCGTCGCGGTAGCGACAAGACCAAGACCCGTCGCGGTAGCGACAAGACCGAGACCCGTCGCGGTGGCGACAAGACCGAGACCCGTCGCGGTAGCGACAAGACTGAGACCCGTCGCGGTAGCGACAAACGAAAAACCGTCGCGGAAGCGACAAACGAAAAACCGTCGCGACAGCGACAAATGAAAAACGATCAACCTGGAGGGAAATAGCATGAAACATCTGACACTTGCGGGGGCCGCATTGCTGGCGTCCGGGGGCATGGCGCTGGCCGATGCCCATGCGAACACGGTGAACCTGCAGTTGCAGTGGGTCACGCAGGCGCAGTTCGCGGGCTACTACGTGGCGCTGGAGAACGGCTATTACGACGAAGAGGGGCTGACGGTGAACATCAGCCCCGGCGGGCCGGACATCGCACCGCCGCAGGTTCTGGCCGGTGGCGGCGCGGACGTGATGCTGAACTGGATGCCCTCGGCGCTGGCCGCGCGCGAGAGTGGTTTGCCGGTGGTCAACATCGCGCAGCCCTTTGTCCGCTCGGGCCTGATGCTGACCTGCTGGGCCGATAGCGGCATCGTCGAGCCTGCCGATCTGACCGGGCATACGGTGGCGCACTGGTTCTTCGGCAACGAATATCCGTTCCTGTCGTGGATGTCGCAACTGGGCATCGGTGTGGATGGCGGCGAGGGTGTGACCCTGCTGCAGGCCGGTTTCAACGTCGATCCGCTGTTGCAGCGGCAGGCCGATTGCATGTCGACCATGACCTACAACGAGTATTGGCAGATCATCGACGCGGGCGTAGCTCCGGAAGAGCTGATCACGTTCCGCTATGAGGATTACGGCGTCTCGACGCTGGAAGACGGGATCTGGGCGCTGGAAGAGAACCTGTCGGACGAGGCCTTTGTCGACAAGATGACCCGCTTCGTGCGCGCCTCCATGCGGGGCTGGGCCTGGGCGGTGGAGAACCCGGACGCGGCGGCACAGATCATCATCGACTACGATGAGACCGGCGCGCAGACCTACGACGCGCAGGCCCGGATGATGAGCGAGATCGCCCTTCTCGTGGAGGGCGGCGACGGCTCGCTGGACGAGGCGGCCTATCAGCGCACGGTGGATACGCTGCTGGCGGGTGGCTCGGACCCGGTGATTTCGGCAGCGCCCGAGGGTGCGTTCACCCATGTGATCACGGACGCCGCCTTGGCGAACTGATCGGCCTGAGGTGAGGTGACAAGGCGACGGCCCTGCGTCTGTGCGACGCGGGGCCGTTTGCCTGTCTGACGACAGGTGGGGGCCGTTTGCCTAGCTTCGGATATCGACGGTCCGGCTTGCCGAAGGCTGGTCGAAGGCCAGCATCAGGTGCGGCAAGCTGGGTGGGAGTGCTGCCGATTGCAGGGCGCGCGGCTGCGGTGCCGGGGTCGATGCTGCCTCGGCCGTTTGCGGGGCGAGCGGTTCGGGCGCGGCGGTTTCTGTCGCCTTCGCTGTCGCGTCGGCGGATGCCTGCGGCGCCAGTGTCGCGAGCGCCTCCGGCGCGGGGTTCGCATGCGCCTCCGGCGCGGGAGTCGTGCGCGCCTCCGGCGCGGGAGTCGTGCGCGCCTCCGGCGCGGGAGGGATATAGGCCATGACCATCAGCGCCGCCGACTTGCGGGGCGGCTCGGGCGGGGGCGGGATTTCGTCGTTGTCGCCGACCTGAAAGAGGTCGAGTGGCGCGATGCCGAGGCCCTTGATCGGCCCGGGCAAGCGCGGGGGTGCGACGGCAAGAACCGGCAGGGCCGTTTCCGGTG
>JBBQHZ010000127.1:0-11648 GCA_038324445.1 Rhodobacterales bacterium | reverse complement strand
GCGGCGGGCATCGACGTGGTCGATACCGCCGAGATGTATCCGGTCAACCCGGTCCGGGCCGAGACGGTGGGCGTGACCGAGGCGATCATCGGCACCTGGAACGCGGCCAACAAGGGGCGGCGGGGCGACTACAAGCTGGCCAGCAAGATGACGGGCCAGAACGAGGGCTTCGTGCGCTTCGACCAGCCGATCACGGGCGCCACATTCGCCGAGGCGCTGGACGGCTCGCTCAAGCGGCTGCAGACCGACATGATCGACATCTACCAGCTGCACTGGCCCAATCGCGGCAGCTACATGTTCCGCCAGAACTGGACCTATGCGCCCAAGGGCGACAGGGCCGGGATCGAGGCCAACATGCACGACGTGCTGGAGGCGGCGGGCCGGGCGCAAAAGGCCGGCAAGATCCGGCATTTCGCGCTGTCGAACGAAAGCGCCTGGGGCACCGCCCAATGGCTGCGGCTGGCCGGCGAACATGGCCTGCCGAGGGTGCAGACGGTGCAGAACGAATATTCGCTGATGTGCCGGCTCTACGATACCGACATGGCGGAACTGGCGGTCTACGAGCAGGTGACCCTGCTGGCCTTCTCGCCGCTGGCCTGCGGGCTTTTGACCGGCAAGTATCGCGGCGGTGCGGTGCCCGAAGGCAGCCGGATGTCGATCGGGCCGACGCTGGGCGGGCGCAACACGCCGCGCGCCCATGACACCGTGGGCGAATATCTGGCGGTGGCGCAGAAGCACGGGCTGGACCCGGTGCATATGGCGCTGGCCTTCACCGTCCAGCGACCGTTCAGCGTGTCGAGCATCTTTGGCGCCACGACCTGCGAGCAGTTGAGCCACATCCTCGATGGACGCGACACGGTGTTGAGCGACGAGGTGCTGGCCGATCTGGACGCGACGCACCGCGCCCATCCGATGCCCTATTGAGGGCGATGTTGCGCTTCCCGGTTCTGGTGGCGCAGGCGATGTGGGTGGTTGCGCGGGTGACGCGCTTGCCCGAGGCGGCGGGTCCGCGAGAGGGCAGGGCGGGGCCGGGGCAGGATGGCCCGGGGCAAGGGTGTCCGGAAGCGTCGCTGTTGATTCTGGGCGACAGCTCGGCGGCCGGGGTGGGGGTCGCGGTTCAGGATCAGGCTCTGGCGGGCCGCTTGGTGGCCGATCTGGCGCGCGATCATGTCGTGACGTGGCGATTGGAGGCCAGGTCCGGCGCGACGGTGGCGGGCGCGCGGCGGATGCTGGCAGCGCTGGGGCCCGCCCCTTTCGACGCAGTGGTGATCTGCCTTGGCGTCAACGATGTGAAGAACGGCGTCCGCAGGGCCGCGTGGCGGGCCGGTTACGCCGCGCTGCTGGACGAGGTGCGGATGAGTGTCGGCGCGGTGCGGATCGTCGCCACGGGCGTGCCGCCGGTCGGGCGGTTCCCGGCCCTGCCGGACCCGTTGCGCCGCGTTCTGGGGGCGAGGGCCTGCGCCTTTGACGCCGACCTGCGCGCGCTGGCGGCAGGACGGGGCGCGCGCCATCTGCCGATGGATTTTACCGAGGAAGTGGGTCAGATGGCGGCGGACGGGTTCCATCCGGGTGCCGCGATCTATGCCGAATGGGCGCGGCGGGTGGCGGCGATGCTGCGGAGGGATTGATCTTGGCGCGGCGCTTGGCCACCGTTCGGCGGGGATGACGGCGAGGGTGGGCCGGGTGAGGTTGGACCGGGCTGGGCCGCTTTGGGCCGGGCAAGTCCGAGGATGATTGGGCAACGCCGGGAAAGTTTGGGAAAGAATGGGCAAGACCGGGCACAACCGGGCACGCCCGAACGGGGGGACAAGGCATGGCGAGCATTCTGGTTTTCGGCGACAGCAACAGCCACGGGACCAAGCCCCTGACGGCTCTGGGCCAGTTCGCGCGCTTTGACGCGGACACGCGCTGGCCCGGCGTGATGGCGCGCGCGCTGGGGGCGGCGCATGCGGTGATTGCGGACGGCCTGCCCGGGCGCACGACAGTGCATGACGACCTGATCGATGGCGGGGCGCGCAACGGGGCTGCGGTGTTGCCGGCGGTCCTCGGCTCTCACGTGCCGCTCGATCTGGTGGTGCTGATGCTGGGCACCAATGACCTGAAGCCGCGCTTTGCGACCACGGCCTTCGACATCGCCAAATCGGTGGAGCGGCTGGCGGGCATCTGCCGCATGGTGGTGCCGGGTGTGGCGGTTCTGGTGATCGCCCCCGCCCCGGTCAAGGAACTGGGCGTGCTGGACGACGCTTTTGCCGGGGCCGAGGCGCGGCAGGCCGGGCTGGAGGCGCATCTGGAGGCGGCCTGCGCGCGCATCGACGCCGCTTTCCTGCGCGCGGGCGATCATGTCGTGGTGTCGGACGTCGATGGCGTCCATTGGGAAGCCGAGGCGCATCTGCGCTTCGGGCAGGTGGTGGCGGAGGTCGTGGCGGGCCTGTTGCCCGATGTCGCGGCCCCGCCCAAGGCGGCCGGTTTCTTGCCCGCCCCCGATCCCGCCACGCCCGTTCCGCCGGTCGCCTATGACCGGTTGGTGCCGCGCGACTGGGTCGATTACAACGGCCACATGAACGAGGCGCATTACCTATCGGTCATTTCGGACGCGACGGACCAGTTGCTGCACTGGGCCGGGATGGATGCCGCCTGTGTGGCCGAGGGGTTCTCGGTCTTCACCGTCGAGACGCATATCCGGCATCTGGAGGAGATTAACATCGGCGACCGGGTTCGGGTGACGACCCGTGTGATCGAGGGGGGGGCCAAGAAGCTGCATGTCTGGCACGAGATGTTCGTGGGCGACACGCTCTGCGCCACGGGCGAGCAATTGTTGCTGCATATGGACCTTGCCACCCGGAAATCGGCCCTGCCGCGCGCCGATGTGGCGGCGTGGCTTGGCGCTGTGCGGTCAGCCCATGCCGGGTTGCCGGTGCCCGAGGGCTTGGGGCGGGCGGTCGGGCAGCGGGTCTGAGGGCCGTGGGCGGTCGCTCAGCGCAGCTGAGTGAAGGAGCGACTTCAGACCACCTGATCGCGCAAGGCGCGCAGGAACTCGGGGATCTGGCGCGACGACACACTCGCCTCGCGCACCAGCCAATCGAAATGCCGCGACAGGGTGTGGACGCGGTCGCGGTCGCGGAACGCGATATAGTGCTGGCCCATGTAGATCACCGCCATCTTCGGCCCGAACACCGTCAGCGGCGCGGAATAGACCACACGGGCGTCGTAGAGCACCATCCGAAGGCCGGGATAGAGGCGGTCATAGGTGTCGAGCATCCAGTCGAGTTGCGCCAGTCGGGTGGCGGCATCGAGGCCTTTGTAATACCCCTCGGCGCGGGCGAAACTTTCGACCTCGTGGACCGGCAGCGCGATCTCGTAATCGCTTTGCGTCAGGGTCATCCAGTCCAGCCGCTGCGCCGCCGCATCGATTGCCTGATTGGGGCGGCGATGGGTGATTGGGGCGTATTCCCAGCGCAGGACGGCGTTGGTTTTCAGCACATCGGGCAGGGTCGCGGGGACGTGGCGGATCTTGTAGCCCTCGGCCTCGCGCTGCCATTCGAAGATCTGGTCGTCGAGCGTGGTGGCGCGCCCGGTCTCGGAGATCGAGAGCGAGGCATCGAGCAGCTTGCCCGCCTGCTCCGGCCGGTCGGTCAGGCCCAGAAGCCAGTCCGCCGACACATCCAGCGCCTGCGCGCAGAGCGCCACGACATGGCCGCCGGGCACGCGGCCATTGCCCTCGGCCAGCATCTGGGTGATGGTGGAGCGGTCGACATGGACCGCGCGGGCCAGCGCCGCGCGGCTGAGGTTCGACGTGGTCAGCGCGGCCAGAAGCCGCTCCCGGAACAGGGTGGCGCGGGCGCGCTTGTCGGAATTTTCCAGCATCGTTGAGAATTTCAAACTTTGTTGAGTTGGTGGAGAGAAAACACTGACTGCTCCTGACAAGCAAGCTGTCATATTCTCGTGATGAAGAGGTGCGGCTGACGCGCCCGGGGACAAATTTGAGGCAGACATGCGGATCGAGTGGCCGACGCTCGGCTTGATTGTGGGCTGTTACGCGGTGTGGGTGCTGGCGCTGGTCTGGCTGCCGGGGATCAGTGTGGCGCTGGCAATCGCGGTGATGGTGCCAGTGATCGCGCTGCAATCGTCGCTGCAGCACGAGGTGCTGCACGGCCACCCGTTCAACGACCGGCGCCTGGGCGAGGCCTTGGTGCATCCGTCGCTGAACCTCGCGATTCCCTATCTGCGCTTTCGCGACACGCATCTGGCGCATCACATGGATGCGCGGCTGACCGACCCCTATGACGATCCCGAAAGCAACTACCTCGACCCGGCGGTGTGGGCAGGCCTGTCGCGCCCGGTGCGGGCGGTTCTGGCGTTCAACAACACGCTGGCGGGGCGGATGCTGGTCGGGCCGCTGGTCGGACAGGCGGGTTTCATGGCGGCCGACTGGCGGGTGATGCGCGGCGGTGATCGGCACGTGGCCCGGTCGGTCGCGCGGGCCTGGGCGCTGCACATCGCCCTTTCGGCGGGCATTCTGGCGCTGGTCGCCGCCACGCCGATGCCGGTCTGGGCCTACCTCGTCGCCTGCTACTTGGGCCTCTCGGTCCTGAAGATCCGCACCTTTCTGGAGCATCAGGCGCATGAGCGCGCGCGCGGCCGCACCGTCATCATCGAGGATCGCGGGCCGCTGGCTTTCCTCTTTCTCAACAACAACCTGCATGTGGTCCACCACATGCATCCGCGCCTGCCGTGGTACCGCCTGCCGCAGATCTATTTCAACAACACCGAGACCTACCTGAAGCGCAACGAGGGCTACCGCTATGCCAGCTACGCGCAGGTATTCCGCCGCCACCTGTGGCGCGCGAAGGATCCGGTGGCCCACCCGCTTTACCGCGCCGAATAAGACCGCGCAGGCGCGTTGCGCCGATTGGGGCCGCGCAGGCGCGACGCGCTTAATAGGGCTTGGAAGTTGCACCGGATGCGCCCATCACCGCGGCCATGCCGTTCTGGATCATCGCCACGCTTTTCGCTGCCTTCATGCAGAACCTGCGGTTCCTGCTGCAACGGCATCTGAAGGTCACCAGCCTGTCGACGGGCGGCGCCACCTGGGCGCGGTTCGCCTTCGCGATGCCCATCGTGGCGGTGCTTCTCCTTGCCTACAAATCCGCCACCGGCCAGGCCTGGCCCCTGGCAGGCGCGGGCTTCTGGGTCTTCACCGTGATCGGTGCGATGGGCCAGATGCTGGCCACGGCCTGCATCGTGGCGCTGTTTGCCCATCGCCATTTCTATGTCGGCATCACCCTGATGAAGTCCGAGGTGATCCTGACCGCCCTGATCGGGCTCGTCGTGCTGGGCGAGGCCGTCTCCACCTCGGTGCTGATCGCCATCGCCATCGGCTTCGCGGGCCTGATGGTGCTGTCCGATCCACCGGCGCAAACCGCGCTTCCCTGGCGGGCGCGGATCTTCAACGCGGGCTCGGGATATGGGCTCGCCTCTGGTGTCCTCTTCGGCATCTCGGCCGTGTGCTACCGCGGCGCGACCCTGTCGCTGGAGGGGGGCGACGCCGGCCTGCGCGCGGCGATGGCCCTGCTGGTGGCGACCATCGTGCAGACCACCACGCTCGGCCTGTGGCTAGCGCTGCGCGAGCCGGGGCAGATCGCGCGCGTGGGCGCCGCGTGGCGGCTCTGCGGGCTGACGGGGCTTGCCTCGGCCTTGGGCTCGCTCGGCTGGTTCACAGCCTTCGCGCTGCAAACGGCGGCCTATGTGAAGGCTCTGGGCCAGATCGAACTGGTCTTCACCTTCCTCTTTTCCGCGTTCTTCCTGCGTGAGAAGACCAGCCGCTCCGAACTTTTCGGCATCGCCCTGATCCTTGCGTCCCTGGCGCTGATCCTTTGGACCGGGCTTCGCGGCTAGGCTCCCTTTCATCTTTTCGAAAATACTCTGGGGGGTCTGGGGGGGGGGTCTAGGGGGCAAGCCCCCCAGCGCCGGGCGACCGGCCCTGGCCGGGCGCAAACCCTGCTGCGCGACGGCTTACAACCGCAGGAACCGGCTGACAGGCCCGGAATTGTCGAAGAACGGCACGCCGGGCACGGCGCGACCCTCGATCCGGGCCGCCAGTTCCGCCAGCACGACCTCGGTTATGAAGGGCATGTCGAAGCCGCGCACGGCGTCGAGCGCCACCCATTGCAGATGCTCCAACTCGTCCTCGGCCCCGCCGAAATCGTCGGGGTCGGAGGCCAGCGCCTCGGCCTCCACCAGAAAGAAGCGCGCATCGAAGCGGCGCGGGCGGCCCGGCGGTGTGATGGCGCGGAACACGTATTCGAGCGCCGCCCCGTCCGGCAGGTGGCCGGTCGCAAGATAGCCGCGCCAGCCGCGGGGCGCGATGAGTGCTTGCGCGCGCGGATCGGGGCTGCCGAGCAGGAGGCCGGTCTCTTCCCACAACTCGCGCACGGCACCGGCCACAAGCGCCGCGGCCCCGTCGCCAAGGCGCGCCGCGCAGTCGGGTGCGGGTGGGCGGGCCAGAGGGATGGTGGCATCGACGGCATCCACCGCGCCGCCCGGAAAGACGAATTTCGACGGCATGAACACCGCCGACTGGCCGCGCTGGCCCATCAGCACGCGGGGCCGCGTGGCGGCATCTCGCAGCACGATCACGGTCGCCGCGTCGCGGACCGGCACGTCATCGATCGGCCTCGTCTCGCTCAAAATCCATGCATCCGCTTGGCCCATTGCACGCCCACGATCAGCCCCTTGAAGCGTGGCAGAAGCGCCAGCGCCATTACCACGACGCCAATCGAGAAACTCACCGCCATCACCCAGGCGGGCGGTTGCCAGAGTTGATAGACCAGCAATTGCGTGGTCCCCATCACCTTGGCGGTCAGCAGGATCGAGAGGTAGGCCGGCCCGTCATCGGCGCGGGCGTGGGTGAAATCCTCGCCACATACCTCGCAGGAGGGGCGCAGTTTCAGATAGCGCTCGTAAAGCGCGCCTTCGCCGCAGGCGGGGCAGCGGTGGCGCAGCCCGCGCGCGATGGCGGGCCAGGCGGGCCGCTCCGGGCCAGTGGGCGCGGTCAGGCCGGTGGTGAAGGGGTCGGTGGCGAAAAGGTCGGGGCTGTTGGTGTCCATGCCTCCTAGATGCGCCCGGCAAACGGTTTGGTAAAGCCCCGAGCCCTGCGACAAAAGTTTTCCCGACGGAACCGGCCGCGTCCTGCGTGAGACCTATCAGACAGGCACGAACAGAGGAGTTATTCGTATGTCACTTTGGAAAGCCGGCCTTCTGGCCCTTGCGATCCCGACCGCCCTGACCGCTCCGGCGCTGGCGCAAGAGGCCCAGGGCCCCGGCCCACGCTTCATCTTCCAGGAGCTGGACGCCGACGGCAACGGTGCCGTAACGCTGGAAGAGTTGCAGGCAGCCCGCCCCGACCGCTTCGCGGCTGCCGATGCCGATGCTGACGGGTTCCTGACCCGCGACGAGTTGCTGGCGCAAGGCGCCCTGCGCGTGGCGCAGGGTGTCGACCGGATGCTGGAGCGCGCCGATACCGACGCCGACGGGCAATTGACCATGGCCGAGTTGGACGCGGCGCGCGAGGACCGGATGGCAAACGGGGGTTGGCGTGGCCGTCTGGGGCGCGAAGGGCATGAGGGGCGCGGTGGACATGGCGGCCGGGAAGGCCGGGAAGGCCGCGGCCCGAACCCCGAGCAGATGTTCGGGCATATGGATGCGGACGGCGACGGTTCCGTCACCGAGGCCGAGTTCGACGCGGCCGTGGCGCAGATGCTCGAGCGGATGGGCCGTCGCTTTGGCGGCGACCGCGGATAGGGTCGACAAGGCAATGGCCCGGCGCAAGCCCGGGCCATTGCCGAATTGCAGGAACGGCGCGACGCAGGGTAAGCAGGCAGGATGGCAGGCGCGGAGACAGAAATTGCGGCCCTCGACGACGGGGCGCTGATGGTCCTTTTCGCCCATGGCGATCCAGGCGCCGCGCGTCTGTTGACCGAGCGCCTTCTGCCGCGCGCCTATCGCCACGCCGCCCGTGTGCTGGGCGACCGGACCGAGGCCGAGGATGTGGCCCAGGAGGCGATGCTGCGCCTGTGGCGCGCAGCGACGGATTGGCAGACCGATGGTGCGGCCCGGCCCGCGACTTGGCTGCACCGGGTGGTGGCGAACCTGAGCATCGACCGGCTGCGCAAGTCGGGACGTTCGGTCGAGTTGGGCGACGACGATTTCGCCGATGACAGCCCCGGTGCCGAGGCGCGGTTGCAGCAGGCGGGGCGGATGGATGCGCTGGACCGCGCACTGGCGCAATTGCCCGAACGCCAGCGACAGGCGGTGGTGCTGCGCCATATCGAGGAATTGTCCAACCCCGAGATCGCCGAGATCCTCGGGCTTGGGGTGGAGGCGGTCGAAAGCTTGACCGCGCGTGGTAAACGGGCGCTGACGCAGGCGCTGGCAGGTCAGAAGGAGGCCTTGGGTTATGGCGATTGAACGCGAAACGGAGGCGGGCCCCTATGGGGAGCTTGAAGTGCTATTGGCCCGTGCGCAGAGCGACGGCCCGTCACCGGATCTGATGGCGCGCGTGCTGGCGGATGCGGCGGCGGTGCAGGCGGCGACGCCCGCGCGCGCGGCGGCGGCGGCTGCCGGTCGAGCGCCCGTTGCACGACGCGGCTGGTTTGCGGAACTTGTCACCGGGCTGGGCGGCTGGAGTGCGGTGTCGGGGATCACGGCGGCGGGGATCGTGGGGCTGGGCGTGGGCCTCTATTCGCCCGACATGGTGACGGGATGGCTCGGCGATACGGCCTTGCCCTATGCCTTCGGCGGCTATGCCGTGACGCCCGATATCGGCGAATTGTGGACGGAGAGCGGTGATGTCTGAGACCGGGAATGCCCCGCCGGTGCCGCGCACGGCGCGGTGGGTGAAGATCGCGCTGGCGCTGTCACTGGCGCTGAACCTTGCGATCGTCGGCATGGTGGCGGGGGTGGTGTTGCGCGCGGGCGACCGGGGCGACGGCGCGCCGGAATTGCGCACGCTGGGCCTTGGGCCCTTTGCGCTGGCCCTGACGCGCGACGACCGCGACGAATTGCGCGGCCGGATCGAGCGACATGGCGAGCCGCTGAGGCAGGAACGCCGCGCCATCGGCCAGGCCCTGCGCGCGGTGCAGGCGGCGTTGCTGGCCGAGCCGTTCGACCGCGCCGCCGCCGAGGCGGCCTTCGCGCAGTCGCGCGATCTGGCGGGATCGTTGCAGGCGACGGGACATGGCGCGCTGCTGGACCAGATCGAAACCATGAGCGCCGGCGAGCGCACCGAACTGGCCGAGCGTCTGGCGCGGATGATGCGCCGCTTCGGGCCGGATCGCCATTAGGGATGCAGGCGCTGCCAGTCGCCGGACTTCAGTCGGCAGGCGGTCGGGCGGTCAGGCGGCGTCCATCGCGGCAAGGCTGACGCGGTCGCGGCCGCGCGCCTTGGCGCCGTAAAGCGCCGAGTCGGCCTGATGGATCAGCGCCTCGGGTGTCGCGGCGCGGTCGAGCAGGCCCGGCAGCGCCAACCCGACACTGGCGGTCACATGCAGGGGCATGCTGCCTTTCCCGATATCGAACCCTTCGCCGCCAACGGCGTGGCGCAACCGCTCGGCACAATCGGCGGCGCTGCGGGCGTCGGTGTCGGCGAGCACCACCAGAAACTCTTCCCCGCCGATGCGGGCCAGAAGATCGCCGGTGCGCAACTGCGCGCCAAGGCGTGTGCCGACCTGCTTGAGCACGATATCACCCACGCCATGGCCATAGGTATCGTTGACCGTCTTGAAGAAATCGAGGTCGATCATCATCACCGCAATCTCTGCCCCCGGCCCGGCAAGGATCTGCTCCATCCGGTGCAGCGCAAAGCGGCGGTTGTAGAGGCCGGTCAGCGGGTCGGTGATCGCGGCCTCGAGCCCGGCGCGCACACCCGCGCGCATGCGGTCCGACTGGCGCTTGCGGTCGAGATGCAACGAGATGCGGAGCGCCAGTTCCTTGGCGTCGAACGGGTCATGCATCACGTCGCTGGCCCCCAGATCGAGGGCAATCGCGGCGCGTTCGCTGTCGCCTTCGGGCAGGATCATGATGGTTGCCGAATGGCGCGTGCTGGGGCGCGAACGCAGGTCCGACAGCAGGCGCAGACCTTCGTTGCGCTGGCCCAGATCGACGTTGATCACGAACAGGTCCGGCGCCCCGTTCCCGTCGGCGCTGTCGGAAAGGGCAGCTTCGCGGGGGATGATGTAGACGTGGCCACCGACGCGGTCGTCGATGGCGGATTTCCACAGCACGGCGCCCTTGGCACCCGGTGCCACCAGCGCGATCCGGCCGGGACGCGGCTTGCCCTCGAACCCGAGGGCGGGTTCGGCAAAGCCGAAAACCGAGATGGTGTCGCCCCGCGCCCGCAACTCTCGCACCGTGTTGCGCGCCCGCAGCAGCGAGCGGACGCGGGCCAGAAGCGTCACTTCCTCCACCGGTTTGGTCAGGAAATCGTCGGCCCCGGCCTCCAACCCCTCCATCTTGGCGTTGCGGTCAGAGAGCGCCGTGATCAGCACCACGGGAATGTCGGCAGTGGCGGGATCGGCCTTGAGGGCGCGGCAGACTTCCACCCCGCTCATGTCGGGCATCATCACATCGAGGAGAATCAGGTCAGGCTTCTTGTCCCGCGCGGCGGCGAGGGCCGCCGCTCCACTCTCGGCCTGATCGACCGAATAGCAAGCGGCCGCGAGCTTTACTTTCATGATGATGCGGTTTGTTGCCACATCATCAACGACAAGAATTCGCCCCGACATCAGATCCTCACAGTTACAACCATACTGGGCATTATAGACAATTCCCGGTATCTCAACGCAGAATTTGGACCCGAATGGTTAACAAACCCTTTATTGCGAAACGGACCGAAAACAATGCAGCAAGATTTCGCCGAGACGCGGGCGCTGGCCCTGCTGGCGTGGCTGGCCACGCAGGAGGAGTTGTTGCCCGCCTTCATGGGAAATACCGGCGTAAGTGAGGCGGATCTGCGGGTGCGCGCGGGCGAGGCCGAGTTTCTTGCCTCGGTGCTGGATTTTCTGCTGTCCGACGACCGGTGGGTAATGGATGCTGCCCAGGGCACCGGCATCCGGGCCGAGGAATTCACCACGATCCGCGCGGCGCTGCCGGGCGGTGACCTGCCGAACTGGACGTGACGCCGATGACACAAATCAAGGGACTTTTGTTCGACAAGGACGGCGTGCTGTTCGATTTCCACGGCACGTGGGGCGGCTGGGCGCACCGGATGATCGTGGCGCTGGCCGAGGGCGACCCGGCGCTTGAGGCGCGGCTGGGCGAGGTGTTGGCCTATGACCTCGGCAATCGCAGGTTCCGGCCGGAAAGCTTCGTCATCGCGGGCACCTCGCGGCAGGTGTCCGAGGCCATCGCCGCCGAATTGCCGCGCAAGGACCTTGAAGCGATCCATGCGGTTCTGGTGGCGGAAGCCGCGGCGACGCCGCTGGTCGAAGCGGTGCCGCTTCGCGCCACCCTGTCGGCGCTGAAGGCGCGGGGATTGCCGCTGGGCCTTGCCACCAACGATGCCGAGGCATCCGCGAGGTCACATCTGGCCAAGTCCGGCGTGACCGACCTGTTCGCCTTCATCGCCGGATCGGACAGCGGCCACGGGGCCA